>JACVGW010000061.1:0-7316 GCA_018992565.1 Theionarchaea archaeon
CTTTTCTCACCTACAGCTGTTATCTTTGACGTTCTCCCACAGAGTGCACTAACCCACATTTCATAGAACTCAAGAAGCCATCACGTGCGTTTTCTCTTCTGATAATAACCGCATCAATTATTCACATTGTTTTTCTGTCATGAGGAAGCTTCCGGCATGATGCACTAGTTGATCATTCATAGCATGTTTCAGGAGAGCAAGAACTACTGGTTAAAGAACCTCTTTTTGTTCTGCAGAACCCACCCTGGAGGACCACTTTTGCCAATTGGGGTTCAGGTATCTTGTTTCTGATATTGTAGTCTGAATTGTAGTTTATATATAAAGTGCTTTCATATAGATATAATTAATAAAATTCTATATATAAAAATTACTTTTTAATATTGATTTAATAATACTATATTAATAATACTTACATAAAAAAAATATTTAATTAAAATATAAAGAAATAAATTTAAAATGACAAACAGTATTAAATCAGTATTATTTATTAATTATATTAAATAAAATATTATATGATGACTAAAAAATTCACTCACTGTAAATACTTTCAATAGTATATAATATATATTATATTACTTCATATATTTATATGATTTTTACAGAGGATACATAAAATTTCTGCACATTCGCATGGAGAAAGGGTTGGGTCGATCAAAGAAAGTACTTTTTTGAATGAAGAGAGCAGGTTATTTAATGGAAAAATGCATTCTCGAGAGACCTGGGAGTTGGTTTCGTACGTGAAGAGACAGAGAGAATTGTGATTGTACGCAGGAGAGGTTGAGGATTCGAGACATGATAAATTTCTTGCACAATGTTGATATAGCCCTTCAGTTTCTTGAGCGAGATTATTGGAAAAAGAAAAATAAAAAAGCTATATCTGGGGGTCTATTCATACATCAGGTTTGCTTTCCAAATTTGCACGTTCCTGCCCATGGAACATATCCGCTTATGCAGTCTCCAATTCCGGTGGGCAGATGCCCAGTTCCAGTGCAGTGAAGTGAGAGGGGTGTTATTTCCCCACCTGACGAAATCAGCTTTGCGTGCATGAATTCACCTCCAGTGTACTTCTGAACCCTTCTCTATATAACTTCTCCTGTCATGATAGACTACATGATGAGATCCCGTGAAAAGTGCTCGAGAAACCAATGGTCTCCACTGATTCCATCTTCCTCTGGTGAAACGCTGATTGGTTGGAATACCAGCCAGAACGTCAAGATGCATTTTCTTCCACCCTTTGTTAGTAGGCCTACTTCCTGATCCTGTCCAGAACAAGCTCACCGGCCACAGCTACATTTTCAGGGAGGCTTTCTTTGACTATCACGATATAGCTCTCTCTCTTAATGCCATATGCTTTCTCCAGTGCGTCGGTAATTTCTTTGACCAGGGTTCTTTTTAGATTTAAGTCTTCAATTTGTGGTCCATCTACGATTGCCAAGGGCATTTGCAACACCTCTTTTAACGAGAAAAATAACCATGGAGTGCATGAGTGATTCAGACACCTGCACACTCGTGCATTCTTCTCTTCTATCCTTTTAAATGTTCACTTTCTATCTTCTCCTACTGGCTGCTTAGGGACTGCCTGCATAGGAAAAAAACGAGAGGAATAATGAGCTTAGTGCCATGTAGTCTTTGACAGACACACTGCGCCCTTTATCACATATCATGGATTCTGGATTCTTGCGCACAGGATGGAAGGAGCTACGTCAATTTTCAAGTTCGCCCCAAGAAAGGAAAAGATTAAGTGTGAATAGTTCCATGAGACAGTAGGTTTCAGGTCTGAATGGTGATGTGAATGAATGTGTATTTGGTCTCTCCAGAGAATCGAGAGATAGGAGTGAGGACGCTTCTTGAACAGGTTGACTTTCAGATGTTCAAGAATAAAAAGGTAGCTGTAAAAGCGAACTTCAATAGCGCAGATCCATTTCCTGGCTCGACTCATCCCGGGACTCTTACTGCGCTTCTTTCCTCACTGGCTTCAGTCAATGCAGATATTGTGGTAGCAGAACGGAGTGGGATGGGGAAGACGAACAAGGTCCTCAGAGCTCTTCACATTCCTGATGTGGTTTCTAGATATGGTGAGATGGTTGTCATTGATGATCTTGATGGAGAAGGGTTCTCGCGGTTTCATGGGGAACACTGGCGAAGGGGATTTCTTCTAGCTCAGCCCTTTCTGGATGCCGATTATGTCATTTCAACATGCTGTCTCAAGACACATCGATTTGGCGGGCACTTCTCATTTTCCTTGAAGAATACCGTGGGGGCCATAGCCAGGGTTGATCCAGAAGATGGATATGATTATATGGGGGAACTCCATCAGTCTCCGTATCAAAGAACCATGATAGCAGAAATCAACAAAGCATTCTCGTGTGATCTTGTAATACTGGATGCAATGAGAGGGTTTTCTACCATGGGGCCCGAACAGGGTCACATCATAGAACCAGGAGTGCTCTTGGCTAGTGAGGATCGAGTGGCAATAGATGCTGTGGGAGTATCTCTCCTCAGATTGCATGGAACTACGCCAGAAGTGGAACGAGGGTCAGTATTCGATCAGGAGCAGATAAAGAGAGCAGCAGAGCTCCATATTGGGGTGACTTCATCTGAGAAGATATCTCTTGTGCCTCTGGACAAGAAATCTGAGCACCTGGCCCGGAAGCTCACGGTTACGTGATAGTTCAATCATGCGCTCACGTTCTCTTCCAGCTCTAGAGATAGGTTTGCTGCGGGTTCCACTGGTACTTTTTCAAGTCTATACCGTCACGCTTTCCGAATACTACTCCCTCTTTTTCTAGAAGAGCTTTCTGCGTCTCATATCCTGAACCATGAGGTAGTGATATTCCGCCTTTGCTGTTTATCACTCTGTGCCAGGGTAGATTCTCCTTGCGGGAAGACGCATGCAAGACCCATGCCACCTGACGGGCTCCCTGTGGATTTCCCGCATATTTCGCAATCTGACCGTAGGTGGCAACTTTTCCTGCGGGTATGCTCCTGATGATTTCCTTTACAGCGTCGAAAAAAGAATCTTCGAATTCGTCCATGCTGAAGACAGAGTCTCAAGACATAAGAGCTTTTCCGTACTGCGAAGACTCGGAGCCCGGTGGATATTCAGAGAGAGGAGGATGGATTGATTTTTTTGCTGTAGCTATTCAGTAGAGAAGGGATAGTTTGGAAAGTTTTTGCAGAATTGCCCTGGAGCGAACTTCTGCCCATCCACAAGGACTCCAATTAACGCGTGTAAGAATCTATCGACCCGGGAATGCTGTTACAGTGGAGGCAGCAAACCATACCCATGTGCTTTCAGTATAGGCTGTGAGGGGCCGTAGGGGTGAAAGATGTGTCCTCCCACATCAAGACGGACTGCCTTTTTTCGAAAGGAAGCGAATCTGCCGACCCCTCGGATATATTCCCTCCTACACGTATTTAAGTCTTTCGTCAAAACGCCAGAAATTGGATCTTATGAAACATTGGAGTAAGAGGTGACAGAAACTGCGGTCAATGTGAAGGGGTGAGCATATTCTGCTCACTATCCGGAGGCAGTAGTCAAGATCTCCTTGAGTGCCTGGAGCGTGGTCTTTCCCTCTGGAGATTTTTCTATGAACCTTCCTACTTCATTGAAGTCAGCATTAAAGAAGACAAAAACCGGAATCCTTCTTGAGCCCAACGTGGTGTATTCCTTCATGAGGTTGGGATTCTCATCTCTCCTGAAGATCTTCATTTCCCAGTGTGCTGTATCTGAAATATACGCTATGAAGGGCACTTCGCGCTTACAATCCTTACACCACTCTTCTGATATACACAGGACCTTCAGCTTGAGAGAAGAAAAGAACTCTTGATCTTCCAATGAGAGCGATACCTGCTGATATGCTCTCAGGGACTCAGGGGAGGTTGTATATTCTGTGAATGATTTTCCTCTGGAGAATGTTTCTCTGTTCACGCTCTCTGTTTCTACAGGTCTTTTTAAGTGTTTTCTTGCCAGGAAGAAGGCATGCCCGAAACCTTCATAGTTGAAAGTGTGCCCATGAGGAATTCTGACTTCCTCAACTTTGAGGTCAATAAACTGTGAAAAGTGCAGGGAAAACAGAAAAGAGAGGAAAAGAGACTATGTGATCTTGACATTCTGTGACGTGGCTGCTTCTTTGTTCTTGGACAGTGTAATCTCCAGAACACCGTTTCTGCAGGTGGCAGTGACATCCTGGGATTTTACCGAAACAGGAAGCGGTACAATTGTGTGAAACTTTCTTCCCGTTTCATCGGGTTCCTGGTCGTGCTTTCCAGCGTCTATCTCAACTTTCTCAGATGTCACAGTGAGGTTAATGTCCTCCTTTTCCATGCCTGGGACTTCGACTGTCACAATGACACTGGTGGGTGTCTGTTGAACATCCACAACAGGTTCCATTCTTCCTGGTATGGCCCGGGGATTCTGTGGAATACTCTCTGGTCTCCAGTCCTCCGGAATACTACCTACACCCTGACAGGAATTACCCTGACAGGAGGTGCATGAAGAGGATGCAGCAAACATTCTTTCCATTTCTTCCTGCATTCTCCGCATCTCATCAAATATATCCCATTCCATTATATCACCTTGATTAGATTAACTTCAAGTTAACTTAACTTTAGGTATATATAAACCTTTCGGTTGTGAGGATCGGACAATCCCAATGCGGGTTGGGATCAATTAGCGTCTGGCCGGGAGAATCAATGAACAGCAACCCACATTCACGAAATCTCTAATATCCAAGATGAATGTCTGCAGGCTGCATCGGGATTCTGTCTTGAGAGAAATAAACTATTCTCAATATATTTTTTGAATATTATAATGAATAAGTATATTGTGTATGAATTTTTTTAATAGTATTTATTAATAAATGTCAATAAAATAATATATTAAAGAGTATTTAATCATTGATTTAAATGAGTCTTCATAAAATTTCTGCGCACATTTCCCTGTCTGATAAATGGAAGAATACTGAAACGTACGTGCAGGGGGTTCGATAGTTGATATTTTTTCTGCAACTTTTAATGGTGGGATAAACCAGTTCAGGGTAGAGCGGGAAAAGTGAGATGTTATGTATTTTCTGCACAATCCGAATACTTCGCATTATGAGAGGGATCACAATCTTTCGCCACAGTGGGGGCAAAAGCTGCTCCCTGGAGGCACATTTCTACCACAGTGGCTGCACAGTGGTTCCATGAGGTCTACAGAACCAGCAGATTCCTTGAACGGGGATTGCTCCAGGGATTTTCGCATTTTTCCTGACATAGATCTGTAGAGAACAACCATCAAAGGAACGACAAGCACATTGATGTACCAATTCGGGGCCATCAAGATAGTATTAAAGATTCCGTGGGCAATAATGGAGAGAGCCAGTCCTATTGGTATGGTATTTTTCCCTGTGGATTTCTTCAGTCCCAGGGCATATCCCCAGAATGAGGCAAAGAGCACATGTCCAAGTGTGGAGATTGTTGCTCTCCCCAGCATCACAGAAGCCCCGTAGGAGTAAATGTAGAATAGGTTCTCCAGTGATGCAAATCCCAAGGCTGCAGCAGCACTGTAGATGATGCCATCCATGACTTCATTGAATTGTGATTTCTTATACATATAAAGGTAGATGGCGAGAAACTTGAGGGTTTCTTCAATAACACCTACCAGTATCTCATCGACCATGCCGAATTCATGAATTACTATTTCCTCCAGGAGGGCAGCCGGGATGACCATTCCAGCTCCCAGAAAGAAGCTCTTTATTAGACAGCTGGCAGGTTCTCTCTCATACCTGTCCTTTCTCCAGAAGAACCACAGCCAGAAAGCACCTGGAGCCACTGCAAGCGCCACATATTCTATCATTCCTGTTCCTCCGCACTCATTCTATAGACGCCACACCTGAGAGGTGCTCGCTACCATTGCGTGAGCCTCCTTGAAAAACCTTGCGATGTCCTCTCATTTCATGATAGCATGACCCCCGACCTCAGGCAGATAGAGGCGAAATGCCAACTCTTTTAAGTCATGAAGGTAAATTATCCCATGGAAGAACTCATTCGCGAGATCTGCAGTGATTTGGAACAAGAAGTGTCAATCAGAATACTGTTTGCTGTGGAGAATGGCAGTCGTGCATGGAGAATGGCCAGCAGTGATAGTGATTACGACGTACGATTTGTTTTTACTCGACCTGTAAGAGAATACCTGCAGATCAAGAGACCGACCCAGGTCATAACTGCTTCTTTTGACAGAAATGGTTGCCCCTGTACTGAGAATGTCTTTATTGACATGAGTGGATTTGATATTTTCAAATATGTGGAATTGCTTTCAAAATCAAACCCAACTGCGATTGAATGGCTTGTTACTGACATTGTGTATTATGGGAAACAGAACGAGGTATTCAAGGATTTTGCTCTACAATATTTCAGTGAACTCGCACTCTACCATCACTATGCATCAATGTGCAGAGACAACTACAAAAAGTACATACAATCCAGAAAACGTCTCACGTACAAAGTATATCTTTATGCGTTACGGGGACTGATAAATGCGTTGTGGGTTCTTCACAGGAGACGCGTTCCCCCCATTGCATTTAGGGATGCTGTACAGGGGATGGCAGAGATTGTCCCTCCATCTATTAGTGGCTTGATAGACGACATCATGAGATTGAAATCACAGGGTACAGAAAAGGCGAAAATAGAAAACATCCCGGAAATTGATGAGTATATTGAAGGGTTCCTTGAGGATAGTGCAGGTGTCTCACTTGAGAAACCTGAGCCGCCACTGGACATGCTTAACAGGGAAGTGCAGAGGATTCTTCTGTGCTCCTGCGATGGCCAAGAGGGGTAAGAACAGAAAAATCAGAGGGCTGTTACATGAGAAAGGTTGATGTTGTCATTGCCCTGATGCTGGTAGGAGGGTGCCTTATGCAATCCTCACGAGAACACCAGGCACCAGGGTACGAAGTTGATGTGTCTCGTCTCTTCTCGGGGTTCGGTATGCACGAGCCTGATTTCGAAGAGGTAGGGCCACAATTTTCCCGTGACAAACAGCCTGTCCCCCTGTGCATCGTAGGCTATGCCGTTCAGGACATCTGCCTCCTGAGAAACCCCCTGAGAAGACAAGAGTCCTTGAAGATCAATCCACCCTGTGACTTCACCAGTTTCAGGATCAATGATGATAATGGTATCAGTCAACCATACATTGGCATATATTCTGCCCTTCACGAATTCCAGTTCATTCAACCTTGTTACCGGGCCTGAATCATCATGAACCTCAATAGTCTTCACCTCAAGGAAGGTCTCAGGGTCCAAGAAGTGCAGGACTGCTGTCCCATCGCTCATAA
>JACVGW010000061.1:7416-16499 GCA_018992565.1 Theionarchaea archaeon
CCGCAGTGAGGACCGTCCCGTTAACCCAGTTCCTTCATATAAGAACTCATCAGCATATACGAGCCCCTGGGTGAAGGCTCCTGGGTCGTGTGGGTACATTGATACCACCTGGTAGGTAAACCATCCTGTCTCCTGCTCGGATTCCTGTTGCAGGCACCCTGCACACCCAGCCCCCATGACGACCAGTATTACTAGAGTATAGCTCTTCATGGAATTTCTCAACTCACGTTTCTCAATGCCTTTATACAGGTGTTCTCCATGTCTGGAGATTTAATCACCACCATTTCCGCGCATTGGCAGATCTCCTGAGCTGTACTCTTCACCATGGGAAGACATACCTGGCTACAGAGAAGAGTACCTCTTTCTCTGAAGATCTCCCACAGAGGACAATACATGTGATGAAATAAAACCATGTCCTCTTCTTCCTTCACTGATATGGTGACACCCATAGCTTTTGATCCGATAATCCAGGAATCCACTGCATCCTCAAACGTATCGTGTAGCCCAGCTTCTCTCCTCAATGTTTCAGCTGTAGCCTTTCCTGCAGCTATTGCTGCATTCTCCAAGATCGCGTTGGGTTCAATATTCCTGGCTATCAGTTCTTCATGGATGGACAGTGCAAATCGTACATATACATCCAGGATCCCTTTGACCTTCACAGATGAAGGAAGATACATTCTAGCTATAACAGCTCTAATGTTCATCTATCAGACGTTGATTCTTCTCTTAAAAAGGTTGACTGAGACTTTGTAGAATTCCTGCACAGCCCGGAGCAAATGAAAACCTTTTTCTTTTAGACTTCAAAGAGAAGACATGAGTCCTCTGAATTTACAAATTGGGTCGTGCAAGAAGGGAGACTCCAACACTATAGCTGATGTGAAAGGAGTCTCTGTGGGCCACTGCACGCTCATCCAGGGGGAAGGACCTCTCATTCCAGGAAAAGGACCAGTCAGAACAGGTGTCACTGCTATTATTCCCCATCCTGGAAATGTCTACCAGGAAAAAGTTCTCGCCAACTGCCATGTCATTAATGGGTATTGTAAGCCTATGGGGTTAATTCAGGTGAGGGAACTGGGTGTTCTGGAGACCCCGCTTGTCTTGACCAATACTCTCAGCGTGGGAACTGCTGCAGATGCCCTCATACAGTATATGCTTGACAGAAACCCAGATATAGGAGTAACCACGGGATCAGTGAACCCTCTGGTACTGGAATGTAATGATTCCTATTTGAATGACATCAGGGGAAGACATGTGAGAACAGACCACGTCATGAGCGCACTGGCAAATGCACACCACGATTTTGAACAAGGTGCTGTGGGCGCAGGCACGGGCATGAGTGCTTTCGAATTCAAGGGAGGGATCGGTTCATCTTCCCGAGTGGCACCAGTCATGGATGATACGTGTATGGTGGGAGTCCTGGTACTAAGCAATTTCGGAAGGAGAGAAGATTTCATTGTCAGTGGCATACCCGTGGGGAAGGAGCTGGTTGACTGGCCAGAACCAGGAAGAACACCTGAAGGAGAAAAGGGAAGTATTATCATGATTGTAGCTACTGATTGTCACCTGACGTCCCGTCAGCTGGGAAGGGTGGCCAGGAGAGCAGGAATTGGGCTGGCCCGCACAGGAGGGAATTCCTACCATGGGAGTGGAGATGTGGTTCTTGCTTTTTCCACCGCACAAAAGATACTTCATGATTCAGACACTATTCACGAATTAAAGGCTGTTCCTGATCACCTGCTGAACCAGGTTTTCACAGCCACTGCAGAGGCTACAGAAGAAGCCATCCTAAACTCACTGCTGCATGCTAAAACGACTGATGGGAGGGACAACAGAGTGCGATATCATATCCCTGAAGAGGAACTCGACGCTATCCTGAGGGGGTGCAGGCTGTGAAGTGGAAGGAAAAGGTGAAATGCATCAAGTGTGGTGCAGAAGTCTATCCAGAATTTCCATTTTGTACGAAATGTGGGTATGACATACCTCCAAAGGAACAACAATCTCCGTATGCAATCATTTTCACGGCGGCAATGCTTATTCTTGGGTTACTCACATCTCCTAGAGGTGATGGATTTCTCATTCTATTAGTGGGATATTCCTTCTTGCTCTTGATAGTTGTATGGCAGGTGCTCCCTCTTTTCAGTCGGCTGAGTGAACAGGATGCACCCAGGATAAGAAGGAAGTGGTAGTAGTACGACAATATGACAAGAAGACTCTGTTCAGATCTCGCATCGCAAAGTATTTTAGTCAGATTTTCAAGGGAAATCATGGCTGAGAACGTCATGTGGTTCGACCTGGGACTCACAGAGTACATGTACGTATATGACGTGCAGCGGACATTGGCTTTCTGTGTAGCACAGGGGACTTTCCCTCAGACCCTGCTTCTCCTTGAACATGAACCAGTATATACCGTAGGAAAGTCAGGAACCGGGAACCAGCTGCAGGGAACGCATGCACTTGAGGTGGATAGAGGAGGAGGTATCACATATCATGGACCTGGCCAATTGGTTGGGTACCCTATCCTGAGGTTGGGTTCAAGAAGGGTTTCCACCTACATCAGGACTCTCGAGGAGAGCCTCATTCTCTTATTGAAAGAATACGGAATACCAGCATCAATAAAGGAAGGTTACCCCGGAGTATGGGTGGGGCCTGAGAAGATTGCATCCATAGGAGTACGCGTCAGGGATATGGTAACGTATCATGGGTTTGCCCTGAATGTCACTACAGATTTAGAACCCTTCAACAGGATTAACCCCTGTGGATTGGATATTTCGATGACATCCGTCAGAGAGCAGACACACCAGGACATATCAGTGGACCAGGTAAAGACAGCGTACAGGAAGGTGTTTGAACAGTGTTTTGATGCAGTACTGGAGCAGGGGACCTTAGACCTGTTAGAGAAAGTACGGAATTCTCAGCCCTCCCCGGAATAGTGGTTTGGAGAGAACTACAATGGGACGACAGTCATCTCAGCAAAACTAACATCATCATCATAATATTCATGATTCAGCACGTCCTTCTGGGTCCGCAGAGCGAAGGGGAACCTTCTCACACCCTGCAAAATCATGCCCTCTGAATCCATATACTCATCCGACATCTTATAAGGGTGGTATGAGTAGTAGATACGATGTCATGTAGTATCTCCCTGAGGAATCAAGCAAGGTGTGGATGATGAAAAAAGGGCAGACAATCAGAGTCACACAGATTGTCGTAGTAGGAATTCTCTTTGCCAGCTGCTGTGCTTTACAGGTTAGAGGCCAACCCCTGGCACTTTCTAGTGTGGTTCCCATGCGTGAGAGGGATGTCATAGTCACGGTATACTATCGTCCCGATGATGAGGAGTGGGCACAGGACATCTTTGACACTGCAGTGGAAGCACTGCCCATTCTCGAAGAGCTGGCTGGATTTCCCTATTCCCACAGGTATAATGTGGAAGTCTTCCCAAAAAGTGACCGGGAAATGGAAGGATTTGGGGGAAAAAACCTCAATGAGAGAGGGATCTGGCTAAACAGAGACGTGTATACTCCAGAGTTAATAAAATATGGAAGTAATACTTTTCTAATACTGCACGAAATGGCACACTACTGGTCAGATGATGAAATCTATGCGAAACCGTGGCTGAAAGAGGGATTCTGTGAGCTTTTCGTCTTCCTTGTTCTCATGGAAATGGATAGAAAAGGGCTGGCTTCAACCAAGAAGAACGACTGGTCTCTGATAGTCTCCCGATACAAGACATTAGATTTTCCTCTGGACCAATTCGAATATGAACGTCAGGGGTCACAGAGCAGTAAGATCGACCTGGCCTACAGCAAATCCGCGTTATTCTGTTACGAGATCTACAAGACCTACGGTATTGAGACAATCCAGGAGATCAATAAATACATCTACGATAACGGGATTGCAGCAGACAGCTTCACGTACATGAACCTTCTGGAAGATGTCACGGGAGAAGATCAAAAGGAATTCTTCCTGGGATGGATATTCCCTGAAGACCTTGACGTTGAAGAATGGAAGACTGCTGAGGATGCCATCAATGAGCTGGAAGAAGTGGCAGACCGCTCATGTTCGCAGGTAAGAGAGGCATATGGGGTTAACGCAGTAACAGACCTTACTGATTTTTGGCTGCACATTACCACTGAGATTGCGAGAGCGAAGTCCTGCATGAGAGACTATGACTTTGAGAAAGCTGCACGTATTTGCAGGGACGAGATTGAAAAGACAGAAGCAACACTCTCTGAATTCAACAGATATGCTGAGTGCTATCGTCAGGCAGAAGAGTACTATGCCTCATTGGATTCCGTAGTGAAGGACAATATCCCCAGGGATAAGCTGCTGGCCGCGCGATATAGGCTCCTTTCTCTTGAGTTTGACCTCTTTTCTCAGAAACTGGAAGAGGCTTACACAGAATTGGAGACTGCAGAAATGTATCGGGATTTGTATTCTATCTGGTGTGCTGATGGGGAATGCGCGCTTCTCACCTGTGAAGAGATCTTTACGTTAAAGTCTCGTGAGGAGGCCACAGCTTTTATGAGAAGCATGGTGGCTGTTATGCAAGACTACATGGCGGCAGCAGAAAAGGTCGAGCATGCAGGCCCTATTACTTCTCTTGGAATTCTTGTACGAGGGGGAGAGTCAGATATCAGGGGTAACCTGGAGCGTGCACAAGAAGAAATCAGGTGCGGGAATTCTGACACTGCCCGGTCCTATCTTGCTGCAATAGAAGAGAACCTCTCAATGGGCACGGTGTGCGGGGCAGGTGTCATCTGCATTGTTCTGATCAGTACAGCATGTTCACTCTTCCTTGTATGGAAAAAGAGAAAAGCACCTCCAAAGAGAATGCAAGAGAATTTGTGTCCACCTGAAGGAATGCAGAAGAATTTATAAGCAGTTGAGAAAAAGAGAGTCTAATGACTACTGTAATACACACTGTCAACTTGTCAAAACACTACAGCAAAGGAGAGATCAAAGCGGTGGACGATCTGAATCTTGATGTCCGGGAAGGGGAGACTTTTGGGCTGCTTGGTCCCAATGGTGCGGGGAAAACCACGACTGTCAACCTCCTGAACTGCATTGTCAAGCCTACCAGCGGTACTGCCTCCGTCATGGGATATGACATCATCAAGGAGAGCATGGAAGTCAAGCGGGTGACAGGACTGCTGGCAGAGTCACCAGGGCTGTTCGAGAAACTGAGCGCATATGAGTTCCTGGAGTTCATGGGTGCTTTGTATGATGTTGATCAGAGTATTCTTCCAGATCGAATTGATGAATTGCTCAATTTATTCGAACTCTATGAAAGAAGGAACCAGCTCCTTGAGGGATACAGCAGAGGCATGAAACAGAAGATCCTCATTGCAGCAGCAGTAATCCATGACCCCCCTCTATTGTTTCTGGATGAGCCCACCTCCACGCTGGATCCACGGGCTGCCTTGATGGTTAAGGATTTGATAAAGGGATTGGCAGAAAAGGCAGGGAGGACTGTTTTCATCTGCAGTCACATTCTCCCAATCGTGGAAGAGCTCTGTGATAGGATTGGGATTATCAGCCGGGGATCTATGATTGCTCAGGGAGCAGTCGAGGACATCATTTCCGGGACTGAAACAACAACCCTGGAAGAGGCATTCATGGCCCTCACGGGTGGTGTAGAAGAGAAGGAACTCCTGGCCTGGAGGGAAGCACAGAGATGAAGTACAAATGGCTCCTGGTAGCTAAGAACGAGTATTTCATTCGTACCAGTCCCATAAGACAGATACGGCCGGCTTTTCCTTTTATTGTTGTTGCTCTCCTGGTTGTGTATGTGTTGTATATTGCGCCTGCTCTTGTAGGATTCTTTGCAGATGAGATTCTTGCTCTCTTCCTTTCCAGGATAGCTCTTGCCATGACGGAGATCATTCTGTTCACCATGTTTGCTTATTTTATGGTCATTCCCATTACCAGTTCTCTTAGAGAGCAGGAATTGTGGCAGGTCGAAACGTACCTTTCAGCTCCAGTACGATCTAGCGATGTTCTGCTGGGCCAATTTCTTGGGGGAATCCCTCTTTATGGAATATTCGTCACAGTCATTGCAGGATTCTTTGCCGCAATTCTTGCCCCCCTGGGACTCAGTGCAGTTCAGATGCTGATTGTAATTGTTGTCTTTGTAGTAGTCTATCTATCTGCTCTGTGGATTGGCACAGTCTTATCAGCGGCTTTGAGAACACGGTTGAGTAAGACCTCCCGGGGAAAGGATATTGGTAGAGCTCTGGGGATGATCCTGGCGTTGCCTATTCTTGCCTTGTTTTACGCCATAATGTTCGGGGGCCTCCTGGAAACGCTGGCTGATCCTTCAGCATCAGGACTGGTGAAGACCCTCTTGGGATGGCTTCCCAGTTCCTGGGGTGCTGAAATAATCGTGGCATGTGCTGCCAACCCCGGGAATGTGTCAGCCTGCGGTATGGACATGGGGTTGCGGCTAGCTGGACTTGTGCTATTCTTCGTGGGAATTCTCTACATAGGTACTCGTGTAGCGGGTCGTGTGTACAGTCTGGAGATCAGTTCCTTCATCGGCTCACAGGCCAAGCCAGATGGCGTTTTCTACAAGACGGTAGGGGTTCTATCAGGCGGTGGATCATTCGGTAGGGTAGTGACATCTCTGTTCAAAGACTATAGCAGGAGACTGGAAAATATCTCAGGAATAACGTACATGCTGGGTCTGCTCTTTTTGATGATTCTCTTTATTGCACCTCAATCAGGTGGATCTGATGATCCTCCAGGAGGTCTCCTCTTTCTGGAGTTCATTTTTCCAATAATCGTGGTAATGGTTACAGGAGAAGTCACTGTACGAGGTAAACAGAGCCTGTTCCTGTTTAGGAAGACGCCTCATGGCGAAACCGGGTTCATCAAGGCGATGCTGGTTAAAAGCTGGTTATTGGCCGTCCCGATAGTCGGCATAGTAACGGCAGTAGTGGCTTTCTTCACGTTGAAGAGTGGCGTGGGATTGCTCCTGGCGGTAGTTGCTATGATGGTGGTGTATGTTGCAGGATATGTGGTTTTTGTCCTTGGATTGTTTCTCTTGAATCCAGCCTTTTCAGAAAAGTCGGTAGTACTGTGGGTCAATATTGTTGTGGCTGTCTTCTTTTCTATCGGATTGTTTGTGATATCACTGGTGGTGCTGACGAAGGGTGGACAGATTTCAGACCCTGCAGGTGGGTTGCCTGCTGTCTTTCTTTTTCAGGGCGTGATGTGCTGGCTGATAGGATGGGCTCTCCTATATGTCGGAAAAGCACGATTTGAGAGAATTGAGTAGAAAGTACTATGGAAATAGAACTGAAGGAGTGCCAGAAACATTGTATGGTGAAATTGAAAAAATGAAGAAAAGAAAGAATTAAAATCCAAGCATTTCCATTAAGGTCTCCATGAGTTCTCTGTATGCTTTGTTCCTTTGATGGCTCCAGTGAATTGAAGCGATGTAGTTCTGCTCGCTGTAGTATTGTTCAGAGTTCGAACAGCACTCTCTTACATAAGGCAGCAGCTCCTGGACTCTTTCCCATTTCTCAGGGTACTCTTTGTCCAGCCCTCTTCCCAATACCAGATCGATTAGGTGCTGTACTACATCCTCAAAAGCCTGGCAGCAGGGAGTTCTCTGATTGACTTCCAATGTGGGGTCCTTGCTCCTGATCTGTTCGATGAGGTCTTTGAGTTCTTCGTAGCAATTACTCTTGAGATAGTATGCCAGAGGCTGGTAAGACAGACTTGGTTGGTACGGCGTGTTAGGTGTCGATACGGTGACAATTACAGATCCGTCATCTGAGACTGGTGGCAGGCCGGGAGGCGTTCCGGTAGCAACGACTACGTTGCGCGAGGCAGGCTCCAACCCATTGAAGATGGCAGCAAAGGTAATGACCCGAACATCTCCAGGGTTTAGGGGGCCGGGAATGTTCCAGGTTATGGTTGTGGTGCCGTCAGGGGTATTTGTCACTGAAACTGGGGGAATACTTGCCGCATTCGCGTAACTCAGTCCAAGAGGAAGATTATCCGTTACCAGTACCGGGGCCAAGGGCAGCTGCCCAGTATTGGTAACCGTGATGGTGAAGGTTAATACATCTCCTTCTTGGGCTACCTTGGGGTAGACTGACTTCGTGACATCTATTGAGGGGGTCAAATGTGCCACTGATACAGTAATTGTCGAAGATTGCTGATCGTCTTCCTGAGGATTATCATTGTCAGGTGTGGAATCAGGGTCATAGCAATCACTTGCATTGACCTGGGCGATATTAGTGATTGTACCTGTTCCGGTGACTTGGGCTGTGATTTGCAGAGTAGCAGAAGCTCCATTGACAATTGTGCCAACTGTCCAGATGCCGGTCACATTGCTGTAGGTTCCCTGACTGGGAGTATCTGAGACATAACTCAGCCCTGCGGGCAAGACGTCTTCCACCAAGACGTTCGTGGCTGTGTCTGGTCCATCGTTGTATACTGTGATGGTGAAGGTTATGGTATCTCCTGGATCGGGTGTGGAATCATTGACTGTCTTCTCGA
Source organism: Theionarchaea archaeon (assembly GCA_018992565.1). Classification (GTDB taxonomy): domain Archaea; phylum Methanobacteriota_B; class Thermococci; order Methanofastidiosales; family SZ-28-30; genus SZ-28-30. The sequence goes on from JACVGW010000061.1 coordinate 15,928, forward strand.
GTCGTAGATCTGCTTCCTGTGCTGCTATTGTTTCTGAGTCTTCATCGTCTTCACTCTGGTCTCCATCATCATTGTTGGGCGTTGAATCAGGATCATACTGATCTGATGCTGTCACTTGAGCAACATTCTTGTATGTACCTGTAGCCTGTACCACTACCTGGAAGGTCAGACTCACATTACTACCATTGGCCAGACTGCTAATGGTCCAGGTCAATGTAGGAGCGCTTGAATCATCTCTTGAATCTCCGCCTGCTATGCTGCTGGATACGTAGGTGTATCCGCTGGGTATCACATCTTCCACTGTCACATTGGTTGCTGCATCTGGTCCATCGTTGTACACCGTGATGGTGAAGGTTATAGTATCTCCCACATTCGGATTGGAATCATTGACTGATTTCACAATTCGTAGATCTGCTTCCTGTGCTGCTATTGTTTCTGAGTCTTCATCGTCTTCACTCTGGTCTCCATCATCATTGTTGGGCGTTGAATCAGGATCATACTGATCTGATGCTGTCACTTGAGCAACATTCTTGTATGTACCTGTAGCCTGTACCACTACCTGGAAGGTCAGA
>JACVGW010000062.1 GCA_018992565.1 Theionarchaea archaeon
TCTTCCTCGTTTGATAAATAGATTTTGAAACATTCTGATGTAACAAAGGTACCTCCATGGAGAAAGCCCCTTGTCGGGAAAGACACGAGTGCCCGTGTCCCCTTCCTTACTGCAGTCCTCTCGGAACTAACAGAGGTTGGACAGCAGATCTCATCAATCCAGGAAGAGAAAGTAACAACACTGAGGAGAGATTAGGTTCGTATGATGATCTAGCGGGTCATGAATGGCTGGAATTGCTGACAGTACTACAGTATGCCCAGAATCCTGTTCACCTGGTTTTCTTCGATCCAGTCAGTTACAACCTGTTCCAGGATCTGTATGGGCATTGGACCATGACCCAAGATCATGTTGTGAAACTCCTTAATGTCAAACGTGTCACCAAGCCGATCCATCGCTCGCTGGCGCAGCTCCAGGATTTTGAGCATACCAATATTGTATCCACAGGCCTGTCCAGGTATAGCAGTGATTTGTGCCAGTCTGTTTTGGCTGTACTGAGAACCTGTTGCCTCCTCAAGGTAATCAATGGCTTCTCCGATAGTCCACCCTCTGGCGTGTATACCCGTATCCACTACCAGGCGGGCAGTGCGATGCAGGCGAAGCCTCAGCCGCCCAAGGTTGCCCAGGGAGTCATCCCCGTAAAGGCCCATTTCTGAAGCCAACCCTTCAGCATACAAAGCCCAGCCCTCAGTATATGCCTCAAAAGTTACCTGCTGCCTGTAAAAATTGTAAATGATGTCTCTTCTGAAGCTGGTAGGAAGGTCCAATTCCTGGGCGAGGGCAATCTGTACATGATGCCCCGGGATGGTTTCATGATGAGTTAAAACAGTGGGGTTGTAGAAAATGAATTGTGCTGAGTTGGCAAGGTTGACAACCATCTGGCCAGGACCTGAACCATCTTTAGGTGGCGCCTCATAGTAAGCAGGGGGAGCCACCGGATCATAGGTAACGATGACCTGTGCTTTGGGGCGCAAGTCAAAATACTCTTCCATGGCCTTATCAGCTTCTGCAATGAGCCTCTGATATTCCTTCCTTAAGGGTTCCCCCTGAAGGTAATCAGTATCTGCAGAAAAGAGTTGATCCAGTTCAGCCATAGTGATATCTTCCGGGTAACCTAGTTCAGTTGCAGTTGTGCGCATCTCTGCCTGAATACGAGCCACCTCGACGAGTCCCAGTTCATGGACTTGATCTGGACTGTAATCTGTGCCAGTCCAGTAACGCAAGATATAGGCATAATATGCCTCTCCTCCCGGTAAGGCTCCCACGCCTGGAGTATCTCCTGCAATACTCTCCAGATAGATCAAATAATCTCTCAGTTCCATGAAGGAAGGAATAAATGTTTGCTCGATTTCAGCTAAAGCGGTGTTGAGCAGTGCGTATTCCTGCTCGTCAGTGACATCAATTTGCTCCAGCTTTTCGCGAAACAAAGTATACAAATAGGTAGCTTCCGCATCAGATGTGCCATCTTCCCGTTCTTGAAGAGAGAGCTCAACAAGGCTGATAGACCTCTGCACCAAGAACTTTGGTGGGATAACCCCAGCCCTCTCCCGCAGGGTCAACTGCTCCATGAATTGTTCCATCCAGGTGTCTATCTGAGATAGTCGAGTAACATAGTTTCTGGCATCCTGCAGGTTGTTCATGGGCAGAGAGTCGAACAGACAATAGACGAGCCAGTACTCTGTATCCCACAGGCCTACAGAATTGACAGGATAACCGTAATACATAAACTCGTGTCCGCGCACCAGGTCGTCGAGATACCATTCGTAGATATCGTATGATAATTGTTGTTCAGAAGGGAGAGAACTGCGGTCGTAGCTCCGCAATAGGCCCAGGATAGCTGATTCCATCTGCTGGGTTTCGCGGATATAGGAGTCTGAGATACTGGTGAACTGGTCATACGTGTCGACACCATACTCATCACCGAGTCCATTATATATGAGCGTATCAGGATCTCTCAGCTGCAGCCACCGGAAGGATTCATCAAAAAACTCATCAATGGGCAGGCCTTCCAGTTGAGCTACAATATCGGCCACGGAAGATTCCTGTGCGGGAATCGGTTTCATAGCCTGTCCAATACACCCAAGTAACGCACACATTGAAATGCATACAGCAGTCCCATACACAAGGGTTCTGGAACCCAATCTTCTGCTATTACCATCGGTGAGTACGATCTTCATGGCGACATCTCCTCGCTGTTCTGCTACTTCGTACATACTATACCTGGTAGTAGTTGTTACTAGAGTGGACCCTCCTTAAGTACCTTTCCATTGAGTACTCTTGCGCCACGCTCTCATAGTAAGGAGGCAGGGAGAAGGACATAGTCCAGAAAAATCCAGGTAACCTTATCCACCTTCTCTCACTGCAGTCACATTGACTCCTTCACTGGTAATCCTGGTATTGACGAACTGCTGGCAGACCCAGATACTGGTTCTCGTGTGGTTGCTGATTTGAGATATGGAGACTTCCCCCCCTGCCAGAGCTAGATACGGAATAATCTGATCCCCCATGTGAACATCAAGAGCTGCTCCTGAGTCGATTTCCTTTTGTAAGAACGTTCCTGCCTCTCGACCCACCGTCTCTGCAGGCTTTCCCTTTTCTCCCAGAGAATCTGCTCCCAGTGCAGAATGCTCACATAAAGCCACTCCACACAGTGATGAACCGGGGTTCAATGTTTCTACATACCGGCTATTCGCTGAAACCGAATAATCGGAAAAACACTTTTCAAATGCGTGATACTGCCTTTCTGCTACTCTTGCACTCCCCAGGAAAGAGGAAGCAATACTCACCACCTCAAGACCCCTCACTGGACCTCTTTCTGTGAGATTCAATCCCATCTTCTGGTCCCAGGGGCGAATGACTGCTGTGACTTTTCCACCTCCCTTCGGATAGAATCCATGGTTATGCACAGCAATCCGTACATGGGCATTCATTTTCTCCAAGATATTGCAGAATACTTTCTCAAAATAAGCTATAGAAGGGCTCCATTTCACATCCGTCCCTCCTGTGATAGTCAGTTTGACAGGATCAGTCGAAAAAAGACAAATAGGAGTCAAGACCTGCAGGATTAACGTTATAGAACCAGCAGTCCCGATCTTAACGGTGTATTCACCGCCCGAAATATCATGAGGAACAAACTCTATACAGGTTGATCCGCTGTGAACCCCTCTTGTCTCAGCATGACAGATATCTGTAGCCGCCTGTATCCCCATCAAGTGCTGAGGTTTTAATCCAGGACTGGGACGGTTCGCTCTGATGTTGGTAATCCTGCAGGGAATTCCTGTAACAGCAGACAGAGCCACAGCAGTCCTGAGAATCTGTCCTCCACCTTCACCATGGCTGCCATCAATTTCAAGCATACACTGACAACTCCATGAACATATAAAATGTTGCTCGAGGCCCGGTGATGGGGACTCCTTCGCAGGCGCTGAGCTCACTCTCACGTAGTGTACACTGCAGCCTGCAGTACATAATCCTCATGAGGATTCAGCCCTTTTCACCACAGCCTGATTCGTGTCAAGAGTCTTCCACTCAATATCGTAGCCCAGGACTTTCAGGACTTTTTCATCCAGGTTATACTCTTTCAGAACGTTTCTTACGGATGGCAGCCGCATATCATCCAGAGCTGCCACTCTCATTCTGAGGTCATCCAGGACACTGTTCTTCACAAACAGGTCTCCCACCACCCTTCCCTCTTCACTGTTCTCCAGGACACGTTTGACTGCCTCTATTCCTACGTTCTGAGAGCGGGCAACGTCCCCCAGAGAGACAATCTCGCCTGTCAATTCCATCTCTCGTTCTGAAACTCTTTCTTCCTCTTCTCTCAGCTGTTCCTCCTCGATCTGTCTGATTCTATCCAAAATCGGTTTCATGGGAATCTGCTTGTCATAAAAGACCACATTGACATTTTCCTTCTGTAAATCCTTTTTGGCACACTCCAGTTCTTTACTGACACAGAGGACCATTTCCTCCTCAAGTGCTTTCACCTTCTCAGTCTTCTTTTCCAGGTATTCTGGAGTCCAGAATCCTACAATCTCTATGTAAAACTTCTTTTCCCTCCTTTCCACACTGAAATCAGGAATCATTACTGTAACACCAGTCTGCAGGATGGTGGGTTCCCGTTTTATGTCCCAGTCTTTTCTCAGAGAAGAGAAGCGTTTTAAGAAATCCTCTTCCACAGCACTATCAAAGCGCTCAACCAGGTCCGGAGTGTCAGGGAACAACTTCTGCTTGCTATCTGAAAGCTCACATATGTAGATTCGGGGTTCTCCTGTTACCATGGTTTCTATCTGAGCTCTGATCTTCCAGGAAGGTGCTCTCATAATATGTGGGAGTAATTTGGCCAGAGCAGTTCCATACTTCTTAGTTTTCCTGAACAGAGAGGCCGGACCAGTTACCGTGACAACTAAAGGATCATGTTCTGAATCCACCTCATACATTAGCCCCAGGTACTTGATCATCCTGAAAATGTTCTGATAATTCCCTGATGACGAAAATTGCAAAGATATAGCATCAAATAACAGGGTTTGAGTCAGGGAAAGGTTGTAATACTTGACAAGGTCACCAGCAGAAATATCTTCAACGTCTGATATAATGTGAAATTCCTCCCGATCTGCCCAGAAGCTGCTCTCTATGTCCTCTACTGAAACTGAGAACTTGAGGGCGGCTTCTTCCAGTGCTAAAGATCGTTCTTCCTTGTTCACTGCGATCCCTCTCTCATACAAGAAGGTACGCACCGTCCTGGGATCTGTTACATATAGTGGGGCAAAGGTGGTCCGCCTCCGCATGAGTTCTGATAGGCCTCGCACTACCCGGAAATTGCTGTGGGTTTCCAGAGCAGCAGTCTCCTCATCAATTTCACCTTTGCTCTTCCCTTTTCTGTAGAAGGAGATTATTCTGGTTGCCAGGAGTAACTCGTCAGTGTGTATATACACAGGGGTGATATATGGTCTTCGCTTTCTGGTGACAAGTAGATCTTTGGAAAACATGCGCCCACCTTACTGTCGTGACCTCCTTGCAGAGGTCTGGATCTCTGCAGTGCCTCGAGAGATCACTTCATACAGGATGGCCTTCTTGTCCGTGGGTCGAAGAATCCTGCCCAGCCTCTGCGTGTATTCTCTGACACTTCCTGTCCCACTCAAGATGATGCCCACAGTTGCCTCAGGCACATCAATCCCCTCATCCAGAACCTGTGAACTCACAATAACGGTATACTTCCCCTTTTTGAATCTGCCAAGAATCTCTTTCCGTTCATTCTTTTCCGTTTTATGGGTAATGCATGGTATGAAAAACTCTTTTGAAATGTGGTATACCAGATCGTTGTACCGGGTGAAGACAATAATCCTATCAGTTCTGTGTCTTTCGAGCAATTCCTGTAGCTTTTCCAGTTTTGATTGGGAATTATAGGCAATTTTCCTGGCTTCATTTCGAGCCCTCACCGCTCTCCAGGCGCGAGGGTCATACCCGCTCCTGTATACCACTTTCTGATAGTCTTCAGGGGTTCTCATTCGAATATGGCTGACACGAAGGTAATTCCTGAATATCGTAATGTTCTCAGCGTATTTTTCCTGCTCCTCAGTAGACATATCCACCTTGATCTTCCGGATCTCAAATTCAGATAGGTGAGTCCCTGCAAGCTGGTGGGCACGTGTTTCATAGACCTTTCCTCCCACCAGGCGGGGCAGCATGTAGTGCTGACCATCTTCCCTCTCATAGGTGGCAGTCAATCCGAGGCGATAGGGAGCTGCACAGAATTCTGCAATGTGCCGGTACCCTTCTGAGGGAAGGTGGTGAACCTCGTCAAATACGATCAGCTTGAACCTGTTTCCCAGATGATCAATATTGATATAGGCAGAATCGTAGGTAGTGACAGTAACAGCTTTCAACACCTTTGTGCGTCCCGTGTATTCGCCCACTTCTACATCTTTTGGAGATACTCGTACAATAGTCTCCTTCCACTGATCAACAAGGTCCAGTGTGGGAACAACGATTAAGGTAGCGCAATTTACAGCTTCCATAGCCTTGAGGGCAACATATGTCTTCCCTGCACCAGTGGGGAGTATGATGACTCCTCTTCTGTCTTTCAGCCACCGTGACAACGCTTCCTGCTGATAGTCCCGCAACTCTCCTGAGAATGCCAGTTCGGGGCAGGGAACCAGATCTAGCACAGAATCTACGTATTCAATGGCTGATTCCTCAAGATAGGTGATGATCTCTCTGTAGTGCAAAGCCTGAGCCCGGTATGTCCTGGATCTCTCATCCCACGCAGTATTGGGAAGGTGGTAGTCTCCCTGAATCTGAATAGTCCCCTTGTAAAACCGGAGAATCATTGGACCTTTTTGGATGCATCGCTTATATTCTTTTGGTGTTCATCCTCATCATCTGTGAAGGCTTGAACCCAGGATGTCCAGTATCTCTATAGTGTCATATCCTGAATTATCCACCGAGTTCCGAATAGGACATTCAATGGAAGGGATAGTATTCTAACCAAAGAGCTCTTCCAGAAAGACGGTGGCATACTCCCCCTTTGGGAGAAAAAACCTAATTCTGGTCCCTCCTTCCTCGCATGTATAAGAGATATCCTGTGCTTTCCCTGCAATTTCCCTGTGTGTTCCCCTGCTGGCCAGGGAAGGAAATTCTCTCAGCCGAAAGTCCTCTCTTCCAATGCCCTCCTCTTCCAGTATTTCCTGAGTAATCTCTCCTATCCTTCCCCGAACGTGAGTCTTATACCCGACTATGGGGGCAGCAGCACACAGCCCCCGTTCTGTAATCTTGTCCATGTTGTGTTCTCCAGCAAGGGTGACAACTCTCCGGGTGCCAACCCAGTCAATCACGACGTCTCCTGGTTCAACTGCAGTAATGGGAACTGCTCTTGATCTCCTTCTCACAATTTCATTAAAGATATAGGCCTGGTATGCATGGATGAAGAGAGTATTCAATCGTCGAGGCAGGGCTTCAAATGCTTTCTTAGCTCCTTTGCCGATATTTTCCAGCATCGCTCGTTCATACCTCAGTGATAATGGGTACTCACTCCTCGCTTTCTCAAAATCATGCGTTTCCCACAATTCTTTTCGCACCTCAAAATACTTCTCCTTTTCAAACGGCTTTGCCAAGAAGACGAAAGCAGCCGTATCCAGGTCTCCCCTTACCAGCTCTCTGCCCACCTCATGGGTTATTGGCCTCACCTCACCGAATCGCTGAATTCCAAAGTAGTTGGGAAACCCTCCTTTAATTTTCTCCACTGCTCCTGGCGATACAGAAGCATCTCTCACCATGATAGTAAACTGATTTCCTTTATGGTCTCCGAGTCGTATGCGATCGCCCAACTCAATATCGATTATTGAAACCCTGGGTATTCTCACCGATTCCAGCTGCTTCCTGTCCACTCCTGACACAGATATTTTCTGCCGGGTTACTGCCTGCCTGTCCTTCAGCCCTGCAAATCCAATCCGTTTCTGAGATATTCCAAGCTTCCTGGCAAGAACCTTCACAATTCCAATAGTATCCCAGCCCCTTTTCTCCAGTGTGCAGACCAAACAATCATTCTTGGCATGAGCTATATCAATGACCTCTTCCACCACGAAATCTTCAGGTTTCTCCTTAATCCTCAACAGGTTCCACCTCTAGAACAATGCCCTCTCTTCGTACTACCTTCACCTTTTCTCCTTTCTTGATGGGGTTGGAACTCTGTGCATTCCAGATTTCTCCTTTTACCTTTATCTTTCCAGTATCATGTATATCAGTCAGGGCTTTCCCTTCCACTCCCTCAATGCCAGTGATCCTGGCAGGCATCCCCAATACTCTCACATTCATTCTGTAGACATACGCCCCCCACACTCCAATGACAATGAGAGCAGGTATAATCGCCCATTCCAATTCTAAGTAGAGAAGCACCAGCACAGCTACCAGGACATAAACCGTGTTGAACGCTAGCACCCTGACCGCAATTTCCTTCCTATCTGACATGTTCGTGTCCTCCATTAGGCACCACGTCCAGCACGTGCAGTAAATCACCAGGGTCCTCCACAAGGATAGCATTCATTCCCACTCCTGATGCACCTTCAATATCAGCCACTCTGTCATCACCTACATGGAGCATTTCATCAAAGGAAACCCCGAGCTTCCTGGAGGCGTCTTCAAATATCCTCGGATGGGGCTTCAGATATCCCACTTCGTTGGAAAACAATCCCACATCAAAAAGTGACCATATTCCCAGATCTGACAACGCTTTTCGGAGCACACGTCCTGGAGTTATCCCTGTATTGGAGATGAGGCCCACTTTTGCCACTGATTTCACCCTGGTAAGAACCTCAAGAGAATATGGGTTGAGAGCAGGCATAAAATGCAGGACAGCTTCCGCATAGGCAGGTTCCAGATTACTATCAATCTTCAGAAAAGCCTTGAGCAGTCTGATGTGTTCAGAGGTTGGAACATCTCTCATGGTTTCACGCATCTTTTCAATGCCAGACTGTGCATATTCCATGGCGGCTCTGATATTTTCTCTGCTAATCTGCCCTCCCAGAGAAGCAAACAGGAGGTCTTCTCTCTTACGAGCGAGTTCTCTCTCGTACTGTGAGGAATTCAGTATCAGAGTACCCCACAGATCGAATGTTACTGCCTTGATCATCATGTCCCCCATATTCACGCAGAATAAAAGGGTTATGTATCATCATCAATCCGGTTCTCACAATCCTCAGCCTCACAGGAGAGACAGGTCTCCAGTGATAACATCAATTTCATCAGCTCTTGCAGGTCCAATGCCCACTGCAGTCCTGGTACCAAAAGGTATCTGGGTAAGTCCAGCATCTCTCACTAATGTGGCAGGTAGCCCTGCTCGCTTTGCCTTGTCAAAAATGATGACCAGATCATGTTCACTCTTTACCTTGAGAACCACCTTTTTCTGACTTTCCTCAAGCCATGCTTTTTGGTCTCTCTGAGGAGTCCTCAGGTATGATTCCAGAGAAGCATGCGCCACCTGGGCAGCCAGTTTCCCTTTTCCCAGTTTCAGATCCGTCCTTACCACAATTACCTGCTTGAGCACATTTTTGTATATTCCCTGGTTTTATAAAGATTGCACATGATGGCTGTTCCCTTTTCCTGCAAAGGGAAGAGGACGATGAATTAGAACCAGGAGAAAGAGGACAATCTACGACAAGGTTTATATGATGACTCTACTAGGAGCGTCATGAGTGAGGAACCTCTTTCATTAGATTTTTCCCTGTACATTCTCAACTTAGTCACCACGGCTCTGTACCATTTTGGAGATCTGGGAGACAAGAAAGACATTGAAGCTGCAAAATCAGTTATTGATATTCTCATAGTGTTGAAGGAGAAAACAAAGGGAAACCTGACTCCAGAAGAACAGAAAACACTGGACGAATCCATACACGATCTCCAGATACGATATCTTCAGGAAGTCAAATTTCTCTGATAGAGAACTGGTCCAGGAATGAATGGTGGATGTAATCGCTCCGAATTTTCTTCTTAATCCCTACAGAAGTAGAGAGGGACTTTAAGTCCCTCTGAAAAGGGAGATGAAAGATGTTGAAATACTAACGTGTTTAACATACATATAAAGACTTCTCCATATATAAACAATAGGATGTCATTTTTTTGTAACCTTGGAAAAAAAGAGATTATGTACTATAAAAATACAATAGGATCTCTTGTAAAGGTACATATGGAAAAAAAGGGAGGTGAAGATGTAAGCATGAGGGAAACACTAAGAAAACCACATAATCCTCGCACTTCTCTCTCTTCCTGTGATTTTCTCATGTGTTGGTCATCCTATATACTATGTGGTATCACGAAATATAAACAATGTCACGGCGGAAAACTATAACCTTGAGAAAAATCAATTCTTGCCACACGATTTTCCATGAAATCGATTCTTTTTGCTCTCCCTGGGGAATGGGCCCGTCGAGATTCGAACTCGAGACCTCCGCCTTGTCAAGGCGACGTCATAACCACCTAGACTACGGGCCCTGAATAACGTGTGAGCGTTCCTATTTAAGTCTTTGCCCTTTTCAATGGACAGCAGCAAATAAGACAAACAAGAATCACTATCGAGATATTACTGGGCTGAAGAGATAATTATTGTCGAATTCAAGATGCAATAAGAGTTGAAGTCAGTTTTATATTCTTCATTTTTCGCAGCCTCTGAGTAAGGAATGCATCCAGATCAGTGAGGCTTTCCACTTTGACTCTCAGTATGATGTCCCACTCTCCATAGAGAATATCTGCGAATTCTACTTCTTTCATGCTCTCCAGTTCTTCTGCAACCACCTTTTCCTTACCTATGGTGGTGGCCACCAGGATATATGCTGTGATCACGCAACCACCGCTTCGAGCTCTTCATGATAGACTTAAAAACCTTTCTGCTGTCGGGATTGTGAGTTCAAGAATGAGATTTCATACTGCGGTTTTCACAAAAAGAGAAACCAGTCCTCTAAAATGAACATCCCTCTTCTCCTTTCAGTAATTATCCACCGTATAATGAATATATATCATGAAACAAATAGCCGTGATAGAAAGGCCCATTGAGAATAACATAACAGTCTTTTTTTCCACTTACAGTCTATATTTGTTAATTAAAATGGAATCTAATCTATTATGTGAGACACTGCAACAAAAAGAATACCAGGTGGAATGTATGCAACTTTTCACAAGATTTAAAAGCCCGAACATTGAGAGCTATGCAGGTGATCCTATGATCCTTGATATTGACAATGTCTGCCATCCAGTCAGAAACCTGGAGAGAGCAGTACTATTCTACAGGGATGTTTTACGTCTGGAACTTCAGTTCATAGCGAAAGAGATGGGTTGGGCGGAATTTGATGTGGGAGGCTCGACTTTAGCATTAAGAGAGATAAAATCTGGATTTGTTTGTTCTCAGTCCTCAATTTGCTTTCTGGTAACTGAGATTGAAGAGGAGGTAGAACGACTCAAGAAGGAAGGAACACATTTCCTGGGTGAGATTGAGGACATACCCGGTGGACAAGGGCGGGTTGTGGGATTCCAAGATGTTGATGGAAACAGACTCGACTTCTATGAGCCACCTCAATAAATGGCTACTCCTTCACCAGCGTCATGAGGAGAGCTGCCGCTGCAGAAGTTGTCATGGTAAACATAAATGGTGCAGTCATCCCATAGGTGTCCCAGAGCAATCCTGCCAACAAGGAGGCAACAAAGGCACACAGCCCCATTACCATCTGGTAGGCCCCCAGTATGGAAGCTTTTCTTGAGGGAGGTGCCAATTCTGATACCAGGGTTCGCTGTACCGGGTCTAGGGCACCCTTGTGCATACCGTACAAGAAGAACAATGGTATGATGGCATACGTACTTCTCTGAGGATCAGTTCCGCCACATGCTACAAATCCGGCGCACAGAAGCCCGAATAATCCAAATGCAATCGTGAGGACTGTCTTTCTACTGGTTCTGTCTGCCATTTTTCCAAAAGGATAAGAAAAGACTGATGCTGTAGCAGTGAAAATGAGATACAATACGGGGATGAATCCAGTAGAGTATCCTGAATCCTTTGCAAAGATCAACATGAAGGAATAGCTAAACGCACCCACTCCGAATACTGCAGAAAGAAAAAAGAACAGCTTCAGATTCGGGGTAAGATCCTTCAGGGAGATACTGACATAAGCGCTACCAGTTTTCTTTTCCTTAATCAGAGAGAGAATAAAAAACGCTCCCAGAAGGGATGGAAAGGCTGCCACAAGGAAAAGGGGCCTGTAGCCGATTTTCTGAACAAGAGCAATACACACCAGGATGCCACATACAGCTCCCAGGTTGTCCAGAGCCCGCAGAAATCCGAAGGCTGCACCTCTTGTCTTTCTGGTAGATATATCCGCCAACATGGCGTCTCTGGGGGCTCCTCGTATCTTACCCAGCCGGTCCAGAATCCTGAAAGGCACCAGGTGATTGACAGAGAAAGATGCAGCGTATCCAATGCGAGATACTGAAGCAAAAATGTACCCCACCCAGATAAAGACTTTTCGCTTTTGGAGCCTATCAGATAGATATCCACTTCCAGCTTGTGAAAAAGAGACCAGTGCCTCCCCCAATCCGTCTATAAATCCCAGAAAAGTCATACTTCCTCCCAGGACAGACGTAACAAAGAGAGGCCACACTGGGTACACCATGTCGGAACCCAAGTCATTGAGAAAGGAAGATAGAGCAAACGCTTTCAAAGTCTTCCTCGCATTGCTGTCATCCATGGAGGGAGGAAGAGCAGGTTTCTTATAAAAGTTATGCATCCTCTAGCTGCATCCACACTCTCAGATCAAAACGTATTTTTGCCAGATTTTGTGAATACCTCATCCTCATAGTCTCCATTCCAGAAAAATGGACTGGCTCAGACGTTAGACCAGTTTCAACTGACGGACTACCTTCACGAAGTGCCAGGTTTGCATGTTAACGGCTCCCATCAACAGGAATGTCTGATGCAGTCCCTCTCCAGGAATGAACTGGGGGAAGATAATCTTATAAAGTCCGCCTGATAACCAGTCCAATGATCAGGAGAATTCCGGCAGCCATCAGACGTATCGAAGACATTACCGATGAGCCCAGAGTAAGTGTGGTGGGTACTGTCATCAAGCGCGGGGAAGCTGAATTCATGCTTGATGACGGCACAGGCCAGCTGACTGTGATCACGCCAGAAGATCCTGCAGTAAGCGAGAGAGATGTTGTGAGAGTCATTGGAAAGGTATATGGTACAACCCTTGAAGCAGAAATCGTTTGCCCCCTCAAGGATATCAACATGCAGCTCTACATCAAGATGTACGAATTGAGAAAGAGAATTTACGGTACTCAGTAACCACGATCCAATATCCAAAACGTGAAACCCAGACATCAGTAGGAAGAACCAACATGTTTTACATCTGCAACAAGGAGTCTACTTCTTGTCGAATGATCAACGGAGAGGTATGTTCGTCCATCATGATCCCGATGAAGTAGTCCTGATGCTTGATGATCATCATGCGGTAGTCTGAACCTTCAATGATTACCTGCTTAACGTCTCCAAGGTCCAGTGAATTGGCAATTTCCTCTGCAGTAGCTCCTGCAAAGACTGATATTGCTCCTTCACTTTCGGGATCCTTCAGTGTGGACGCCAATACAACACCATCTCTGGCCACCACAACGGCCCCATTTACTCCCTCAATCCGGGACATGTCATTGACAAGCCGTTTCAAAACTATATCCGCCATTTCATCACCACAGTTTGAGGTTCCTAAATTCCTTTATGTCCTCAGCAAGCTTATACAGCTCTTCATCTGTAATTTCCATCTTACGCTTGAGGTCGGTGAGATCTTTTGTCAGTTGCTTTACCCTAATGTACAAGATGGCAATTATCAGGAGGGCAATCAACGTTTCCATGATCAGTACGATCAAAAGAGTTTCCGCGCTTATCATATTATTCACCAAATATTGATCTCACAAAGCGAGAGACAACACCTTCTTCTCTCTCTGTTTCTGGTTCTGCAAATTCCTCTCCAATCATTTTCGTTGCCAACCGTCGGTATGCAATGGCAGCAGGAGAATCTTCGCTGCGTATAACAATAGGAGTCTTGAATGCAGCGGATCGCCTCACCTCAGGATCTTCTGGTATAATTTCCAGAATCTTGACACCCAAGATCTTTTCCACTTCTCGCATAGACAGATCAGTTTTCTCGAAGTTGGCACGATTCAGTATTGCACCCGAAACACGAGAACCCACCATTTCTGTCATGATCTTGGTCTTCAGAGCATCTGCCATAGATGATATTTCGGGGTTGACCACTAGAACAACCTCGTCAGCAACAGCCAGTGGTATGACGCCGTCCCTGGACAGGCCGGCAGGAGCATCGATGAGCAGAAATTCAGTTCCCTTGAGCAGCTCGATCATAGCATCCTGAAGTTTCTCTGGGTTGGATTTCTGAAATCCTGACAGTGAAACACCACAGGGGACTACAATAACCCCACCAGGTCCTTTGTACATGGCGTCTTTGATATCCGCCTCGCCAGCCAGTACTTCGTGAAGTGTGATCCTGCTCTTTTCCATGCCAAGAATAAGAGCAAGGTTGGCCATGGCGATGTCAGCGTCGAGGATGATAGTCTTCTTTCCCAGCAAAGCTAAAGCTGTACCAAGATTTGCAGTAGCAGTAGTCTTTCCTGTTCCCCCTTTTCCAGATGCAATGGTAATTACTCGAGGATTGTACATATTGGGCTTTTTACTGGTAAAGTATATATATCTTTTGGTTCACACAGTATTTCTTCTGGTAATATGTATGTATAAGATTGGATGGCAGGCCAGTATTGAGTAGGCATGAGAAGTTGTGTGCTAATAGGCCGGTGTTATTCTCACTACTTGAGAAGGAGGGGAATATCATTGCATTTTCCGGGAAGCTTGAAATTGCAGCCTGATACCTATCCACCAGGTTCAGCAGGTTCTTGTGGCGAGGGCACTGGAATCCACTGGTGTAGCAGTCAGTAATGAGAGATACGTTTATATGCAATGAAATATAACGTATATAGGGTTGAAAAGTATCAATAGGCAATAATCCGGAAGAAAAACGGAGGTGTTAATATGAGCAGAAGACCAAAATATAGAAAAACACGATTACCGGGAAAAGGTTCTGAGAAACTTCCCGGCCCATATGTGCTCTTCCCGTGAAATGTGAGGTACATTTTTGATTATGGGTTATCAGATGCTGGATTTTGCAAAAGGTGCAGGTTTAGAGAAGACTATGGATATTTCATGGGAAGAATGTAGTGGAAAGAAGCTGAAGGGGGGAATCTGGAATCTCTTCAGAATGGTTGGTCACCTTCTTGGTACAGTGATACGGGATGAGAAGTCTCCCGTTACTACTGCATCAGGTTGATGGATCAACTCCAACGGATTTATAAATTTGGGTTCCGAGAATACATGATGAAGAAAGTCCTGGTAACAGCACGAGAAGATGATATCCGCAACATTCGAGAATTGCTGGAAGATTCTATTCATTTCATCAGAAGAGAAGGGAAGCTCGCCTATGTCACGATCTATCTTCATGAAAAGGAGCTTGATCCTTTCTTGACAGACCTCCAAAAAGCTATTGACCTTCGTTACAAGGAAAACATTATTGAAGTTTCCTCCCCGGATTTTGTCATTTCTTCAGTCCTTCAGCGGTCAGAACAAAAAACGGGGGCAGAAGAAGAACGAACACCCGTTGAAAAACTCGTTGATTCAACAAGACCCCACCTCACGCTAGATCTGAGTCGAGTAGCTCTCACGTCTATCGCAGGTATGATTGCCCTCACCGGACTATTCATGGATAATATACCAGTTATCATAGGAGCTATGCTCCTTTCTCCTCTTTTGGGACCCATATACGCATTTTCTGTGAATGTAGCTCTGGGAAAAGCCAGAGATGTCTTGAAGACTATTGGAAACCTCACTGCCCTTCTCATCATGGTAATTGCTGTCTCTTGCATTGCCACTGTCCTGATATCTCAAGTAACAGACCTTTCCCTGACAATTGAGATCAGGAGTCGAATGGATTCCAACTTCATATACATTCTTATGGCCATTCTTCTGGGATTTGCAACCATGTGTGCACTCTCTAGGGATATCTCTGAGAGTATTGCTGGCGTGGCCATTGCCGCGGCATTGCTCCCCCCTGCTGTGGTTGCAGGTATATCCCTGGTACTGTACCCCGAGGAATCCTTACAGCCTCTTGTCCTCACTCTGGAAAATGTTCTGGGGCTCATGGCAGGGAGTTTGGCCGCCACTCCTATACTCCACATCAGGCCCAGGAGAACTCACGAGAAGACAGCCGCAAGGCGTCTTGTTTTCAGAACTGCATCCGTTCTGGCTGTTCTCCTCCTCCTGCTGGTCCTGATCTCAGTCCTGCTGGCCTGATAGCAGCCTGAGTGATACGTCACTCTCATAAGGATGGGGAAAACGAAGACAGGTGGTGTGAGCTCTGCCCAGAACGTTGAGATCGCGGGAAGTCTGCTGAAATCAAAAAGTATTTAAGAATTAGAAATATCTCTTCTTGTATGGAAGAAGTCACTTTAAAAATTCAAAAAAGGGCGGTTAGAAGTCGTGGCAGGGCCAGGCTAAACAATTCAATGCTTTCAAGACTTGGCGCAAAAGAAGAATCTAAGCTGGAAATAGTCAACGATGCTGCTAACAAGTCTGTGACGGTCACCTTGTTTGCTGATTCCATGGTTGAAGAGGGCTTTATCAGACTGAGCGAAGAGGACCTGGAAGCTCTGGGATTGAACGAAGGAGACACTGTCATAATTAGAAGGAAGGCACCTCTTTCTGAACAGGTGCGAGATCGTGCAGAAG
>JACVGW010000138.1:0-2437 GCA_018992565.1 Theionarchaea archaeon
AAAAAAAGGTTTGGAATCTGGCTCCAGGTGGGTTCCTGAGCCTACTGCGGTTGAGCTTTTGGATTGAATCAGGCTGGGCTACGAGTTACATGATTTCCTGCGATTTCTCACCAGGCCAATTCCTTTCAGTTCATGAATAGGAATCCTCTCCCCAGCCCAAGCAATGACAGCTCCTATCCAGTGCCCCAGAGCTCTGGAAATGAACCACACAACCCGTGGATTCCAGCAACTATTAGAGGAGAAAGAGATTTTTCTACCTGTATTGAATTATATATCTCCTTTTATTCTGATTTTTCTATCATTGTGGATTCTCGATGCCATTGTGATGTTAACCTGTGAAGATGAACAGTAACCTTTATAAGCACGGATGCATAGCATTACCTGCAAAGGACTGTAAACAAAGGTTCGTATTTCGATTATTCGGATTCCGTAACTTTTCTGTTGTAAGTTTTTTGTAAAGAGTCCAGATACGATCTGGGAAGATCTCAGATACGATCTGAGGAGATGATAACGTGAAAGGAACAGTACAGTGGTTCAATGCCCGAAAAGGGTACGGGTTCATCCAGGATGAAAATGGAAACGACATTTTTGTCCATCAGAGCGCCGTGCCCATGGGCGTCTTCCTCAATGAGGGAGATCAGGTCGAATTTGATCAGGAAGAATCAGACAGAGGACCCCGAGCAGTAAATGTCCGAAAGCTGTAGGTCGTTCTTGATTCGTGAAGGCTAGTTCGTTCTTTCTTTTTTTGTTTCTTCAAATCACCTTTCCTTTTTGATTGTTTTAGCGATTTTGGATACCCGTGACATTGTTACTCGTGAATAAGAAAGAAATGATCTATTCTTCATCTCATGGAGGTATCTGAGGAAGAGTGTGGCTGACAACAATCCATCCCTCGCAATGAAAAGCAGTGAATCGGAGGCGGGAATGGATTCGGTACTCAAAGCAGGGAAACCTATTTATTGAGATACAGATTCAACAAAGTGGGTGATGAAATGAAAAGGACGATAGTACTGGTACTCGTGGCAGTGCTCTTGGTGCTCAATGTCAATCCTTTAGAGAGCGCAGAGACCCAAGAGAAGACTCTCAAAGTGCTTGTGGACGAGTCAAGAGCCCATGAAGTGGATGAGGAAGTACGTGAAGCCTATGTTGCAGGTTTTGAAAAAACTTTGAAAGAAATAGAAAAACTCTTGAAACAATTTGGATTGGACGTCACTGTGAAAGTGGTCTGTGACCCCAGATATTCTTTCAACAACTCTGTAGAACCCTGGGGATTCGGCCTCGCGAGGGCGAAACTGGAGGATTCTGCTACAGTGACTACCAGAGACTCTGGATCACTCACCTACCGTACGCTGATGAAATACGACGTTCTGGTGATTGCATCCTTCGACAAGAAGTATACCTCTGCAGAAGTAGATGCAATAAAGCAGTTCGTGGAAAATGGAGGAGGCCTGCTCCTTCTGGGCGACATTGACTCTGAGAACACTAGTGTCTCACAGGCATTTAACGTGTCTTTCAATCAGGAGAGGGCTATTATCGCAGATTCCACTGCTGAGCAGCTGGATGACGACATTTACACGTTCTACCTTGACAGTTTCCAGAGCCACCCGGTGACAAAGAACATCAAGAAAATTGTGCTCAAGAATGGACTCCCTATTGTGAGTTACAGGAAAGGGCAGGTGCTTGCTACAACCCCCAGCAGTTCCTGGGTAGACCGCGTAGGGGATGGCAGTGGGGCCAAGGACACAGGAGAAGAAGGAGGTCCTTTTGACATCATGCTGGCAATGGACGGGTACGGCATGGGCAGAGCGGCCTTCTTTGGCGGAGCTGAGTCGTTCTGGAACCAGGTTACTGTGAAAGAAGGTGACAACCTGAACCTCTTTGACAATACAGTGAAATGGCTTGGAGAATCCGGGGGACCTTACAAACAATATAAAATCCTCAATGAACAGGCTCAGACACTCCTTGGAAAAGGAATTGAACTCTACGGTACCCACAAGTTCAGTGAGGCAGAAAAAGCTTTTCTTGATGCAATTGCCGCCTCAGAGAAATCTAATAAAATCTATCCCAACTCTGAATCAGCCAGGTTAATAGGAGAAGCCCAGACGTTCGGAGAACTGTGTAAGAAAGGTACAGAGGCCGATCAGATTTTTGGTTCTGCTGAGGACTTGTTTGAGAGCAGGGAGTACGAGAAAGCTATTCAGGAGTACGAGAAGGCCAGGTTCCTGTACACTGAGATCGAGTACACAGAGAGGAGTGATGTATGCAGAACACGCGTTACTGAGAGCAATAAGTTACGTGCACTGCGCGGTGAGGCACTGTCCCTGTTCAGTCAGGCAGAAGAGGCACTGAATAAGAAAATGGGCATGTTTGATGTGACAGGCATTGAGTCAGCCAGATCACTATTTGAGCAGTCAAAGAAGAAGTGGGAAGAGTTCGG
>JACVGW010000138.1:2537-3891 GCA_018992565.1 Theionarchaea archaeon
GTAGCAATACCCATCAAGGGGAGGGATGCAAATGTAGCCACTCTCCACCCTGTGGTGAAGACAGCAACACCATCCGTCCCTCCTGCCTTCACTACAATGACATTCAGGAACAACATCGTCAAGGACATGGATAGCTGTGATATAGCCGATGGCAACCCCACCTTGACAATCTCACCTATGACGTCTTTCCGGAATCGGAACCCATGCAGTGATATTGATACATAGGTATCTTTCTTGATAAAGATCCAGTTGAACAATATGAAAGAGGCAAGTGTCATAGACAGGACGGTGGCGACAGCAGCCCCTGCAACACCCATTCTAAATGTATAAATGAAAAGAGGGTCTAGTAAGATATTGAGTACAGCACCACTCATCAGTGCATACATTGAACGGGTGGCGTCTCCTTCACCTCGCAGCAGTGCGTTGGCAACACTGGAAAAGAAAATGACCACAATGCCCGCTATGATCACCTGACCATACTGTGTGGCACTATCAGTTATGTCTCCTGCACCCATTGCAGAGAAGATGTCTCTTGCAAAGATGAAGAAAGGGACTGCGAAAGCTACAGCTGCAAGCAACATGATGACAATGGTGTGCGAAGCCACAGTATCTGCTCCTTTCTTGTCTTTGGCACCTATTCTCCTGGAAATGGCAGATCCGCCTCCAATGCCTATGCCTGTGGCAATAGCATTCATCATGAAAAAGAAGGGGAAGAAGAATCCAACGGCAGAGAGCGCATCAGCCCCCAATCCTGAAACCCAGATAGCATCCACGATATTGTAAATGGTTTGAATTGACATTGCTACCATCATAGGGAGAGAGAGTCGTATGATGGCTTTCTTGGGGTCTCCCATGAGGATCCTGATGCCTTCAGGTTCTTCTGCAGGAGGGGTTGGTGATGCAACGCTCGTGGTATCACTCCTCTAAATGATGCCGTTCTGTCATTCTGCTGGAAATCGGGTGTCAGACTTATGTGTGGTTTCCTCTTGGATGAGCTGTTATAACGTTTGGCATGTCATTGGACTATATAACCTTACCTGCTGTTATGGCGTGAGCCCTTCTTGAACTGTGACCATTGACACCTGTGAGAAATGAGTTGGTCTTGGAAGAATTTTCTTTGCACGGAAGCCTGTTCTTCTGAAACGGTTTTACCATTGTGTCAATAGGAACCTTTATAAGCACGGATGCATAACAGGAGTTGCAAAGGACTGTAAACAAAGGTTCGTATTTCGATTATTCGGATTCCGTAACTTTTCTGTTGTAGGTTTTTTGTAAATAATTCAGATGTAATCTGAGGAGATGATAACGTGAAAGGAACAGTACAGTGGTTCAATGCCCGAAAAGGGTATGGGTT
>JACVGW010000063.1:0-2121 GCA_018992565.1 Theionarchaea archaeon
AGCCCCGAGCGGGATCCGAACCCGCGACCTCCCGCTTACCAAGCGGACGCTATACCAGGCTAAGCCATCGGGGCGTACTTCCTTCTATACATGAAGACTATTTAAACATTACGTACCGAAAGCGAGTGTCCCGCACAACTCACACCTGACAACAACCTATTGCCCCCACAGTCACCGCCCAATTCTTTCCCTGATCTCATCAATATACAACTGCAACTTTCTGTACTGGAGTGGCTCCAAGGGTTTCGGGTGGGCCAGATCATTTCTTATCTCATTCATTTCTATGAGTCGTCCCTTAATCCATCCAATGCTGATAAAATAAGGCTCAAACAAATCCCAATTATTAACCCTCTCAGTCCTATACAAAATTATGGACAAATAATTAGGAAAATCAGTATAATGTAGCAACGAATAAACTGTCTTCTTCCTGATTCTGGCATCATGTTGACGCACTTTCAACCTTTCCAGCGTGTCAGAAGGTATGCGCTCTTCCCACCTCTCAGATCCTTTCTGCAGTACCTGTTCCAGAAACCCCCTGAATCCCTCTTCAAACTCAGACAGAACTGCGTAGGCCTGGGGGTTGCTGCGAATACTCTGCTGCACCTTCTCAGAAAACTCCTCCAGAGCAGGGGGCAGGACATATTCCCGCAAGAATCGCTTGTACGCCTTCTTATCCTCTATAACAAATCGAAGTGGATCCTTATAATACCTGATAGTACCCTTTTCCTTCATCTCTTCCAAAATTCCTTCTATGTCCTCCAAAGAAATCGAATACTCTTTCAGCTTTCGAAAAAAGATCTTTTCTGCTTTGGGTTCATATACATACAAGACCCGGAACACATTCAGTACCCTGGAGATATCCTTCAGAGCATCTTCCAGAGACAGAATCCTCTCCTCATTCACATAGTACTCCTCAAAGTACCTGTACAAGTCGGGAGGAGTGACCACAACTCCATGCCCATTCACAGGTCCCAAAGCCGTATATTGGTGAGCCTTACGGGCAACCCCGGCTTCCAACAGCAAAGACTTTATCATCACAACAAGATCCTGAATCACAGGAAGTGATGCTGCCAGTCTGAACTCCGGATGAAGAGAGGGAGCATGTTTTCCCTGCGACAGCAGGTGGCCCAAATACCTCAGGACAACATATGATCCTTCCAGGTTGAGCTTCTTACATTGCTCAAAAACCTCCTGGCTCTTCTCATGCAGGAGATCACCTGCAATCTGTTCTCCCTTCCCCGTACATCTCAGTAGCTGCACCTTCCCCCACATGCCCTTCTCCAGCAGGTCATAGCCATGCAGTATGCCTGTTGGCCCTGAAACATCTGCAGCAAGGACACCTTTCTCAGATACATTTTGCTTAACAAATACATCCAGCAGGCAGTCAAGTGCCTTATCAGTATCGAATCCATACCTATCGAGAGTCTTCCGCAATGTCCTGATGTTCACACCTTGAATTTGGGTAATGCGTTATAAGGATTTTCCCTGTGCACCTTTTCATTACCCCATTTCATGTGATCAGACTGCAAAACCTACATAATGACAAATTTATTTGTCAAAAACTAAGAGAAATTAGTCAAAAAAGCTTTTATTCTGCCATTTCATACAGGATACCATGGAAGATAAAGAGGAAATTATGCTGAACTCCCTGAACCATAAGGTAAGAAGGGATATACTCCGCCTCATCAAAACCAAAGGCAGCGTCACCTACACTCAGATCCTCGACAGGGTGGAATCACCTACTGGAAAGCTCAACTATCACCTGAAGCAACTGACAGGACTCATTGAAAAAACAGCATCAGACGAATATGAGCTCACACCATTGGGGGAGAAAGCAGTAGAAATTCTGGACGCCATCCAATCGAATGGACTGGATGAGTATTTCAATAAAGTCAATGAAGCGCAGACACAGAGTATTTCTCCTCTCATGAGGGGGTTCTTCAAAGGAGGCATTGCAGTCGCTGTTTTCCTGCTGGGATTCTGGACCTTCATGGGCTACCTCATGTATACCACAGGAGCACCTCTGGCAGTATGGGTCATCCTGGCTATTCTGTATGCTATGGGAGTGGCACTGCTGATGTTCTTGATTACCGTGTACAGGACTGCTCCCCAGTATATTGA
>JACVGW010000063.1:2221-16313 GCA_018992565.1 Theionarchaea archaeon
GAGATGATGACTCACTTCTGGTGGTTGTTTATTCTGGGAGTACCTGTTCTTGTCATCACGGTTGTTGTCTTGTGGCTGCGTGTCAGGACACAGGATGTGTGATTCTGAGGTGTTCATGAACCTTTTGAGCCATTTTCTTATTCTTTAGAACAGATTCCAGCTCCTCCACTGTGCACGTCCTCATGTTCTCAACAGAACCAAAGTGGTTCATCAGCATTTTCTTTCTCTTTTCCCCAATTCCCTTGATATCATCAAGAACAGATTTCTTCAGCTTCTTTCGTCGTAATGTCTTATGATATGCAATGGCAAATCGATGCGCCTCATCTCTCACCTTTATCAACAATGTCTTGGACAACTGGGACACCTCCCCTTTCCCCTGAGGCGTGAACACTTCCTCTTCCCTTTTGGCCAGAGCCACCACGGGGATGTCTATCCCCAGCTCCTGGAGGGTCCTCAGCGCTACATTCAGATGTCCTTTCCCTCCATCTATCAACAGCAAGTCAGGCATGACCTCTGTATGCATAAACCGTCTGTGCAGTACTTCTTCAATCATGGCATAATCATCAATACCCTCAACCTGTATTTTGTAGTGTCGATAATCCTTCTTGGATGGGTTCCCATTCAGAAAACACACCTGAGATGCTGTGGCCTGTTGTCCCATGATATTGGAAACATCATAGCCCTCAATCCGTTCAGGTACCTTTTTCAATCCCAGTTCATCCCGCAGTAGTTCCAGCTCACCATATACGTACTTCAAATGAATTTCAGCATCCTTTTCCACCATTCTCAACAACTTCTTCCGTTTTCCCCTCTTGGGCACGGAAACCTTTACTTTCTTACCCTTTTTCCTTTCCAGAAATTCAATGAACGCTGGGTCTAATTCTTCTTGCAGCACAATCTCATCAGGAATCAGCCTCTCGGCGTAAAACTCACTCAAGAACTCCTCATCATCTGATTCCAGAACATACTGGTGCTTGCCAATGATTCTCCCTCCTCTCATGACCATGACGGTAAAACACTTGGTCTTCTCCCCTTTGATTGCTATCACATCAATATCCCCAAGGGAGGGATGGTTAATGTACTGGGTCAGGCGGGACTTCTCTAAAGCTGAAATTCTGTCCCTGATCAGGGCAGCCTTCTCGAAATCCAATTCTCCGGAGGCATGCTGCATTTCCTTATCTAGTTCGTCTATTAAATCGTCAATTTTTCCTTCCAGAAACATGATCAGTCTCTTGACATTCCGGTTATACTCCTCTCTGGTAATTCTACCTGTGCAGGGTGCAGGACACAACCCAATATGGTATTCGAGGCACTCTTTCTTCTTGAGGGTTTTACACGTTCGTAATGGAAACAATTTCCGCATGAATTTCATAGTCTTTCGCAGGGCCTTGGCACTCTGAAAGGGCCCAAATACCTTTCCATCAGTGATGTCCCTGGTCACCATGATGCGGGGAAATCCCTCATGAGTGACCTTCAAATAGGGATACATGGTGTCATCTTTCAGTCTGATGTTGAACCGAGGTTTGTACTCTTTGATGAGGTTGGCTTCTAGAAGTAAGGCATCCACCTCACTTTCACAGACAGTAAACTCAATATTCGTAGTGTGCGCTACAATATCTTCTGTTCTGGTGTCCAGACTTTTGTTGGAGTACGATGAGAGCCTGTTCTTTAATGATTTAGCCTTGCCAACGTAGATGACGGTGTCTTTGTCTTTCATGAGGTAAACGCCCGGTTTGTCTGGATAGTCCATGTAGTATGCTCTGTGTTCTCCCAAATAAATATTGGGTTGCCCGTACTGAGTCTCCAGGACTAATGGTCATCCTGGCATTTCTTGTCCTGCTGGCAGCATTCCACAATATCCTCGGCCAAGATCATCGGGTTGTCTGCTTTCAGTTCTGAAGAAAAAAATGGAAATAGAAAATGCATATATTCATCCATCTCTATGAATTGCTCCTGATCAGACGTCTCCTGAGTTAGGTGAGGTCTCTGGAACTCTTTCTCAAGGGCCAGAGCACCTATCCAGGAGGCTGCAGTATAGATGAATGCATGCTGCATGAGAAACCTGCTCTGGGTAGGAATTCTCTTTATGGTGAATACCATACGTAGATACCGCCATATGGATTGAGGATGGTCACTTTCTGTGGTGCGGTGCAGGACTTCGTGGATCAGGAGCTCAAGTGTTTTCTGATCGTGCTGGTCCAGTATGGGCATACTGAGAGGAGTACTCCGGGGCCATGAGCGAAAGAAGGGCATGACGGGGAATACTTCTAAAGACCCTTCATGGAACAGCCATAATTCTTTCATCATGGAAAGAATTCTCTGCTGGTTTGATTTCCACAAGGATTCGAGATTCTCCTTGAACCGAAACAGCTCTAGCCTGAAAACAGGCCAATCTGCTTCAAATGATCTCTTGAAGGGGCCCACTTCTTCTCCAATAGGGACAGGAATGCGCGTCAGCACAGTATCCAGAGGTTCATCCAAGGCAAAGAGGCTTTCTACTTCTCTCGACCACAGATAGGACTTCTCTGGAGAGAGACGGCTTCTTGCATATCCCAGGAAGTTCAGTGGCTGTGATATCTCGAAGATCAGTCTTGCAGTCATGCTATCATCATGGGAAGGAGTATGAACATTCATTCTTCAAAATGACTATCGTTTCTGGGCAATGGCCTGTAAATGGTTCCCTACAGGGCCGAACCCTTCTTCGTTTAAAGCGATCTCGTATGTCAGAATCTTTTTCCTGAATTCTGCATCTGTTTCAAGTCTTTCTCCCAAATCCTCAAGATAGGCCGATCCGAAGGTTATGAATACTGGCTTTCCAACTACCTTCACAAGATCAGCCCCTGCCTCATCAAATTCCTCTTTAAAGACACGGGGTGTAAACGTAAAGGTGCGCGTACCTCTCTTGTCCACTGCAATTCCCTTTTCCAGGATACTCTCTCCTTCAGTAAACCCATGTAGGACAGATTGCCTCATAAAAAACATGTACCTACTGTCCACGCCAATTTCAATGTAGGACTTCGGTTTGGCAACCCTCACCAATTCTTTTATGGCCTGGAAATGATTCTCTGCACAGTAAGAGACTGGATCGCCCTCTGATAGCACAAAGTCGAAGTAATCTGAGGAGAAGTCCAGAGCTGTTATATCCCCTTCCTGGACGAAGATTCTGTCTTTTAGCCCTTCTCCCTCTATTTTTTCAGAAGCTTCTGCCAGCATTTCAGGAGAGACATCCACGAGGTGAACAGTATACCCCCGTCTTGCCAGCTGCATGCTCCATTTGCCTGTGCCTCCTCCTGCATCCAAGATAACACCCTCCCCGGGGAGATAATCCTCAATGTACTTCCAGGTAAGCGCGTCATACACTGCCCACATTCCTCCTGAAAACATCGCATCATAGGACTCCGCCAGTCGACTGTACGTATCTCTTGCATCCTCTCCTTTCATTCCATCACTCCACAAGCTCCAATTCTCTAAATCTGGACAGCGTTTTCATAACATCCTCCTCCACGGTACCACGATCACTTTCCTGATCCATCAACAAATCCAGAAGCTCTTCCTCTCCCATCCCCTGCTGACAGGCTTCCATGATGGTGAGAGCTGTCTCATTAAACCGGTATATTTTACCCGTTCCCATGTGAATAACATAGGTTTCTTCAGGTTCTTGTCTAACCAATACCTGCGGATTAACCCTGGGCAGGCTCATGGGCATTCCTCCTTTCATGCATATATTCCAAGTAAGGGGCCACAATTTGCTTTACATCAAAGCAGGCGGGGGTGTAAAGATCCTTATTGACCAGTAGTGACTGATATCCACAGCCTCCCCCACACAACAATGCCATGTCGCATTCCCTGCACATATCTAAAGCAAAGATGGTCCGATTCCTCCATTTCTCAACTGCTTCCTCAAAAGATAGTTCAGGTATATACACCCCAATACGATGTTCTTTCCAGCCCAGCATGGCCCGACATGGGTACACCTCTCCAAAGGGATCGAAGACGTATCGGTTGACCACGGCGGCACAATTCCAGAATGAGGGCCAGAATCGAGGGTGCTCCGTATATAGAGAACCCAGCTTTGCATATGGTGAAGCCTCGAAGAAGCGGAAATCTTCATGAGCTGCCAGATCCAGAACCTGCCTGTACACTGCAAGGAGCCTCTCATAATCCTCAAGGTTCATGATCTGACCACATACGTGGATCATGGCAAAATGGATATGGGGATCATCAACCCATCCCCTCTCTCTGTAAAAGTGGGCGAGCTCTCCAATCCGTGAGAGAACATCTGGGTCGGAATTTGTCCGAATAAGCAGGGTGAGCCCTATTTCCCGTGCTTTCTCTATATTTCTGACAATGGCATTGAAGGTCCCCTTCCCACTCCTCGATATTCGTCTCTGATCATGAATGGGTTGGGGGCCATCCAGAGTAATCTGCACAAATTCAGTATTCACAGATGAGATTTCAGAAAGAAAAGAATGCAGCTCCACACCATTGGTGAAAAGCGTGAATTTATATCCCAGATCATCACCTTTCCTCAAAATATACTGCACAATATCGGCATTCTTCCTCATGAGAGGTTCCCCCCCTGTTAGAGTCACAAGTTTTTCTCCTGGGCACTGCGCATTGAGCTCTTCCATGGCAGCATATGCTTTATCCACCTTGTATTCATCCATCACCATATTCATCATCTGGGGGTTCTTTACCCATATTTCATAGCAGTAAGGGCATCTCAAGTTACAGTCATATGTCACGGCAATAGTACTGTCTGCACACTGTGAGGCTTTCTTCCTCAGAAAAGCGCAGAAGGCCTGAGCTTTCTCAGCCTCTTCTTCAGGACTCAAATGGGTGAAAAAAGGGTTCAGCTCCTCAGAACCCTCGCCTTCAAGAAATTTCTCCCCTGTCTGCTTATCTACAAGAGAAACTGCACCTGATAATCCATTAAGTAATAGGTACTTGTCTTTCACTGCAAATACCATGGTATACTGGCTCTTTCTGATGGACCCACCTCCTTTCTGTTCTGGTAATCCGGCTTATAAAGGTTTTCTTGCCCTTACCCTCTCTCTGATCATCCTTGGTTTCTGTGGATATATCTCCATTGTTCACTAGTGAAAATTTAACGGCATCCCCAAGAAAAATAAAAAAATAGAAAAGTTGTTGCATTATTGTTCCAATGCTTAGTCTACAATGACTGCGCAGCACATGCACTGGTCAATCTCCATAGAAATCTCTTCAATTTCAGATCGTATATACATGGATATCACCTGGTCTTCTTTACACCTTCTCTCTTATAAATCTTTCGGAAAAGCATAATTGATTCAACACAAATAAAAAATACTGCTAATGTAATAAAGGCAGATCCGCTCAAAACTAAAGCCAGGAAGACGGCACGATACCTGCGGCTTTTAATGCACGATCTTGTCTTGTCGAAATGCCTTGCGCTCAGTCTTCAACCATTCAGTTGCCTGCAGTTCTCCATATGATTCAAAAAATGATGAGAAGAATAAGAAAAAGAAGGAAAAAAAGAGGACTTCCAAAGTAAGAGAATTGCTTATGCAACAACTCCAATGTTGTCTATGGGAGCTGCAGCACAGCACATGCACTGGTCAATCTCCATAGAAATCTCTTCAATTTCGGATTTTATGTACATGGATATCACCTGGTCTTCTTTATCGTAGGGACTTATAAATCTTTCGTTCAGGTTTAATAGAATCTAAGAACTCAGTAATAAATGGTAATACAACACATAATTTATCACTTGAGATTATATGATGTTGAGGAGTAAACACAATCTCCATTTCAAACGCATCTGATCTTCTTGTAGGATGAAAACTTCTGAAAGAGCTGTCGAAAATCACTCCCCAATCTTCTTGCCTTCTGCTATCAGGAGCAATGCCGGAAGCATGGCTGCAAGAAGACACACAGATGTGATTTGGAATGTCATCCTGATACTGAACAGCTCTGCAACGTAGCCATACATCAAGGGGGCAACAATGCTGGCCACGCCTCTCACTGACCCCAGTGTCCCGAAGTACGTACCTCGAAGGTCTGCAGGAACGATATCCACAATTAATGCGCTCATGACCGGGCGAAACATCCCATCACCAACCCCAATCAATGCCCACAAAACTACCATCCAGGCCAGGTTGGGAGAATATGCCATGCCGGTATTGAAGACGATAATGAGCGTCAATCCAAGACCAATGAACGCTTTCCTCTTTCCCAGTCTATCAGAAATCCATCCTCCAAAGGGCTGGACCACGGCAAACGTGATCCATGAAACTGCAACAATGGGTCCCAGGAGTTCATCGCCTGCTCCAAATACCTTCGCTGCAAATAAGGGAACATAAACGGGGTATACTCTCAGCGCAAACGTGAAGAAAAACGAATAGATCATCAGTCCGAGAGTACTTCTCTGCACTGCCATGGCACGGACGCCCTTTGTGAACCGTTCAAGTCTGCCTTCAGGGGGACCACGTGAAGGAGTCTCCTCTTTTCGTTCAACAGTTTCCTTGAGAAAGACTGCAAGTACCAGAGAAGAACCAAAGAAGCATGCAGAAGTGATATAGAATAGTTCTCTAAACCCGAATCCCCAGGCTAAGATTGCTCCACCTGCAAAGAGAGCCGCAGAATATACAATGCTCTCCACCGAAGAATAAAAGCCGAATAGAGTTGCTCGTCCCTTTTCAGGAGCGACATCTCCCACCATAGCGCTGAGAACCGGTTGGGAGCTTTCAGAAACGACGGTACGCGCAGAATGGATAACTGCCAGTCCCAAGGCACTACGGATGACAAGATAAAAGGGGGTCAAGAGACTCACGAGGAACGAGAGACTCACAATGAGCTTTTTTCTTCCGTATTGATCTGATACATTCCCTATGAGAGGCCGCATCACCAGCGAACCCAAGCTTGCCATTGAAAAAATAATCCCTAAATTCTTGAAACTGATTCCCTGTTCTACAAAATAAACTGCAAATATGGGATTCAAGAATCCTGCACCCACCATTGAAACTCCACTTGCCAGAAGAAGTGCTGGGATATTCGTTGATTGTGAAAGTAATTTCCAGACTTTCTTGATTTCTTGGAATGCTGACATATCAGTTCCTCCTTCGATGTCCCTTCTTTGCGTAGAACCCTTTATAAGGTTTATCTTTCCCTTTCATTTACTCAATCATCTTCTCAAGTTAACTCGATTATTGATGTTTTCCTTGATTGATGTGGAAACCTTCTTCGATCTTGTTCCGCGTGTGGGGGGAAATTTCTTGAGGTATGTGGGCTGCCTGAAGCCGGTCACGAATACTCCCGAGTGGCAACTCGATGAGAGGACAGAAAATGAGAGAACTGTACTGGAAAGTAAGTGAAATGTGACGTGGATCAGCATAACGTTGAAAGAGGATCTGGATCGCTGATCCCGCCCGATGCTGCATATGCATCTGCCCTGCACCCCCCTGTACATAAGGAAAGGTACTCACAGTCGAGACATTTTTGAGGGACGTGGGAAAATGTCCTGCACTTCCAGATGAATTCCGATCTACTCCAAATAGATCTCAATGATTCTTCTTTCAGATCTCCTTCTTCACTTCCCATGGCCCCGCATGTGCGCACTAGTCCTTCTGGGGAGACTGCACACCAGGTTATCCCTCCCTGGCAACCCACCACATCAAATTTCTGGTAGATTTCAAGCATAGAAGGAATACCCTCCTCTCCGAGGCAGCACACAGGGAAAGGAGACTGAATGGATGCACCTTTCACGTCACAGTGAAGCAAGAACCGCATCAACTCGGATATGGTCCTGCTGGTAAACTGCAAGGCTTTACGAGCATGTTTTCCCGTGAGCACCAGGCGGGTCATGCTGAGATTGGCTCCCAATGACTTGGCAACGTCTTCAACGTGGGGCAGCTCTCTAAAATTAAGGCGGGTTAGAGCCAGGTTAATATTAGTGGGAACTCTATGGTCTGCCAGGTGATTGAGTCCGCATGCAGCTTTCTGGTAGGCTCCCTGGACGCCCACAAGAGAATCATGTGTTTTCTCAGTCCCATGGAGCGAAACCTGCACTGATGTGTGCAAATTCTTTAACATCTGTGCCTTCTCTTCTGTTAGCAGGGTCCCATTGGTAACCACGCATGTTTTCATGCTGTGATTTCTTGCATGTTCTATGAGTTCGAAAATATCTCTTCGCATGAGGGGCTCCCCCCCGGTGAAAAAAAGCATTTTGACGTCAGCCTCCTGGAGTTGATCCAGAATTGCGGTCATGTTGGTGTGGCTATGCCCTTTTTCCCACACGTTGTAGCAGAACTGGCACATATTGTTGCATCGGGAAGTCACTTCCAGTTCTACTGTTATGGGGGAGGAAAGTGCCCTTCCCAGCTGCTGTGATCCCTTTCTGAATTCTTCAGGGGACTTCATGCATGACCTCCTGGTAGTGAAGTGCGTCAGCACGTGCTCTGTTCACATCTGTATATCGATGCTTGAGCAGTACACGATTATCCCGAATAAGGTATAGAGACAAGTACCCGGCGAGAGGGTTCTCCATAATAAAAGGTGTAGAGCCAACCTGGGAAATGTCTATGGAGGGTTTTCGGGATTTTGAGCTGGCATCAGCAGGCACGAGCACAAATGCATCACCTGCACCAGGAAGATAATCAAGAATCTGACGTAAATCAGGCTGTGCCTGCGCCTGAATGAGGTTCTGAATCTCTAAACTGCATTTCTGATACGTGTAAGGGAGTGCAATCTCTAGAGCAGAAAACATGCTCCTGATGTGACGCAGGTGAACTGCTTCACTCTTATAGGTATCAAGGCTGAAAGGAATGAGAAAGACAGGAGCCTGAACAACCCCATGAGAAAAACCTTCCAGAGCATCAATCTTGGCCTGTACAGCTTCAGGCTTTCCGTGGGAAATCCACCCATCTGGAGAAAACATGCACCCCGTTGAGAAGAAGTTCTTGGGGAGTTGTTCCCCCGTTGCTGCGCTGGTTAAAAGCAAGAATAGGGGCACAGAGGTACTCCATCCATCTACAGCCCAACTGTCCACTGAAACGAGAAAATCATGGTTTTGGTATTGGAGAATCTTTTCCATGAATTGAGTGATAGTGCGCAGTTGGAACTGCCATTCTGGATAGTAAACTGTGGACGAATCCAGAAATATCTTCCCATTACCTTTCTTTTTCTGCACACTGAGTGTTCGGGCGACTGCTCCCCCATGAGATAAAACAAGAATAGCTGTGGAGATCATCTTGAGTCCTCCGGGTTGTACCAGCATTGAGGATCAGGAGTATTGTAATCATTGGAAAACGCATAGGCGATACAGGCTGCGCCCCCATTGCACAACCCGTTATACTGCAGATACTTGCAGGACTGACATTTTCCCTTTAAGAGAGGTTGACGTCTTCTGAAATCCCACAAGACATCATTCTTGAACCAAATGTCCAGAAAGGACTGCTCAAGAAGAGAACCGAGTGGGATGGGCAACCTCCTGCAGGGGACAGCAGTGCCATCTGCCAGAACGGTAAAGGTGGATGAAGCTACAGCACATGCATTCCCCAGCCGCTCTTCTCTGTTCTTATATCGTCTCACAGCTTCTTCTGGATCAGTTAAATGAAAGAGACACCTATTTTCCACGATGTGAGGGGTTCCTATCCTGGATAATTCTTGATTCCTCTGGTGCAGATAGGCAAGAACCTCTCCAGTCTCTTCAGGAGTCAAGACAGCGTCCATGGCTTTTCCTTTTCCTATAGGGACCAATCGGGTTAGATATAATGTATCCACGCCCAGTTTCTCTCCCAGAGCGATGATGGAAGGAATATCACTCTTATTCTGAGCATGAAAGGTATAACTTATGGTGGTCTTGAGAGGTGTACCGGCTATGACGGAAATCAGTCCTGATACTGCCTTTTCAAATGCTCCTTCTCCTCGTATGGGGTCATTAACTGAAGGTATACTCCCATCAAGACTCACCTGTATGGTGGTTATGGGTGGGGTAAATTCATTAAGCCTTTCGATTACGTGTGGGGTGATGAGCGTTCCATTGGTCTCCAGGAGAACCTGGGTAACGCCTTTTGAGTGTAAGTAGTGGACAAGATCAAAGAGATCTTGGCGAAGAAATGGTTCTCCCCCACTTAAAGCAAAACATGGTGTTACCTTAAGAACGGTTAATCCTTCCATCAGAGTATCTGCAATCCTTATGAGCTGTTCAAAGGGAAGATCCTGCATCTTTTCATCCCTGTAACAGTGAGTGCAGTGCAGGTTGCAGCGATCAGTGATGTGCCACTGCAGAGTAAATCCTCGGGTCGGCTGCATGGATGTTCACCCACCTCGGTATTACATGAGGTTTTATAAGTCTTTTCTCGAGAGTGGGAATTACCCATCAGTTTACACCGTCATTCTAGAGGTAGCTTTACAGGATGTGGGGTAACGGATGTCGATACGATTAGGAGAATTCTGCAAGAATCCACAAAAAAGGAAAAAAGGGAACTTAATGGACGAAGGCTTTCTTTCCAGTTGCTCCAATGAGTGCTCCCAGCAATGACAGAATCCCTCCCACTATCAGGGTCAAAGGAAGTGCAGGAAGCCCTGCCACGGCATTGACAAAGGACAAAACAGCTCCAAAATGACCAGAACCTGCAAATCGGAGAACTAAGAGCAGCCAGGCCAGGACTCCTCCCACAAACCCAAGAAGAGCTGACTTCTTGTAATCCTCAATGAGATATCCACCCAGAATGCCAGCTATCACCACGAG
The DNA here is from genome assembly GCA_018992565.1 of Theionarchaea archaeon. Classification (GTDB taxonomy): domain Archaea; phylum Methanobacteriota_B; class Thermococci; order Methanofastidiosales; family SZ-28-30; genus SZ-28-30. The sequence continues at coordinate 12,951 of JACVGW010000063.1, forward strand.
AACCCAGTGGGCCACAGTGAGAGCAGCTCCCAGGACAACTATCACTGCACATCCCAGAATATCTTTTTTCATGTTATCCCCTCCGCAAAATGAGTACTGATTCCGTGGTATACCCTTCCAGTTCCCAGGGAAGATACTGGCTCTCCTTCCATAATTCCACAAAGTCCGTATAGTGTCTGGAGAAGGGGTTACCGCTCTGCCCCCCAGGGTACATACACAGATCATGGTCGAAGTCTATGATCTCTCTCCAGGAGGGACCACCTTTCGAGGTCCAGCCCCAGGCAACATCTACTGTATTGCTGGAGCCATCATAAGGAAACTGAGGATAGTTCAAGGCAGTGACTACAGAGCCTATTAGATGCTCCAGAGAGAATATATGTTTCTGACCGTAGGACCAGGTAGTGACGTCTTCTGTGAATTGGTCTACTAATTGCTCTATGGTTTCCTGAAAGCTCTTCTGGATGATGTCTTGTGCTGTTTCCACTTCTGACGTGGAGACATCATCAAAGAAGTTGGTCCTTCCACATGCTTTCAACATGTTCTCCAGCGTTTCTGTGGTGGGATACGGTGCATCAGGAATTCCTGCTTCCTCGTATTCATCGTGGAAGATATTCTCCATGAAATTGTCCAAAAAGGTGTGGTAGATTAAAGGTGCTACTTGGGTACGTTCATCGTTGTAGTCCCAGGTTTTTAAGTAGTGTAAAGCTTCTTCTTCCGCATCATTCTGGGGAGTGATAACCTCTACTATCATGGGTGTTATGATGGAGGCGGGGATATCATAGATGTCAGACTGGATTCTAATCATATCCTCCATGGTTAAGAGTTCTTTCTCCCGCAGCAGTGTGTTAATTCGTTCTGCTCTATACCGATCGGCCCAGATGAACCCCAGGTAGTACGGGTAGCCAAGAGAAACAGGAATTTGGTTTGCAGACGCAAGATATCCCTGGTCAGGATTGAATGCGTGGGGCAATTCTTCAAAGGGGATATACCCTGTCCAGTCATAGTCTCCAGAAGCCCCGTCCACAGGGGCTCTCCCTGTGCCCTTTTTTCTGATAGGTATTCTACCTGTGGATCTGATGGCAATGTTCCCATAGATATCTGCATATACAAAGTTCTGGGCAGCTACAGAGAATAATGTAAGGCCTTCTTCGTATTGTTGGTAATTGGAAGCTTTGTTAATGAGGAGGAGAGCCTCAAATTCGAAGGTGGGCTGGAGGCCTGTCCAACAGACGGCAAATTGCTTTCCATCTCGTTCCAGGATAGGACCATGGCCTGTGACGCTGACAGTGAGGGTTCTGGGGCTACTCCCTTTGATGTTGATTACTTCCTGTACCTGGGTTACATCATGCCAGGTGCCCTGGTGGAAGTACGTGGTTCCGTCCTCTGATAGGGTTTCTACATAGAAGTCAATAACATCTGCTCCTGTATTGGTGAGACCCCAGGCGATGCGTTGGTTTCTCCCAATGAGAACACAGGGAGTTCCTGGAAGGGTTACGCCTGCCACATTATAGCTGGGTGAGACCATGTGGACCTGGTACCACAAGGAAGGCAGAGTGGTAGACAGGTGGGGATCATTGCACAGCATTGGTCTGCCTGACTGGGACTTCTGTGGAGAGACAGCCCAGTTGTTGCTGCCGACTTCCAGGGGGATTCTGATGGCCTGATTACTCCAGAGCAAAATCTGCTTGCATGCTTCTGATAATCCGGGTATTATTGGCATGTTGACAGGTCGTTGTGAGGGGAATAATTCCTGTACAATTTCTGCTCCTAAAGCTTCTTCCATTTTCTGCACTTCTAAATCGTAAAAGGAACCTGATAGCTCCCATCCCATCATTTTTCCAAATGTTATAGCGTCTATGGGAGTATATTCTTCCGGGTTACATTGCAGCAGAGTATATTCTATGGGATAGGGGTTAGCATTCGTGATGTACTGGTTGACTCCTGCGCAGTAAGCATCTGCAATGTCTCTTGACCATTGACTCATCTGGGAGTAGGTTTCTTCAGCAGCTCTGTGCATACCAAGAGTGCGGTAGAACGTATCTGATTCGTAGGCATCCTCTCCCACGATCTCTGAGAGGCGGCCTGAAGGGAGTCGTCTCTGAAGATCTATCTGGAAGAGCCTGTCCTGAGCATGAACATACCCTAATGCGAAGAAGAGGTCGAGGTCATTCTTGGCGTAGATGTGAGGAACACCGTTGGTATCTCGTTCAATGCGCACGTCGTCATTGAGGTTCAGTCCTGTGATCTCTTTTGTTGCTGGATGTTCAACAGATTGGCTGTATTTCCACAAGCCTGAAGAGGGATTAAGATATGGCATGAAGGGTGAAACTGCATATGAGAGAACAAGTGTCAAAGCTATAAGCGCTCCTAGATACAATTTGTGTTTCATGGAAGAATATTACATCTAAGCTATAAATAGGTTACTCAGCGCGCTGTAACGGCAGGTTCGACAGTCTTTCTCTTGCTGAGATCGATGAGAAACCTATATTCTGAGAATCGGGGGAATAGACAAACTGGCCAACACTAATAGATAACTAACTTTATAAGAATAAGAGCATTCAGATTTACAAGAGAAAATGACATTCTTTGTCCAAGAATGTAAACTAGTCCAAAAATAAACAAATTTGAGATTCCCGAAAAAAATCACATCAAAACCTTTTTAAACTACCTTTCTTATAGGAAATCCTTCAAACACATCATTCTGGAAGATATTTAATATTCAAACCCAGGTGCTACCATGATCCATATATGGGATGAAACCTTACGAGATGGAGAACAAACTCCTGGTGTCGTACTCACCAGAGAAGAGAAAATTGATTTAGCAAAAGCTTTGGATGATGTGGGTGTTTCAGTCATTGTCTGTGGGTTTCCTGTAAACTGTGAGATTGAAGCCCAGATCGTCAAGGCAATTGCCAGAGAGGGGTTGAGAGCTAAAGTAGGTGCTGTTGCCAGAGGGTTGGAAAAGGACATAGATGAGTGCCTAACCTGTGAGCCAGATGAGATTGTCACCTTCGTCCCTACATCTGATATTCACATGAAGTACAAACTCAGAAAAACAAGAGACGAAGTCATCGAGATGATTCAGACTGCTGTCCAGTATGCAGCAGACCATGGAATCACAGTGAATTTCGTGGCAGAAGACTCCACTCGCAGTGAATTTGACTTTCTCATTCATTGCCTCAAGACTGCTCAGGAGTGCGGAGCTGACCGAATCGCCATTGCAGATACTGTGGGGACAATGTATCCCACCAAGATGAAGGAAATGATAGAAAAAGTCAGAGAACACATATCTGTACCCATATCCGTCCACTGCCACAATGATCTGGGATTGGCCACAGCAAATACCCTGGCAGCCATAGAGGG
>JACVGW010000139.1 GCA_018992565.1 Theionarchaea archaeon
ATTACTGATAAAGAGACACTGGTCATTGGCCAGACTATAGAAAAGTTTGCACGGGAAATTGCCAAAAAAGTCAGCTTTCATGTGCTGGAGGATTATGCTGAGAGACCACTGACCCTTTTCCCTGAAAAGATCAAAGAGGATATCAAGACAACTGATGTTACCTACTTCTGCGCGCAGTCTGAAGCTGGTGAATTGAAAGATTTCAGGAGGCCTTTGATCAACCTGGCCATTTCTGTTGGAAGACAGATCCACATGCCCAGCATTAATCAGAAGATCATGCATACTGGTATGCAGGCAGACTACTATAAGATTGCATCTTTGACCTATTTAGTTGCGGGAATTGCCTCGAAATCAGAGACAGCCAGAGTCACCACCCCTGGAGGGACTGATTTAAAGGTGAAGTTTTCCAGGAAGTTGAAGTGGGTCCCTGACACAGGATTGCTGTGGCACCGGGGTATGTTCGGAAACCTGCCCGCTGGAGAGGCATACACCTGTCCTGAAAAGATAGAGGGGACCATGGTGGTGGATGGCATTCTGGGAGACTTCTTCAACCAGAAGTACGGAAACCTGGAAAAGACCCCAGTCACCGTGCTCTTGAAGAATTCCCGGGCTGATGTGGACAATATTACGTGTGAAAATGCTGATCTCCTGAAGGATTTCAGAGAGTACTTGCGGCAGGATGCCAATGCTGACAGAGTTGGTGAATTTGCTGTGGGCACCAACATTTCCTTGAAGGAATTGGTGACGAATTTGCTGCAGGATGAGAAATTCCCGGGCGTACACGTTGCGTTTGGATTTCCCTATCCACAGGAGACGGGCGCAGACTGGGAATCCGGTGGACATGTAGACGGCATCTTAAAGAAGTGTTCAGTGTGGTTTGACGACACCCAAATAATGCACGATGGCATATTCTTAGAAAAGGAAATTCTCAACCTGAGATAGCACTGGAGACCATACAACTGCTTTGTAAGAACGACTGCCATAAAGACTATCAGGGAGGTTTTCTACACTGGTTCCCTGTCATTTCCTTTCTGGTACGTGACCTGTCGAAGGGTCTCAGAGTCATTCTCAGAAGAGTAACCTTTATATACGTAAACTTGATGCAGAGGTCATGGCGGATGAAATTGCTAATCCAGCACCACTTGGGCTGGCTGGGTTCGGATTGACTACGCTGGTATTGAATATCGTCAATGCAGGATTTATACCCAAAGAATCCATCGGCATGGTGCTTCCACTTGGACTCTTCTATGGAGGGCTGGCTCAGTTCATGGCCGGCATGTGGGAGTTCAAAAAGGGTAATACCTTTGGTGCCACTGCTTTTGGGTCTTTTGGTGCTTTCTGGATGTCTTTTGCTACCATGGAGATTCTCGTGGGTACAGGAGCCCTGCAACCCGTTCCTTCGGGCGGAATTGCTGTGTTTTTGGTTGCCTGGGGTATCTTCACTGGGTTCATGAGTGTTGGAACTCTGAAGATTAACCGTGCTCTCCAGGTAGTGTTCATAACGTTGACTATCTTATTCTTCCTGCTGGCTATTGGTGTATACTCACCTGCAGTACACAGGGTTGCAGGATTCGAAGGTATCCTGTGTGCATTGAGTGCGCTCTACACCTGTGCTGCAATTGTGATCAATACCACGTGGAAAAGAGAAGTATTGCCTTTAGGTGAAGTCAAGTAGACACTCTCCTTTTTTTTCCTTTTTTTGGTCAAGAAGAATCTGCAGAATTTCTCAGTTTCTTGACATATAGAAGCAATAATCCTCCCATCACAACGAGAATCCCACTTACCCCTGTCTTCCGGGGGGCAGCTTCACCTTCAACCCATCCTCTATGCGTGGAAAAATCCACAAAAACAGTACCTCTCTCAAAGTCCCTGGAGTACCTTCCATTTTCGTATATGGCCTTTTCCAGGGGGGCTCCCAGGTTAAGAGGGATATCCACACTGCATAGTCCTTCATATGCATCTTTCCAGGCATAGGAGAATCCTTCAAGCCCAAAAATCCGGGATGCACAATAGCAGAACATGATCCTGGCTTCATCATCTTCTGCCCCGTAGTTCAACCCCAAAACCTTCAGTCCATGTGTATGTGCAAAAGAAATGGCTTCGAGAGGGTTGAAGTCATCAGAATATTGATCGGGAGTCATAGACCAGGCCCCTTTGAGCAGCAGGTAGTCTGCTTCATATGGAAACAGGTCACCATCTCCACGTTTCACCCACTCCATAATCTCAAACAGATCACTGACAATGACGGTCCCTCCAGAATAGTGGACATAGTCAACGAGCTCCTGAACATCTTTTCCGAATTGAGGGTGTGTATTGTACCTCGTTCCCACGCAATCAAAGAAGATACCATCTGCATACCGCACAAAAAGCCTGATCTGTCTCTTCTTGAAGTCCAGCCACTCTTTTCTGTCTGACTGTGAATAATAGACACCTCCAGGTTCCTTTTCACAGCCAATGTCCAAATAAAAGTATAGCTCAACCCCTGAATCTTTCATTGACTGTGCCATGATGAGAAAGGCGTTGTCTTCCAGGTTCCTGTAATCTGTTTCAGGGTTCCCGGGGTGCAGGATCATGATGTCAAACCTGGACCAGTCAGTGCTGCGGACCTCCCTGTTGTCGGAATCTCCGTAGTATGTTCCGAATTGAATGAACTGTGACTGAGAAGGGACACTACTCAGGGAAGGCATAAAGGCGAGAACACCCAGCAGGAGAAGGGGCCATACTTTCATGGAAGATAGAAGCATGTTCAATCATATAAGCTTTCCTGCGTCCATGAATGTGTGGGCAGGTGTTGTGTGAGGATTCCTTTGTTACTGCGAATTGTGGGCCCATTGTCACCACAGTTCCCTGCGGACGAGGATGACAGACAAACGGAAAACCTTAAATAGCGCAGGGGCGAAAGAGGAGGGAGGAGTGAGAATGATAGATACGGATGAGTCTCATACGGAAAAATCCTTTCTCCATACTAAAACCCGGACCGAGCTGGAAAGTGATCTTGAACAATGTCTGGAACGGAAGAGAAATCTAGAGGAAGAGAAGAATGCGCTCCATAATCTGAAGATTGACCTTGAGACAATGTTGAACCAGCGGGAAGAGGAACTCAACAGGGTCAAGTCTCAGGCTGAATCTGTAGGAGCTGAAAATGAGAGGCTTCAGGCAGACCTGGAGAGCCTGGTCACTCAGAAGTCAAGTAATGAAGGAGTACTTGAGGAATTGAACCAGAGAGTCTTTCAGATACAACAGGAAAAGAAAGAATTGCAGGATGAGAATGAGCGATTGAGAAATGATCTCGTTCAGAGTGAACGTGATAAAGAAACGTATAAAGCATATAGTGAAGAAGCTGAAAAGCTTTTGGAAGTCAAAACAAACAAGCTGCAGGCCGACCTGCGAGAAGAGAGGCAGGTATCCCAGCAATTACAGAGAGAGATTGAAGAAAGAAACAGAAGTACTGAAGAACTGCGATCAGAGATCCAGCATATTGAGGAAGAGAAGCAGAGAATAAAGCAGCAGATTTCAACGCAGGAGAAAATGCAGGCAGTCAACAGCGAGTTCATGGGAAGGTTGAGCGAGAAGATGGAAGAGCTCCAGGATTTAATCCGGCAGTTCAGAGTCCAGCCTCTGGAAGTGAGAGGAGAGCTAGCTGAAGATGATGGACTACGGGTGGAGGAACCTGGAGAAGACCTGGAATTTGAACAGGAAGAAGGAGAAGACCTGGAATTTGAACAGGAAGAAGAAGGAGAATCCGGGGAGTTGCTGGAAGAAGAGATGGAATCGTTTCTCGGTGAACCTGAGACGATAGAGCCTCTGCCTGAAGGTGGGAGTGATGTATCGGAGGAGAGAGAAGGTGAGGACGGGGGTGAG
>JACVGW010000064.1 GCA_018992565.1 Theionarchaea archaeon
TCTATTCCCCTGTACGATTCAGCCCTTCTCCTTGGCGCTCTCATTTTGCTGCTAATAGTCCTGCTGTTTAGTATGGCAGCCAGGCTTATACTCATGAGGGGGAGTGGACAATGACTCTGCGTCATGTTGAGGAACAGTGCTTCAAGGTGCTCATGGTGTGTGCCACCTTCCTGATTCTGGGGAGTCTCTTTGCAGTCATTGGCGTAATTCTGGTGAAAGGAGCTGGAGCTCTGAGCCTTTCCATGATCACCCAGACTTCCAAAGGTGGGTACTATCTGGGAAAAGAAGGAGGTGTCCTCAATGCCATTGTGGGTTCTCTGTACCTTGCGCTGGGTGCGACCGCAGCGTCCCTTCTGCTATCTCTCCCTATTGCCTTCTGTTTGCAGAGAGAGTATATGAAAAAGCGCACAGCAAACATGGTTCGGCTGTTACTGGATGTTCTGTGGGGCGTTCCTTCCATCATATATGGCGTATTCGGGTTTACTGTCATGCTCTTTCTGGGATTGAGAGCATCACTTCTGGGAGGCATTGCGGCCCTGACTCTCCTGGAACTGCCAATCATGATAAGGGCTATCGATGAAGTGCTGCAAATGGTTCCCAGAGAGCTGAAAGAGACCTCTTATACTCTGGGAGCTACTCGATACGAGACAATGTTCAAAGTGGTTACCCGACAGATTCTGCCCGGGATTGTCAGTGCCGTTATCCTGGCCTTCGGGAGAGGCATCGGGGATGCAGCCTCAATCTTGTTCACTGCAGGGTACACTGACCACATTCCTTATTCATTGCTTGATCCTGTGGCCTCTCTACCGCTTGCGGTCTTCTTTCAGATGGGCACTCCCTTCCCTGAGGTTCAGGAACGTGCATATGCTTCTGCACTGATTCTCCTGATCATCGTTCTCCTGTTGACTGTCTCATCCCGTCTCTTCAGCAGGAGGTTTTCCAAGTTTGTGATAAGGTGATATTATGTGCCACATTACTATCAAGGGATTGAATGTCTCATACGGAAATCAACATGTTCTCAAGAACGTTAGCCTGGAGATTCCACACAACAAAATAACAGTTATCATTGGCCCTTCTGGATGCGGAAAAACTACCCTCTTGAAGAGCCTTAACCGACTGCTGGAACTGCAGGATGGAGTAAAGATATCTGGGTCTGTTTATATGGACGGTGAATCCGTGTACGATCCCAAGGTTGATGTTACCGAATTGCGAAAGAAGATGGGGCTTCTCTCTCAGAGACCGTATCCTCTCCCCATGTCAGTCTATGATAATGTAGCCTATGGCCCTCGCATTCACGGCCAGAGGAAAAAGCAGATACTGAATGAAATTGTGGAAAAGAACCTGAAAGCTGCGGGACTGTGGGAAGAAGTCAAAGATAGGTTGAAGACTCCTGCTGCATCTTTGTCCATCGGACAGCAGCAGCGGCTGTGTCTGGCACGGTGCCTGGCAGTCTCCCCTGAAGTCATCCTGTGCGATGAACCCACCTCAGCTCTGGACCCCTTTTCTGCCCAGAAAATCGAGGAAACCCTCTCCCAATTGAAAACTGAATACTCCATTGTTGTAGTGACCCACAACTTGCGAAGGGCGCGAAGACTGGCAGATTATGTGGGGTTCATTTTCCTTGGAGAATTAATTGAACACGGGGAGAAAAAAGACATTTTCGAGAATCCCAAAGACGAGAGAACCAGACGGTATATCTCTGGAGAAAGCTATCTGTAGATAATTACCGGAAATCATGCAGGAAGCGAATTCTCATTCTGAAATCGGGTGAAGTGAAGCCAGAAAAGTCACGGAAAACTATTTAAGGCAATTTGCGTGGAAAGTGGTAAACCTCAGTCTACTCTATGAGGAGGATTACTATGGATAACAGAACACATACAATCATGGTACCCCCCCAGGTAAGAGCATTCATGAACCGGGGGAACGATTTCACGTCATTCTGGGAACATGCTGCTGTGGCAGCCCAAGATGAAGTTCATTGGTTCACGCCGTGGGATACAGTATTTGACTGGACTGGACCTACCTTTTCCTGGTATAAGGGTGGCACAACCAACATTTGTTACAACTGCGTGGATGTGAATGTGAAGAAAGGAAGGGCGGGGAGAGCTGCTTTCATCCATGAGAGTGGAGAAAAGAGTGAAACCCGTGTGGTCACGTACGGTCAACTTCTACAAATGGTCAGCCAGTATGCTGCATGTCTCCGGGGCATGGGTGTAAAAAAAGGTGACCCTGTTGCTATCTACATGCCCATGCGTATTGAATCTGTGGTCTCTATGCTGGCTTGTGCTCGCATAGGTGCTATTCACGTGGTTATTTTTGCTGGATTCTCTGCCAAGGCAGTGGCAGACAGGATCATGATTTCTGATACAAAATACGTCTTGACCCAGGATGAAGGGTCCAGGAGAGGAACCCCCATTCCTTTGAAGCCCACAGTGGATGAGGCCCTGAGCAAGGTGTCTGGTCAGGTGAAGAAGGTCGTTGTTTTGCGCTCCAACCCAGAGGGCAGCTACACCATGAAGAAGGGAAGAGACATCTCATGGGAAGAATTTCTCACTCTTGGCCAAGATGGCATGGGCGATGCGGAACACATGGAGGCAAATGAACCTCTCTTCATGCTACCTACTTCAGGGACCACCGCTCTTCCCAAGGTCACCGTTCAGAATCATGGAGGATACCAGATATATGTCTATTCCATGGGTAAATGGATCTACAAGATGAGGGAAAATGATGTCTGGTTCTGTACGTCAGATATTGGATGGATCGTGGGTCACAGCTATAATGTATACGGCCCATTACTTGCAGGATGTACCTCTGTGTTATATGAGGGAACCCCGGATTATCCCAGAAATGATATGTGGTGGGATGTGCTTGATAGAAACAGGGCAACTGCATGGTGGGTTTCACCCACTGGAGTCAGAGGATTGATGCGGTTGGGCAATGAACATGCTATGGCGCATGATATTTCCAGCCTGGAACGGGTCTTCTGTGCGGGCGAAGTGCTCAACCCCGCAGCCTGGAGATGGCTGCAGGAAGATATTTTCCACGGTGAAATCCCAGTCATTGACCACATGTGGCAGACTGAGACCTCAGGCCCCTTAATTGCTAACCCCTATGGGCTTGGAATGTTACCGATAAAGTCAGGATCTGCTGGGCTCCCTGTCCCGGGTGTAACGGTAGACATTGTAGATGAGATGACAGGTGAATCACTTCCCCATGGGACCAAGGGAGTCCTGGTGGCTAGGAATCCATTTCCCGGATTGACCCCCACATTGTGGAAGAATGAGGAGCGATATCTGGAAGAGTACTGGGACAGGTACAACCAGAAGAAGGTGTACTACTCGGGCGATGCCGCATATATTGATGAGGATGGTTACATATGGTTTGTGGGACGGTCTGATGAGGTCATCAAGATTGCATCGCACCGGATTGGAACGATTGAAATCGAGAATGCTTTGATATCTCACCCTGCAGTAGTTGAAGTTGGAGTCAGTGGTGTTCCTGATGAACTGCGAGGAGAAGTGGCCTGTGCTTTTGTGGTGCTGAGAAAAGACATGAACGCTGGTGAAGACCTTAAAAAAGAACTCATCCAGCATGTTCGAAATACCATGGGCCCCATTGTGGTGATAAAGGATATTGAGTTTGTCAATCAACTTCCCAAGACACGCAGTGGCAAGATTCTGCGGAGAGTCATGAAAGCATTATGGGTTTCAAAGGATCTGGGTGACTTGTCCACTATAGAAGAAGAAACCTCTATCAAGGAAATTCAGGAAGCTGTAGAGAAAATGAAGCATCTCTAGCTTTCCTCTTTTTGAGAGTTGCCTTCAGGGGTTTCAGGTATGGATGCCATCCAGACAGGTGGTTGCGAGAGTCTATGACTCTCAGTGTATGGTCTTTGTCAAGATCCTTTGGAGGCAACATACTCATTTGACCCGACACAAAATCAGCTTCATCTCATGAGCTTCCACTTACGTGAGAATTGACGTTGAAGTTGCAGGCTTGATTCATGATGGAAGAAAAAGACTATACCCCTCTCTCTTTGTAGATCTCTCTCTGTATCAAGAACCGGAGAATTTCAGCAGTTCCTCCTCCGATCATCATCAATCGGGAATCTCTCAGGAATTGCTCTGTCCGGTACTTCTTGGTATACCCATTTCCTCCCAAGACCTGTAATGCCTTATGTGCAACCTCAAAGGACGCTTCTGTAGCAAAGATCTTGGCCATGGCAGCCTCTTTAGTAATTTTCATACCCTTGTCATACATACGGGCAGCTTTCAGCGTCAGCAACCGGGCAGCTTCAATGACGGTGGCCATCTCTGCAACTTTGAAGGAGACACCTTCAAAGTATTTTATCGGCCTGTCAAACTGGATTCGTTCAGTGGACCACTTCACTGCTTCTTCAAAGGGCACCCTGCAGTATCCCACTGCCTCTGCAGCTATGGCTGTTCTCTCTGAGTCCAGTTCGTCCATTAGTACTCGGAATCCTTTGTTCTCTTCGCCTATCAAGTTCTCAGCAGGGATCCTGCAATTTTCAAACTTCAGCTGAGAAACACGGGCACCTGCCATCCCCAGCATCCAGTGGTCTTCTACCACACTAAACCCTTTGGTAGCTGTTGGAAACAGGAAAGCAGACATTCCGTCTTTTGGATGAACATCGGGATTGGTGATGGCAAACAGGCAAATGTAATCTGCCTGGGAACCATTGGTGATGAACTTCTTCTGTCCATTGATAACATATTCATCACCCTCTTTCACCGCCCTGGTCTTCATTCCTGCAGTGTCTGATCCCACATCAGGCTCTGTGATGCCAATAGCCCCGATCTTCTCGCCTCGTATCACTGGTGCCAGGTATTCCTGCTTTTGTTCTTCTGTGGCAAATCGCCTCATGGGGGCACCAAACAAGGTTACAGATGCCATCCTCCCCATATCCATGGCAGGACTGACAGCTGAAAGCTCTTCACAGACTATGATCTCTGTGGACAGTCCCTTTCCAGAACCGCCATACTCAGGAGGGTGGAAGACAGCCAGATAGCCAGCGTCACCCATTTTCTTGATAAGATCTCGAGGATATCGATTATTCTCTTCAATATCCCGCGCATGAGGGGCAATTTCCGCATCAATGAACTCTCTTAGCTCCTTGCGGAAGGTATTTTCTTCTTCAGTGAAAAAGACATCATTCATAATCTCACCCATTCCACCTTTCAAAATCACCTTAAATAGGTTTGGGATATTCACTCAATGAAATTCACGCTTCATAACGTTCCACAGGACTCTCCAATACGGGATACACTGATCACTTCTTCCCGATAAAAATAGCATATCCAACCTTTTTCTCCTCAATCAGTCTTTCTCCTTCTTTGATTAGGTCAGTGAACTCCTTCTCGTCCACGATAGTATCCTGTAGAAATATCTTTGAAAAGAACCTCAACTTGGACCATTTTTTCTTCAATTTGTCATATTGTTCCTCTGCAATTTCTGACCTGTCAATTCCTTTCACTGACTTGAATCCTGCCTTTTGAAATAATTCCACATATTCTGGGATAGACGGGGAACTGAACAGACAGGTTAATTCCCGAAATTTCCTTTCTGTTTCCTTTGGGATGTCATGGATAATCACTCCTGAGAATACGGTAGTCCCGTGGGGACGCAACACACGATATACCTCCTTCAACACATTCAGGCGATCAGGGAAAAGACAGATAGTCATCTCGCACAGAACCACATCAAACATGTCTTCCAGAAACGGCATATCATAGGCAGAGGCATTCTTGAAGAAGACCCTCTTCAGAAGTCTCAGTTTCCGAGCTTTTTTTGTTCCTTCCCTTATTTTTTCAGGAGAAATATCTACAGCGTACACCTTTGCTCCGGTTTCCTGAGCCAGGAAAATGGCACTGTCTCCTTCTTCACATGCCAAGACCAGAACATCAGTATCCCTGTCAATACCCGCTAGTTGAGCAAGTTCAGATGTGAGTTTCAACCCACCTGGATGGAACACATCTCCGAGTACTTTATCTATGAATCCTTTTCCTACACCCATGACGATCTCCTTCCTATTGGAATATGACTATATTAACCTTTTCCCTCATTTCAGGTTTCTTGTGTCTACCATTGCTCTCTTCGTCTCTTTCTAAAGACAAAGACCAGAATTGCTCCTGCTACAAACCCTCCAATATGAGCGAAGAACGCCACCCCACCTGAGCTGACATCTCCTAGAGACAGGAACCCGCTGAACAATTGGAGCACAAACCAGGAGAGCAGTACAAGGACAGCAGGCACTTTCACATACATGTATCCCAGCAAAGCATCGATACGTTCCCGAGGATACATTACCAAGTATGCTCCCAACACACCAGCAATGGCACCTGAAGCTCCCAGGTTGGGGATTTGAGAAGAGGGATCAATGAAAATCTGGGCAAAAGAAGCTATCAATCCACATACCACGTAGAACACAATAAACCGTATGTGTCCCATACTGTCCTCCACGTTGTTTCCAAAAATGTGAAGGTACAGCATGTTGAAGAGAATGTGGGCAACTCCACCATGCATGAACATGGACGTCAGCAAGGTGTACAGGTTTTCTCCCCTCACTATCAGGTACGGTATAACAGCGAAATTCTCATAAAACCATTCAAGGTAACCCACAGAATCGAGATACAGCTCTAATACGAATACTGCAATATTCACAACAATAATGCCATACATGATGGTGGGAAAAATCCTGGTAGGACGAAAATCACGAATGGGGAGCATACCACACTTTGCCTACAACCTATTTAAATATTTTGGATTTGAGTATCCTGCTGGAAAACTGGAGAAGACTCACATGAACTCCGCCCACTGCACACAGTCCCTTCCGTATTCTGGCAATGACATCCTGTGGCGTAGAGGCCTCCACCACGGTGAAAGCCTTTCCTACGTAGTTCACAGTGTGGGCATCGCTTCCCCCGATTCCAGGGAGGTGCAATGTAACGGCTGCTGTATGTGCCCTCCTGTTGGCAAAGGGGAATACAGTGGATCCATTAAAGGTCTCGAGTGCATCCCAGGTGTAATCGTAGACTTCTTTGCCCATTCCATGCCTGAAATAATCGAAAGGGTGGGCAGGTGAAAGGATGACATCTGCATCTGCGGCTCTGGAGACGTAGTACGACAGAGGCTTGGAAATCTCGAGCTCTCCAAGCATGCTGCCGTTGTCAGGTGTTGTGTATATAAGGAGATGGCCCACCCGGGTAGTGACTTCAATTCCAGGAAGATATATCATTCCATAGTCTCTGGCAAGGATTTCATAGTCTTCAGTATCACCTGATGTATCATGATCTGTTATGGAGAATCCGTTCATTCCCCGTCGAGACATGGCGGCCACCATCTCTTCCGGGGATGCTGTGCCGTCACTGACAGTGGTGTGAACATGGAGATCGAGCTTCATGAGATCACGAAGGCAGTCATTATCAGTCCTGAAAGCACGGGCACAAAGAAATTGTCGTCCATAAGGGCTCTCCTGATGATGGAACTACCTCTTGACCTTTCGAAGGGCAATGTCTCAATAAATGCGCCGCATGCAGAACCCAGCAGTGCAATCTTACCTAGGTAACCTGGACTAGTGTTCTCCAATCCTGCAAAGGATAGAAAGTGAGTGAGTATCATCAGGACCATGAGTGTGCTCAAGAAGCCGCATACAATAAACCCTACAGTACCTTCTAGGGATTTGTCCGAGTATGGATACGTGTGTCTTCCCACATTTCTGCCTACAATGGTTGCAAATCCGTCACCAAAGGCCATGATAGCAAAGGAAGCTGCCGCGATATATGGTGGATACAGTCCCACACATACCATCACTGCCAGAATATAGATGAGAGGACCCATCAGATATCCATGAGTGTAGTCTTCCTCCCGTGCCATGGCATCAAAAACAGCTTTCCATCGATGTTCTCTGAATACAAATAGAACCAGCAACAGGAATACAACACAGATGAAAAGGGCAGAATAGCGGGCAACAAGTAAGGGGAAAAAAGCCCACAGTCCCATGCAAATGTGGATGGCTTTCCTCTTGTATTCTTCTCGTTCCATGCATGGAGATTTCAAATGGCTATTTAAGCGTTATGGATTTCAAAAGTTGTGCTAGATCAGTGGAAGCACGATAGGGGCATGGACAGTTATTCCTCTGAGAATGATTTGAGAGGAAACATATCCGGTTACCTGACTCTTTGAGCAGAGTATTTGTTTTGGAGGGAGCGTCCAAAAAGGTCAGACTTTGATGAGCTTCCACTTTTTCTCCATGCGGGCAGGATCAAGGTGGCGCCACGCTGAATACCGTCTGTTCCCCATGAAGGCAATTACCTGCTCGTCTCCCATAGACATCGCCCACTGGATGAATCCTTTCCTGGCAGTGGGCCCTGAAAAGCGCATGCGATTCTTCAAGAAAGACAACGCTTTCTCCACAGTCTTTGTATCATACACGTGATCTGCATATGGTGTGTGTGGTTTAGGAACAAAAGGTGAGACTGTGACTTTGGTGCGCATTATTCTGGAGATCTGGCGGGTTAAGTCCACGATGCCCTCTAAGTCCTGGAGAGTCTCTCCAGGCAGCCCGACCATGAAGTACAATTTCATCCAGTGAGCATGCTCTGAACATAATCTCACCTTTTCCAGAATTTCTTCATCGGTTATTCTCTTCCCCAGTGAGATGCGAAGCCTTTCACTGGATTCAGGAGCTATGGTTACTGTCCTCAAATCTGCAGATGTGAGAACCTCCTCAGAAATCTGATCGATTCTCAAGGACGGGAGGCTTACTCGATAGGGACGGCACATTTCCATGATTTCCAGAAGTCTAGAATGAGAATCTGGTCCAATGAGTGACACTACCTCGAATTTGGTGCACCTTTCGGCTTTCTCCAGAATCACCTGTATCTGGTCAAGGGGACGTTCTCTCTTCCTGCCTATGCAGTGGGATACCATGCAAAATGCACACTGTCTCGAACATCCTCGGGACACCTCCAGCAGGAAGCTTCTGTAGAAGGCTTGGCCATATTCTCCCCACTGAATAGGCTGATGAACAGGGTGATATTCCAGCTGAGAGAACCCTGCTTGTACCCGGGCTGCATCTCCGGTAAAAACCCCTTCAATCTGAGAAATCTCTCCTTCTCTGTATTGGTTCAAGAACTCTGCAAGAGAATGTTCAGCATCCCCTACAAATATATAATCAATCACCCCTTTCAGTGGAAATGGGTTGTACGTAGTCCTCCCCCCCATTATCTTCATCGTCTCTGGAAATTGCTGTGCAATCTCATAAACAGTGAAATAATCCATTTCAAAACTGCAGGAAAAGGCAATAATGTCAAAGTCTTCCAGAACAGAATTGGATTCAATGCTCTTTGGAAAATCAGTGAAGAATCGTTCACATTGAAATCCTTCCTGCTCATTGATAAAATTATAGGCAAATAAGAACCCCAGATTACTGTTACCTGCCTTGTACAGATTAGGATAGACCAGAGCTACCCGGTGCTCTCCCCTCTTCCGTATGACACCATACTCCAGGAAGTGCATGCTCCACTTCTGCTCCTGCCTATAAAAACTACATGATTGCAACATCGATTACCGAAAAGTTTATATACTATTGATTAGCAATATTGATTAGACCTCAGTTGTCTCCTACCTCAGGGGTCTTGCCGGGGCTTCGGCCCCGGTTCACACTCTCCAAGAGCATCACTCTTTTTTTCTTTTTGAAGGAAATCTTCCTGAGAGAAGAGTCAAAATCTCTGAATATATTCAGCAGTCACCTGAGAGAGCAGGTATGATTGTCTCACTTCTTCTTGAAAAACAGCCAGTTCTTGTTGGACTTGAATGCAATCAAGCAGTACAACCCTCTCAGCTTTTCGCCATCTAGGTCAACAATAATCTCTCTTTCTTCCCATTTCTCTTTAGAATATGTTCCACTGTCCCAGATTTCCACTGTCCCAGCTCCATATTCTCCTTTTGGGATGACTCCCTGGAATGCAGCATATGCCACAGGGTGGTCCTCTGTTTGCACTGCCAATCGTCTGACACCTGGTGTCAAAGGTGGTTCTTTAGGCAGGGCCCAGCTCTTGAGAACACCATCTTTCTCCAGACGCAAGTCGTAGTGGAGATGAGAGGCATTGTGCTTCTGAATGACATACATGCGTCCTTTCCCTCCACGGGTTCCCTGGGGCTCTGGCGTTTTCTCAAAATTCCGTTTCTCCTCATATTCTTCCAGACTCATGGAATCACTTCTCTCTCATTACATGTTGACACACCAACATGTGCGTCCAGGTATTTACGTGTTTTGAATGTCGTGAATTCCAGGCCAGGAAGGACTCCTCCTCAAAGGCGTCCTGTTGAAGACCACATGGACAGTCTAGTTCCCGGGATGCAGAATCACTTCCCAGAATATCCCGATACAGCTGCATAACCTTCTGGCTGGAGCTTTGTGCATGTGACGTGTAGAGGAGGTTCGTTCAGTTTTCAATCAGATTGAAAATTTTAGAACATCTGCAGAATTTCTGCAATTCTTGGCATGGGGAGGGAGCAACCCCTTGCCGAGACTCTCAACGGTATTACGTTATACAGTAGTGGAAGAGAACCCTTATAAGATGCTTTCTGTACTATGAACAAGAGGAAAAGGATGAGAGACGGGTGTCTTCAGAGCATGAACCTGAAGATGCTTCTGCCTCTCTTTCAGGGAGGTGTGAAGATGAGTAAAAAAGGATGTCGCCCGGGCATGAAGCGCTTGCTCTTAGAAGTGCTCATTATTGTTCTGGCATCGTGGCGCGGGAATACCAATTTAGCCTGAGGGCTAAATTTCCCTTTTTTTATATTGATTCTATTTGACATTCCCTGAAGGGTTATGGCGGGATTTCCGTCTGAAGGCACAGGCAGAAGTCCTGCACTCAGCTTCTCAACAGCGTTGATAAACCCCCTTAAATCTATTCTTCAACTTCGCATTGTACGAGAATTGCCAAGACTGAGAAAACACAACAGATCTGAGAGAATGTGTGTGATAATCTCATTCTGCGTGCTGTTTTAACATGGTTATAAAATTCGCACATCCAAATGTTTATATGAGGGAGAACTCATGCGGGAGCAGAAAGTGCATCGTGTCGCGAGAGGGCATAATCAACAGATCGAATTCCGTGAACGTGATAAGGAAGATCGTTTTTGATCCGGATGTAAAAGGAGAGGGTACAAAGGAGGGGGAATTTAGTCAAGAAAGGCTTAGGGATGGTAGGGAAGTGACTCTTTCACTTCCCTACCAACACCTGCTTTCAGAGTCTGAAGGTTATTGGGTTGTTTTTCTGGCAGGTCAATCGGCCTTAATCTCTACCTTGATTTCTTTCTGGTCTAGAACAATGTCATATCCGTCTGTCCTCCATACCAGCTTTATTACCAGCACAAATGTGACTTCATTCGCCCCCTGTGGAAGTGAAGCCTCCAGAGTAAATCCTTTAGCCAGCAGGTCATTGAGCCATAGAACATCAGTTATGGCATATTCGAAACAACTTCCCACTTCCTCGATATCCACTCTGTAGATTTCGACATGTTCATAGTCTGTGCAGAACAGGATATGGAGGTTTTCCATCTTTCTGCTCTCTTCATTCTTTACGTACACACTAATAGGGACTTTTTCATGCTCCTTAGCAGAAATCTTGCCGGGAAGTAGCCCTGCCTCTAACTTGTCTATATTCACCACCGGTTTTCGCAGCACAAATTCGAAGGAAGTCTTGGTCGTCTTCTGATTGTCATCTGCATCGAAGTACTTCACTTTTATCACGGCTTCCACTTGATCATAGTCTCTCGTCTCCTTGAGGATGTCTACGGCTTCCAGTGTGGCTTTGATCTTCTTGGTCACACCTTCCTTGAGTTCAGCTATTTCGTTTTCCTCGAAGGTCAGCATGGCGGGTATGTTGCTCTCCAGGCTCACCTGGAAGGCTGTGGCGGTTCCTTCATTCGTCAGCTCAATTGAGAGCTCGTAAACTTCTGAGACAATCAGTTCATCAGGAGGGCTTTCCATACTGAGAGCTATCTCAGGGGAATCACCCTGGAACACGCACCCTGAGAAAATGACTGCAACTATGAGTATAACACCTAGCCATCTCATGTCCAGTAGTATGCCGGAATCTATAAAAAGCTTTCACTTGCTTCTCGTGGAAGGAATCGGCTTCAACCCTTGCCCCATGATAAATGATTTAAGGCACGGTCCATCCATCACTCTGTGACAGAAACTGTCCTGGGCATTGTAGCCCATCCAGATGACGAAATTGGAATGGTAGGCACCCTGAAAAATCATGCAGATCGGGGCGACACGGTAATCCTGGCCTGGATGACAGCGGGAGAGAACACTACTATGCTCAAAGGTACGCCTGAAGAAAAGGCAGCTGTCCGGAAAGACCAGGCAGCCAGAGTTTCATCCATTCTAGGAGTTAAGACGCGGTTTCTGGACTTCTCCGACTCACAGGTGCCCCATACGGTAGAAGCTTCCAAGCATGTGGCAGAGTTCATCAGGGAGATCAAACCGTCCATTGTCATAACCTGGAATGATTTCTGGCAGGCAGGAGCCGGGCATCCAGATCACCGAAATACGTGTTGTGTGGTGAGAGATGCAATCACATATGCACGGTTTCCGGGTCAGCGGGATGCACACAGGGACTTTGTCAGCCTGTATCTGTACTACAGTCCACGTTCTCCTCTTCCTGAAGTTTATGTAGATGTAACCCGTCAGGAAGGGATTTTCGAACAAGTTGTGGATGTGTACTCCAGGGTATATGGAGGATGGCCGGTCACTGAGTGGAAGTACACAAACTTACGGTTCTTCGGTATGCAGGCGGGATGCGCGCTTGCTGAAGTGTTCAACGTCGTACAGAACAGGAAATCTGCTTCAGAATATCTTGAGTAACCGTGATGAATATCAAATCCAAGAACTTTAGGATGGACACATATGAAAAACCTTTAAAATGCCCAATGAAAACCTCACTATGGAGACTGTTCGTCGTGTGGGTAAGGATGAGACTCTGCAGGTTACAGGCCCGGCACGAATTGCTGTGAAGACAGGGAGAGTTCGTATTGGTGGAGTTGATAGAAGCACGTACATTGTTAAAGAAGGGCGTTCCTGTAGCGTGGAAGGTGTCCAGGAATCAGAAGTGGGGATTGCGCTGGGCTCAGGTGCAAGAGTGGAAAAGCGCAGTCCCATGATGGCTCCACGCATGTGGCTGAAACATGCTCATGAGATACTCCAGAGGAAAGGAGTGGTGATGATATTAGGGGCCCCTGATACTGGCAAGACGACCTTTGCCTCCTTTCTGGCCAACCAGGCACTGGAAAAGGGAATATCAGTAGCTGTTATTGATTCTGATATTGGTCAGTCTGATATTGGCCCCCCTTCTACTATTGGACTTGCTTTTGTGAGAACCAGTATTGCCCGTCTTGCAGAGGTTCCTGCTGATGAATTCTACTTCGTGGGCACTACATCAGTGAAGGACGTGTGTGACATGGTTGTAGGGTTGCAGGAAATGATAGAAAAAGCCAGGGGACAGGCCGATGTGGTCATCATTGACACCTGTGGATATGTTTCAGGCGACACGGGAAGACGGCTCAAGGCTCTCAAACTTCAGGCCGTGCATCCGGATTTTGTCGTTGCACTGCAACATAACAGAGAATTGTATCCCATTCTGAGAACCTGGAAAGGCAACATCATAGAGGCAGAAATACCTAAGGAAGTACGGAGAGTACCCAGGCATATTCGAAAAGAGATCAGGGAATCCAGATGGAAAAGAGCATTTGAAGGGGCACAGGAGCGTAACATCGATCTGGAAGAAAAGATGCTGCATAATACTTATTTGCTTTCAGGGGAGGTCACTGAAACCAGGATGTTTCAGAAACTACTGCAGTGCCGTGTCCTCCATGCTGAAGAGATCCCTGAGGGGTACCTAATCGTGAAGGAGGATGCCTTCCACGAGTATCAGTCACCTCATGTGTCGATGACTTCTGATACCCTGCGTATTCTTGATGCAGGGTGGGAAGAAAACCTGGTGGTCGGGCTGATGACCGATGGGAGATTTGTAGATTTGGGCATTGTAAAGAAAATTAACTACAAGACCATGATGGCAGTCATTTCCTGCAGAGAGCATTCATTTGATGCCATCAAATTCGGCAGAATAAAAGTGGATGAATCAGGACGCGAAATTGGGTTTGTACCCTGGTGTTGAAGAGCGGCCGATTGAACCCGGTACGAAGCATGCAACTGCTCATTCTTCTGCAAAATAAAAAATCAGCAGAAAAGGTGTCACAGGCAGTGCCAATTCTGTCCCACAGAAACGATGTGAGTAAGAATCATCTCATGGAGGTTACTGAAGAAAGGACTTCGAGAAGGCAGAACCTAATCTACGCTATCTGACTCACTCAACGTCAAAACAGACGATTCATGCAGAATCAGCAAAGTGCTGCATCTTGCTGCTGACCTCATCCAGTTCTGCAACTTCTGTCCCTTTCAGGCTCCATCCCAGAGCTCCTGCGTTTTCTAAGGCCTGCCTTTCGTTCTTTACTCCTACAATGGGCACCGCACCCTTACACATGACCCAGTTCAAAGCCACCTGGGTGGGTGTCTTATCATGGGCTGCGGCAATGTCGCCCAGCAGGTCAATGAGAGGCTGGATTTGGATGATCTCATCAGGTCCGAATTGACATGCTTTTGCCGCAGAACACGCTGGGAGAACAAGAGAATAAGCATGGAGAGCCAGGCGCTCTTTCAACCTGAATTTGTGGATGGGTGGATGTTCTGGAGTATATTTACCTGTCAATACTCCCATAGCCAGGGGACTGTAGGCAATGAGAGTAATGCCCTGCTGATGGCACGCTTCAAGCAATCCTTCATACTCTGGCTCGCGATTGAGAAGGCTGAATTCTACCTGGTTTGAAGAAAGACTCATTCCCCGTTCTGAAAACAAGTCTACTGCCTGGAGCATCTGATGACAATTGCAGTTAGAAATGCCAACAGCACGAGTCTTTCCCGTTTCCAGAGCTTCAGTCAGTGAATCCATCCAGGTTTCAAAAGAGACTGGCGGGAAATGTTTGTGAAACTGATAGAGATCAACTCTCTCCATATCTAGTCGATTCAGACTGTTTTCCAGGGCTGCAAGCAGGCTCGATTTTCGCAGCCTCCAGGGAGAAGGCAGGAACTTGGTGCCAATGACCAATGGTTCGGTACGCAAACGTACAAACTGACCCAGCAGCCGTTCAGCTTGTCCCCATCCATACGCTTCTGCCGTGTCAAAAAAGTTGATACCTTTTTCCACACTGATCCTGAATGCAGTCTCCAGGTCCTGCCTGGTATAGCTCTGGCCATATCCCCAGATCATATGATCTCCCCAGGACCACGTTCCAACACCCAGTGGGGATACCATCATATCGGTACGGCCTAGCTGGACGCGGGGGAGTTCTGGATTCCTGGCCTGATTCTCTTCGGCTGGCATCTTACTCATTCTTATCCCACCTTCTAATGGAACCAATTCTAGTCTTCTTCAACAGGGGTCTTGGGTACTCTGAACACATCGAATTGATCTCCCATGGCCCGGCACTCAATTTCCCGTATGTCATAGGTATGTCCAGTGATCCACTCCATGAGATACTGAAGTCTTCCCACGCAGGTTGCACACATGGGTGTATCAGAAGTAATTCCCTTGCTTTCAAAGTTGTCTTTATCAATGAGTAAAAAGCAGTCTTCCTCTTCTCTGATTTCTATTCGGGGGCTGTACTCCGGAGAAGGCTGTCTTCGATCATATTCCTCTGCAAATTTCTTCAGGGCAAGACTGATGCGCGTCTGTCCGGGGAGAAGGCGAGTGGACAACTTGAGTGCTCCTGCAATGGTGGGGCGCTTGGTGACACCGATACGGATGAATTCTTTCCCAATGCGCAGCTGAAGGCTGCGAGCACCTTTTCGGCCAAAGAGCTCAAGAAGGGCAAGATACAGTCTGTGAAGGTCCTCAACGGCGATATCAAGGTTGTCGTTATCTGGTGGAGGAGACTCAATGTACTTCTCCAGATGAGAATAGTTCAGTAATGATTTCACCCCATTAACTCCAATGACACTTTCCAGCGTTTCAAGCCAAAGCCTTAGAGTTATGTTGTCAGTTTTCGCTTCTTCAGGCACAGATTCTCACCTCGTGCATGTTGTTGTTGGCAGCCCTGTCGAAGGGATGAGCTTGCATTCCATCTGACTGCCTGTTTCACATCTCTTCTC
>JACVGW010000140.1 GCA_018992565.1 Theionarchaea archaeon
GCCTTCAGCCTCTCATAAAGAGTGGTGGGTTCACAGCGCAGCACAAACACCAGGTCCACATCAACCATTTCAGCAAAGTGTGAGTCAATGATGATGTCATCCATTGATTCCAGAGATTCTCTCACAGTATCCACGTCTACCACCCAACTGTCTCCCTCTTTTCCCACAATAGCTCCAGTTTTCTCCGCGATTTCGGAAATATCAATATAAGTCATTCCGAGTGCTTCAGATAGTCTCCTTGCAGCTGAGGTCTTTCCCGTGCCAGGAGTTCCTGTGACAGCAATCCTCATGGAATACCTGATGTCCCACTGTAGAAAAAGGTTTCACTAACCATCAACTACTGCAGACATCCAGAGACGTCGTGTCACACAACAGGAGTATGCCCCCAAAGCCTCAATTCCTCTCAGCCAGGGTGGTCATCAGCCAGGTTCATGGAATACCAGGGACTTTCGGGAAGGGGGAGCTCTCCCAGATGTGGTCCAATCCACAGAGGTACCGGGTGAATCGCTCAACCCCCAGCCCGAATCCCGCTGAAGGTGGGATTCCTGCCTTTAACATATCCAGATACCAGGAATACTCATGGGCCACCCCTTCTCTATCCAGGAGGGCTTTCACCTGCTCATATCTGTACTCTCGTTCTCCCCCAGAGACAACCTCACCAAACCCTTCTGGCATGATCAAATCCATGGACTTGAGGGTTCCGTCTCGTTCAATATAATAGAATCCACGGGATCCCACAGGGTAATCATACACCCAGAATGGCTCTGAGGATGCCCTGGAAAGGTCATGTTCCTTCTCAAAGGGGATTTCACCCTGTATTGACAGCTCTTCCTCAAGTGTTCTGTGGGCTATCCTCTTGAAGGGAGGGCTGAAAGAAGGCAGGTCCCTGCCCAGGATATCCAACTCCTGGGAGCACTCTCTCACAGCCTCAATACAATGACATACCAGTCCGTCTCCCAGGTCCATCATTTCCTGGCAGCTCTTTCGGGCTGACTCCAGGTCCAGCTGATAAAACTCAGCCAGGTGTCTCCCTGTGTCCACAGTGGATGCCTCCTCAAGCCTCACATTGGGAGACAGAGAGAAAACACTCTCAAAAGCACCGAGAGCCATCTGTTTGTACAGAATCATACTGCTCATAATGGTATACGATGTTCCATAAAAATCAAAGTGGGCAATGCCAGCCCCTCGTATGCCAGGATCAGTAACTGGCCCCACAACAGGTGCCAGAACCTGGCAGAATCCACGTGCAGCAAGGAACTCTCTGAGAGCGCCTATGAGTACATGCTGTATCTTCAGGATAGCTCGTGACCTGTCAGAGCGTATGTTCAAGTATCTGAGTCTGACAGCGTCTTCAATTGACTTCATGCCGTGTGGTCATTTCACATCTTATTAAGCATTTCGTTAAAAAAATTGTCTCTTTGTTGATGTAGAGTACAATGAAATACAGAATATTTGTCATTATGTCAAGACCTGTAAAGAGTGGGTGTCAGGGTTCTCTCTACTGACGTGTAGTACTTCTGATAAAAGGTCTCCAGTTCATCTGGAAGCGGCAGTTCCAGTGAATCCCAGACATGGATCACCTCATACAACTCATCTGCACCTTCCTCGTCACTGAATAGCCTTTCCAGGAATGCTGTTCTCTCTCGTATATCTCTTCGTGCCAGCTCCAGCACCTTCCCTGCGCTGTAGTATCTCAGGGGATTGAACCTGAGGGCAAAGTCCCTCATACCGTGCAGAGATTCCAGTTCTCCTGGGTGAGGAATCAAGTACCTGAAAATGGGATGGGGAATCCACTTCTCAATTTTCTTGTGAATTACGAGATCAATGAGCTTCCTTGTGTCTTTTACTAATATTTTCTCTCCTTTTTCATCTTCTGTGCTTCCAAAATATCCAGAATTTACTATGAAAAACACCAGGTTTCCTGAGAAGTCAAGTCCCAGGTCCCGGTACACCTTCAGCTTGAGTTGAGCCTCCCTGGACTCCTCTCCCACCATGAAGTCAGTAGCAGCATAGGACATGACTCTCTTTCCAATAGCCTGGCCTGCAATAGCTGAAGTTATCTTGGTTTCACAGGCACTGTCCAGGGCAACCGCCATGAGAGGATCTACTACCCTGAATATTGGGTCCAGAATGGTCGCTCTCTTGAAGGCCAGCCCTTCGCATCTCAGGTACAGGGGGGGTCCCCTGCTCCACTCCCTGTTCAACTCGCTGAACTGGAAAATAAACCGGCCATTGGTAGTCCTGCTCTGAGCGTATTCTGTACAGAGGAGCGACCCCACAGGCTGCCCGGGTATTTTCTGAGGGACCCTGACAACGTGGTCACCAACCTTCTTTCTGACAAAGACCACACCTTCACAATCAATGTTCAGGGCCAAGACAACAGGGAGTTTTCCTGATCCTGCTCTTCTTGATTTCATCAACCCTTCCCACTCAGGGCTTTCCGGAGTCAGCCCCTCTGATTTGGCAAAGCTTGCAGCCTCCAGACCAATGATGCGAACATGCGTAATTTTCCCCTTCTGGTATTCAGGAATACCCAGCAGTGCATCATCCTGTTCTATGGTATCTCCCACGGTGAGAGTGGTTTTCCCCGTGCCACTCAGTCCTTTCAAGATCATGTCTCGTGTGCACCCGGCATGATATGATATGAGACCGTCGCACTCCCCCCTGTTCCACACCATGGTCAAATTGGGTTTCTTATAAGCACCTCCAAAATAGTCTACTCCCAGGCTGACCACCCGTCTCACATCATGATCCATGTCTGTGAAGTCATACAATGTGAGGGGTTCACCGGGGTTGTAGTCAGGCCATATATTCTTGATCCTCGCTGCATATGGATCGGGGAGTCTCTCTGGCACTATGTAGTTGAAGCAGCTCACCTTCACAGCTTTCCTTGGAGGAAATATCATCAGCTTCCCAAACCAGCCCATGTAGGCACTGTGAGGGTTATCAATGCTAATAATCACTCTGATACCTGTCTCATACCTCGATTCACCCTGTATTCCATCCTGAACAATGGTAGGAACAGTCCTGAGATACTCTCTTACGATGGCGTAGAGCTTCTTTCCAACCTTGAGGTCAAATGGATTCTGCTTTTTTCCCAGTCTGTATCCGGGAGGCACCATGTAGAAGGCCCTGTCAGGCCTTCTTCCTGTCTGCTGGGAAGCAAATAAATACTGACCATCCCTGGTTATAATGTAGTAGTCTTTCAGTAATGAAATGAAATCTTGATCGTCTGGGAGGGTTACTACCTTGGATGTACCCAGGTAGTATCCAGGCTCTACTTCAATCATCCTCTTTGTAGCCTTTGACATCTTCTTAAACTTTTGGATTGAAAAATCGTCAAATTGTTGGATCAATGAGAGTATTTATATATACGAATTGTCATTATGATAATCATGTTAGACGAGAAAGATGAGACAATCCTCCGGATGTTACGAGCGAATTCACGGTTGAAAACAAAGGAAATTTCCAAGAAGATGCAAATTCCCAGGACAACTGTCCATCACAGGATAAGGAAGATGATTGAAGATGGAATAATCAGGAAATTTACTGTTATTCCTGATTACAAGAAGATTGGAATCCCCGTGACAGCCTTTATTCTAGTTTCATTCCTCCCCACAACAGATGTCAAGCAGCGTGAAGTTGCACAAAGAATAGCTGAGCTGGAAGGAGTATATGAAGTTCATCTCATATCCGGGGAGTGGGACATCATCATCAAAGTGAGGTCTTCCTCTCTGGAGCGGATTGGTGAGCTGGTCATTAATAGACTGAGGGAAATAAAAGGTGTTGGAAAGTCAGTGACCTGCGGGTGTTTCTTCACCACGAAAGAGGAGCCATGACCTGACGCATGA
>JACVGW010000008.1:0-8532 GCA_018992565.1 Theionarchaea archaeon
ATCAATGCTGCCCAGTTGCTGAAACAGGGTTTTCATCTCACGTATGCGCTTCTTTGGGTATGTATGGGGACAGGTGGCCACCAGTATGTCATTTCTCTTATTCTCGTCGACCAGGGTATCGAACTTCTCAATAGCCTGGGTAATCCATTTTGAGATTTCCTTTTTTGCTTTTGCTGTGTTAGGCAGGGGCAGGTTTTCCTTCCCTTCTTCTACTTTTTCCCTTATTTCCTGTCCTGCAATCTCCTCCACACGCTGGAGAAAAATCTCCATCCAACTCGTTTGAAAATCTCTACTCAAGGTATCACCTCTCTTCTCTTCTTCGCTCTCTCAAACCGTCGGATCCTCCACCTTTGATTGGTAGATTCAAGATGTATAAGCTTTTTCATGGAATACCCCCATGAATGTATTTTAGGAGGCAAGAAGAAATGATCTACAATCTCTAGGCCAACAGATTTATAACCAAAGATTTCTACAAGTAATTCCGACAGTTCATATTCTTCTGGTAATCCTGGGGATACGAAAAGGCTTACAACCTTCAAGAGGTATGAATACGGACTGATGCAATTGGAAGGTGATACCAACGAGAAAACGTACTGTAATAATGCTCCAACTCGCAAATACAGCACTTGTACTCATTTTCTGCTTGCTGTACCCCTCTCCTTATTTCTATCATGGGCCGGGAATAATGGCCTGGATAGCGGGTCTCACTTCCCTTGCATCGTACATTTCAATACAGGGGGCACAATTGCCTGAATATTACACACGAATGAAGCACATTGCTATAGCCCTTGGAAGCTGGAGTCTTTCGATTTTTTTCCTCGGTATCAATCTCCATGACCCGTTGCTTCTCCCTATTGGTATTGCACTCATTTCCTTCCAATTCATACTGATACTCTTGATCACCTGGAGAGTTTTTCGAGAGGTTTTCTATTTCGCATGTGTCCTGCGCGGAGAGCCCGAATATCTGGAAGACGTGGAACGGCACATTAAAGAGACCTACGTGTATGCCAATCGGTTGGAACTCGTTGAATCAGTCTACACAGAAGAGCATCTGTCCATAGTGAACGAATCAGAATGGTATTCTTCATCAGAATTCAAGAGAGGGGTATCACTCACCCCACTGAGAAAGAAATCCTCTGACCGTGAGCAAATCACTCTTTCCTGTTTGTTACACGGGGAATTGAGATACGTGGACCAAGTCAACTCCTACCTTAGAGACTGTCTGTTGGATTGGAAAATACAGACATTTGACTTTCTCTATTCGAAGGAGAGACTGTACATGGTAAGCAAGAAAAAATGAAGAAGGTTCAGCAATGCTCCGTAGTCATCTGGGTTGACGATAACGTCTAAAGGTATAGTCCTCACTTGCTGTCATGATCGTATGAAAACACTCATATCATATCATTAATCGAATGGAGGGGCAATGAAAGAAATGTGAATCTTACTCATCATGAGGAGAATATATTCATAAGAGAAATCCTCGTTTTTGGCAATTATGTGAAGAACCTGAACACAGGTTATTCTTTTGACCTAGTCGTCAGGATGATTCCAACGGAGGTCGTAGGAGTCGCTGGTGCGGTAGACGCTCAGCTCATGTGGGTTCGACAGAAAATTCTCTCAAGGGAAATTCAGGTTTTCATCACTTCTTGAAGTAATTCCATAGCCAATTGAGGAAGTTGATAGCAGGTAGCTCGTCCTTGTAACGCCGGTATTCATCACCCCATTTCGCTACGTTAAAATCGTCCTCGACGCGAATGAGGTATGAGAAAATGACTACGATTACGACGATGTGGACGATCGCAAGTATGGTGAAGCTTATCCACTCGCTCAGTACCACTGGTAAGAGAGTAAAGTAGACCACCTCCGCGAGGTACCCTGGATGCCTTATGACGGCGTACGGTCCCTCCCTGATGATGACAAGGGACTCGTGGGCGTCGTCTAATCCTCCGAGCCTCAACCTCATGGAAGCGACCTTGACCTCAATAACCAATGCTATCACAAACAGGGCTGCAGAGACGACTAACACGGGCATGGGAAACCGTATCCTTGTCATCTGAGAGAGGCCCTCCAGGGCACTCAGGCCAGAAACTCCAGCGAGGGTGGGGAGAAGCCAGACGGCAACGGACACCACTACGAGAGCTGAATATTTCTGGTTGTACTTATTCACGAAGGAAATCCCCCTTCTCTTCAGTTGCTCCTTTATATCTGCTTCCGTGAGGTCGCCTCTCTCCAGTATTTCCCTTACAAGGCCTTCTTTCCCTTCCTTATTAGCGTCCTTCACATACAGGAAGAGATAACTGGGTATATAAAGTCTTCGTTTGTTAGTGTTCTGTGGAGGTCTCTCTAGCCGTTTTATAGATTCGCAGAGGGCTTGGAAGGAGATTCTTCAACTCTCAACATTGGATTTGCCAATCGTGGCTATTTTGGGAGGAATATTTCTTTTTTGTACTTCTATGATAAAAGAAGTACTAGTACTTGCAATACTAATTGTCATCTGCTTTTTCGTATGTGACTTGCCTGGAAAAAACTGTTGCTCCAGAAAAGCTTCATGAGCAAACTTTTAAAAACCTTGAGAGCATTTATCATATTGAATCTGAAAACAAAAAGGATAAAAGGTGGAAGGGACTTGAACAGCCTAATTTATGCTCCGACCGGGATTTGAACCCGGGTCGCCGGCTCGAAAGGCCGGAATGATTGACCGGTCTACACTATCGGAGCTAAGAAGAAAGCAGATTCTACCCTTATAAATCTTTGCGGGCTAGCACCCGGGCTGCCAATTATACTCACTGAAGGGGACATTCACAGGGTATCTTCCCGCATCGGGGGCATGCCTCATCATACTTGCCCAGAGCTGCCTCTTCAATGTTCACGTCCAGGATATTCCCCAGAGAACACAGCCATGCCAGAATATCTGCCATCTCCTCACGGATTCCCTCTTCATCCTGTGTCCTGATGGCCCTTCCCAGTTCTCCCACTTCTTCAGTTAACCACATGAATGTCTTTTCCACCCCTCTTTGCACATCTCGGGGGAAATACAACTCCTTCATCAACTGTTGAAATGTATGCAGTTCCATGAATTAACATCGTACAAGAAAGAAAAAGGTTTTGCGTGAGTGAGAATTATGAGATCACCCGGATGAAGCGAAATCTTTATAACTTTTCAGAGATGATCCTGCATAGTGATTGATACTGAACATTTAACAAGAAAATTTGGTGCTCTTACCGCAGTAGAAGATGTGACCTTACATATCGATGAAGGAGAGGTTTTTGGGTTCCTTGGACCAAACGGTTCAGGAAAAACCACCACTGTGAGGATGCTCAGCTGCTTGATTTCGAAAACCAGTGGTAGGGCGTGGATAGGCGATTACGAAGTGGGAAACAGCGTGGATTCACAGAAGATCAGAAGAATGATCGGACTGTTGCCTGAGAATGTTGGATTATATGGCAATCTGAGCGCTTATCAGAATCTTGATTTTTCTGGACGGCTGTACAAGACTCCCAAAGAACAGAGGAGTGAAAGGATCGAGTATTTCCTCAAAATGCTGGGGCTCTGGGACAAGAAGGACCAGCCAGCAGGGACATTTTCCAAAGGCAT
The DNA here is from genome assembly GCA_018992565.1 of Theionarchaea archaeon. Taxonomy (GTDB): domain Archaea; phylum Methanobacteriota_B; class Thermococci; order Methanofastidiosales; family SZ-28-30; genus SZ-28-30. Next base: position 3,596 of record JACVGW010000008.1, read on the forward strand.
GAGACAAAAGTTAGCCATAGCCCGTGCCTTGATCCATGACCCTCAAGTCTTATTCCTGGATGAGCCCACTGCCAACCTGGATCCAGAAGCTGCAAAAATGGTGAGAGATTTTATCCTTGAGCTTAAGAAGGAGAAGAGGACCATCTTTCTTACTACCCATTTCCTGGCGGAAGCACAGCGGATTTGCGATAAGGTGGGAATATTGAAAACCAAGCTGGTGGCTGTGGGTACGTTAGAAGAATTGAGGCAGTCGTTGTGGAAAAAAAAGTCTGTTTTCCAGCTTGAAAAAGTCAATGATGCGATTATAAAAGCAGTAGAAAAAATTGGACCTGGGAATATTGAAGTAGTTGAAAATAAACTCATCATCGAAATTAGTGATCCTGAAAAGGAGAATCCTCTCATCGTGGATGCGATTACAGATGTGGGTGGTCGCGTCCAGTTTGTTTCTGAGCTCAGCCCCACTTTAGAGGATGTGTACCTAAAATTGATAAGGAGTTGAGAAAATGGATCTAGCTAATTCCTGGACAATTGCAACAAAAGATATTTCACTATCCAAAAAGAATAAGAGCACGTTCCTTTTCTTAATACTTTTTCCGATTCTCCTGTCAGTAGGACTCTCTGGAATTCTCTTGCTTCAAAGAAGAATGCAATCAATTCCCCCAGATTTTTTCATCATGATGTTGAATGCTTCTTCCTTCTCCTTTTACTCCCTGGCATGCCTCCTTCCTGCTGCTCTCGCAACTCATAGTATTGTGGGCGAGAAGATTGAGAAGAGCCTGGAACCCCTTCTTGCAGCCCCCATAACAGATAGTGAACTCCTGTTTGGGAAGAGCCTTGCAACATTTCTACCATCCATCGCTGCGACATACATTGGTGCAGCAATATTTATGCCCCTTGCAGATTTACTGACACACGATATACTTGGTTATTATTATTATCCAAATGAGAAAATGACGGTTATTCTGCTGTTGATTATTCCGATTACATGTATGCTGAGTACTCAATTGAGTGTGGTCATATCTTCACGGGTCAATGATTTAAGGACTGCATACCACCTTGCATCAGTTATATTGTTGCCCTTTGTGACTATTCTTATTCTGTTTAATGCGAATATTATTCCGTTTACCACAGCCAATTTGTTGTTAATTTCAGCCGTTATCGCCATTGCGGATATTGTCCTGTTTTACGTGAGTATAATCACCTTCCATAGAGAGGAGATACTGACGAGATTGAAGTGAGAAATCATATTTGTATGGGAACTGACTCTTCAGTGATTAAGGGAAAGAGAAAAGTACGTGAGCACAGACGTAGCCTTCCTCAATCATATGAGTTCTTCTCCTTATCGCTGATCGCACACTGTGATCGAACAGTTTATATGTATCGAAAGCGATAACTATCATGGGTTCCTTGTCAACATGGAGGAGAATGAGCCAGATACTTTTCCTGGTGCTCTTCGTTATCCTGTTCTACTACACGCACTATCCCCTGGATTTCGTCCATACAAACCTCTTTGTAAGGACTTCTCCTCTCTTACTCATCATAAATTCCCTATCTACAAGGACTATCCTGATTGGACTCATTCCTGCCGTTTTCTTGTTACTATCAACAGTTGTTCTAGGTCGATTCTTCTGTGGCTGGATATGCCCCGTAGGAACAGTCTCAGATCTGCTCCCTAAAACGAAGAAAAGGCTTTCCTCTTTCTACAGGTTCAAATACTATTTCTTGGTTTTTTCTGTGGTTCTTGCTGTTTTTGGATTCCAGATACTCGTCGTATCAGACCCTCTCGTCATTTTTACCCGCTCTCTAACATTCATTACTCAAAAAACAGTACCTGTGATGCTCATTCTAATAGTGATACTGGTTCTGGCTCTTGGAGAACGCTTCTGGTGCAGAATTGTGTGTCCCCTAGGAGCACTGCTGGGTGCAGCCTCTCGGTTCAAGCCAATTGGGATACGAGCAGGAGAGTCCTGTACTGAATGCGGGCTATGTGGGAGAGTCTGTCCTATGAATGCTATCCAGGACTGCAGGGTAAAGAACACGGAATGCACCCTGTGTATGCTCTGTGTGGACAGATGCCCCCGGGGAGCACTGGCTTTCACCGTTGGGAGAACCCAGGGAGAGGTGGGATTTGAGTCACGGAGAACCTTCTTGAAAGCAGGAGTAGCAGCTGGAGCAGCCCTGGCATTATCGCCGCTGCTGACAGGAAGGAGAGTAACCTCTGCTGGGAGTACAGTCATCAGGCCACCCGGTGCCTTGAAAGAAGAGGACTTCTTGTCTGTATGCGTGAGGTGCGGAGAGTGTATGCGAGTATGTCCCTCCCAGGGGTTGAGACCAGTTCTCTTTGAGGGATCGCTGTCCGATTTTTATACGCCTCATCTGGTTCCGAGAATCGGCGAGTGCCAGTTGTGTATGTTATGCTGGCAGGTATGCCCCACAGGTGCCCTGGTTGAGGTAGACCCTGCAGAAATGAAGCTGGGGACAGCCACTGTCAACCGGAACACCTGCCTCGAATGGAGAAATGAGCCCTGTCTCGTATGCCAGGAAGTGTGTCCGTATCAGGCTGTAGATGTGATAGAAAGTGGTGGGAGAGGACGAAGTGACGGTGGTAGACGAGGTCCAACGGTGAACAGGTCCCTGTGTGCAGGATGTGGCGCCTGTGAACGTCACTGCCCCACAGAACCCACATCAATCAGTGTCAGTCCTGAAGGTGAAAAACGCTATTGACCCTCATCACAGCCCAGTCCTTCCAAGAAAGAAGAGGTAGATTATTCTTGGATCCGCTTTCTCTCATATTCCATGCGTTTCAGTTCTGCTCTCTTGATTTTCCCACTCATAGTCTTGGGGAGGCTTTCCACGAACTCGATTTCTCTGGGATACTTGTAGGGGGCAGTCACCTGTTTGGTATGATTCTGTAGTTCTGCCTTCAAAGCTTCAGATGGGTCCCATCCCCTGTTCAAGACCACAAATGCCTTGACAATTTCGCCACGGTCAGGATGGGGGGACCCCACAGCCGCACACTCCTGTACAGCCGGGTGAGTCAGCAATGCATCTTCAACTTCAAAGGGACCTATCCTGTACCCAGCACTCAGGATCACATCATCTGCCCGCCCCTCAAACCAGTAGTATCCTTCCTCATCCATTCTGCATAAATCACCCGTGTGGTACCTGCCGTCCTTGACAACTTCTTTCATCTTTTCCGGCATCTTGTAGTACTCCTTGAACAGGGAGGGCAATCCAAACTCTGTGGTAACCTCTCCGACTTCCCCCGGCTTTGCCTCTTCTCCCTTGTCATTCAGGATTCTGACATCCTGTCCTGGCATGGGGAACCCCATACTCCCAGGTTTCACCGTGATGCCCAGGTAGTTACATACCAGACAGACTGTCTCAGTCTGGCCGTACCCTTCCCGGATTGTGATGTTGAATTTTTCCCTGAAGAAGTCAATAACCTCTCTGTTCAGAGGTTCACCTGCAGACACAAAACTTCGGATATTACTCAAATCGTATTGAGCTACGTGTGGCACCTTGATCATGATTCTGAGCTCGGTGGGAGTCAAGCAGCAGATAGTGACCTTATGGTTTTCAAGCAGCCTGAAGTACCGCTCAGGATTGAAGCGTCCATCATACAAAAGATCTGTTGCTCCCACATTCATGGTAACACCCAGATGTGTCCAGAACCACTTGGCCCACCCAGGAGAGGTAGTGGCCCAGATGACATCATCTTCTTGAGCACCATACCAGTATGGAACATTGATCTTCTTGAATGCGTACATCCAGCTGTTCTGATGTACCACTCCTTTTGGCAGTCCTGTAGTGCCTGAAGTGTATGAAATATAGAAGACGTCGTCACTTCTCTTGGGGTGTGTCTTGAATTCGGAAGAAGCTTTTTTCATCTCCTGTTCATAGGATATCCATCCTTCTTTTTCTCCATTAACCAGGATATAGCTCGTCACACTATGTAACTCAGAACGAACTTCATCTACCATTTCCAGTCCACTTTCATTTGTTATTATAGCTTTGGCCTGACAGTTATTTGACCGATACACTACATTCCTTGATCGAAGCATTTCCACTGCTGGTGTGATGATACCACCCACCTTTATGGTTGCCAGCTGGGCAATATATGTTTCTGGTATTCGGGGAAGCATTATCAAGACAGGGTTTCCTTTCCCAACTCCTAAAGATGTGAGCATATTGGCAAACTTGCTGGACTGCACTTTGAGGTCCTGATACGTTAGAACACGAGTTTTCCCCTCTTCATCTTCGTACAGGAGCGCAGGATGCGAAGGACGGTCTCTGGCATGTGAATCAACTACTGATGCAATGTCATAGGTTTCTGGGACATCCCATTGAAACGTTTTCATCTCTTTTTCATAATCAATGGGGTTCATGGGAGTAATAAGCCATCCATCCATAAAAAGGTGTTGTCAATGCCAGTGGGTACCCACATCAGGGATTGTCTACTATTGTTGGCAAGTGCTTAGGCTCCAGAATCAAAACTCCTTTTTCGTTTATTATGATCAAATTCACACCTTGAAATAGCAGTTGATTTACAAGTGGACAATATGAGTAAGAGATATCTGTAGGAAAATTACAGCAGCCTTTAGGGTAGGGGGGCCAAGAACATGAACTCAAAACACGGGAAAGCAGGGGTGAACAACCAGGCATATCCTGGGAACAGGGACCAGGGAGGTAACAGGCAGTCTTAATCAGGTGAATCCTGGTCAACTCTCCCAGTCAACCTGCCAGATGCCAATCATCAGTATATCTCCTTTTTGGTCAAATACAACCTGCTGAGTTCGAATATCATGGATTTTGTTCACTTTTTGACTACTTGAGAATGGGTATCTTTTTCGAAAAGCTTCATAAATCATATCTTAATGTCCACAGAAAAGTTGCAGTCGGAGAAAGAGGGGTTCATCAAAAGGAACGGCGTCATA
>JACVGW010000008.1:8632-11898 GCA_018992565.1 Theionarchaea archaeon
TGGGTATCTTTTTCGAAAAGCTTCATAAATCATATCTTAATGTCCACAGAAAAGTTGCAGTCGGAGAAAGAGGGGTTCATCAAAAGGAACGGCGTCATACTTGACATGGTGCAAAATTACTCATTGAGTTTTCCCCATTGTCGAGAGGTGTTCATATTCTTACGGTACATAGCAAATTCCTTTCAGTATTTCTCGGTTAACCGAAAAATACTTAAGTGCCTTTTACCCTACTTCACCGGAACTCAGCAGCCGAAATATGTGCAGTAGTTGCTATAATAGACAATGCTAACTGACAAGCTGCTGTCATAAAATGATAATGAAAAGGAGGTGATACTATGGAAAAGAAAAGGCTGTCGATCGCAACAGTGGGTATAGTTGTCGCATTGCTTACAATAATGTTTGCCACTGCCACTTCCTTGATGGCTGATACTCCATTGTTCACTTTGAGAATGGAGCAGGTAAGCAGTAAGATGAGCTTTCTGCCTACAGTAATGAACGGCTTCACCTACCACACTGAGAATGGGTACACATTCAGCAACTGTGCTGCAGGATACTGTGGTGGTGCAGGACTTCTTGGTACAGACGCAACCTGCCACCCTACCTGTGATACATGCGCTGCCACATGCCCTGATACATGCTACAATACATGCCCTGATACATGCTACAATACATGCCCTGATACATGCGTTGCTACATGCGTTGCTACATGCCCGTACACATGCGATGACCCCGTAACGTGCCATGGAGAGCACACCTGTCAGGAGACATGTGGGTATACCTGCCCTGATTCGTGTGGGGGGACATGTTACGGAGAAACCGAATGTTCTCCCTGCCCTCCCTAAGTAGTTGGTGCAGTGAGGCTATTCACAATCTCTTTTTCTTCTTTTTTATTGAAAAGGTCGGATGAATCCTACCTTTTAACGTATCACCACCCTGGCTCATTTGAAGCAGAACCATTTCTCGCTTCAAACGAGAAAGCAACAGACCTATCTGCCATATCAACGCAGGATATTCTGTAGGATGGTGTGGAGAATCTTTTGGTGTCCCTTTAGAAGCAAGGGAGATAACATGCAGGGCACAGGGTGACGAGAAATGTACATTTCTCATGAGTCATAGGAGCACCATACTACAGAGGCTCCAGACGCTTCAGATGCTACTTTCTAAAGGAAGACACGTAGAAGATGTTAAGCCAGAAGATCTGTCAGTGTGAGGACTTCCCAGGAGAACCCCGGGGCCGCCATCGGGATTTGTGTTCTTGAAAGGCGGGCACTGCCATGACGAAGACTGGAGTGAAATTGAGGCAGCTTTTCTTATCATGATATGTTGTTTTAGTATAGTCAAGGAATGGTAAAGGGGTAACCTATAAGATGAGAGAGACAGGATGCAGACCTGCGCAACATCTTGCAGATGTATTCAAGATTGAAGAGGAGAAAGGAAGAGAAGAATATACCCCGGGAATGAACCGGTGCTGGTAATCTCACATAGTTCAGACAACAACTTTTAAATAATTCATGTACCTGGCTCTTTCATGAAGAAGTTATATTTTGCTGACGCGCGCACTCGTGAAATTAGTTATGACGTTTCCATGGTGGCCAAACTTGAACAGATCCTGAAGGAGGCCGATCTCTCTCACTATATAAAAGAAGGAGATTACGTCGCCATTAAAATCCACTTCGGATCACGGGGAGGACACAGAGGAATCAGGCCAGTTTTCCTGAGGAAAATTGTAGAAGCGGTAAAAAGCGTGGGGGGAAACCCTTTTTTAACAGATACGGTAAGACCCAAAGGACTAGATTATCTGGAGATCGCCAACATGCAGGGGTTAAACCATCTATCTGTGGGGTGCCCGGTGGTGCTGGCAGATGGGCTCTTTGGAAAGAATTATGTACGGGTTCCTGCAGGTGAGTCACTGAAAGAGATTGGCATTGCTGCCGAGATTTATGATGCTCAGGCCATGATTGTAGTCTCGCACTGTAAGGGGCATATTCAAGCTGGATTTGGTGGAGCCATCAAGAATCTTGGCATGGGTGCTATTTCCTCCCGTAACAGGGAAGGAACTTCTGAAAGAGGGAAAATACATAACCTAGCCAGAGTATCAATCATACACTTCCAGGACAAGTGCATTCTGTGCGGGAGGTGTGCTGAAGCGTGTGATCATGGCGCCATAACAGTTGGGGATACTTTTGAACTTGATAATACAATGTGTGTCAAGTGCGGACGGTGTGTTGAAGCGTGTGAGAATAAGGCGTTAGGGATGGAACAGGATGAGGAGAGAATGCAAAGAGGAGTAGCAGAGGCTGCAAGAGCTGCTATTTCAACATTTGAAAAGGGAAAAGTCTTTTATATCTCTTTTATGACTGATATTATGCCCCATTGTGATTGCCATCCCCACGCGGATACACCCATTATTAATGATCAAGGTATATTGGCAGGAGACGATCCTGTGGCAATTGATAAAGCTGCACTGGACATTATCGAGAGCAAGAACCCTCTGGCTGATTCTGCAGCTGAAGGCATGAAGCCTGGGAAAGGGCTACTTGAACGTGTAACAAAGCGGAACCCATATGTCCATGTGACGGCTGCAGCAGACCTGGGAGTTGGGGAACTGGAGTACGAACTGGTGACTGTTGAGAGGAAGAAAAAGGAATAGTCTCTCTTTCCTTTTTTTGAAAGGCTGCATGTGAAAGGAAGGTGCGACACCTTTTTATGGGCATTTTATGATGGTATGTAATGCTGTCTCCACGTCTGGCTCTGATTACGGCTATTTGTGCCGTGTCTTCAGCATCTATTCTCATCAGGATGAGTGAGGCCCCTCCTCTGGTAATTGCGACGTACAGACTGGGAGTTGCAAGCATGTGTATGGTTGCACTTGCAGTGAGCAGGGGGCAGATCCATCAACTTCGCAGGCTGGGTAAGAGAGAAGTCATTGCCCTAGTCCTGTCTGGATTTTTCCTGTATGTACATTTTGCCACCTGGATTACCTCGTTATTCTACACGACAGTGGCCACCAGTGTCATCATTGTGGATTCTTCTCCCTTGTTTGTGGCAGGGTTATCATATGTATTCTTGAAGGAGACATTGAGTAAGAGAGTAATAATCGGAATTGTGATCTCCACAGCGGGCGCTGTCTTAATTGGATTGAACAACCCTGTTTCACAGAACATGATGGGGATCTTGCTGGCTCTGGTGGGTGCTGTGGGACTTGCAGGGTATCTGGTAATCGGGAGAGATCTAAGAAAGAGTCTGGATACCTTCAGTTATGTGTC
>JACVGW010000008.1:11998-14132 GCA_018992565.1 Theionarchaea archaeon
CCACGACTTCTTGATGGTCTTTCGCCACCCCTTCAGAGATTGGCTGGATCGTGTTTTCAAATGCTCTTCTTGTTCGCCAATTCGGGGGTGGCGAAAAAACCAACGATCAAGGAGGAAATGTTGGCTCCTGCTTGCAGTGTTGGCTGTGCTATAGTCCACTACACGTACACCCCTATATAAACTTTTCGGTTGCCATCATTTTCTTCCGAACACATTGTAATATTTCCATTAAAAATTGTGATTTTCACAGAAAATTAGATTATTCTACTCCTGAAACGAAGCCTTGAATGGACTGATCTTCCTCAAATCAGTTACAACTTCAGGCAAAACTTTCAGTGTATACTGAATATCGTCCTCTGTATTGTCTCTTCCCAGAGTCAGCCTCAGTGAGCTGTGTGCATCCTCAGGAGGGAGCCCGATGGCCAGAAGCACATGACTGGGCTTCAGTGATTTTGAAGAACAGGCTGAACCTGTTGAAGCATAGACCCCTTTTCCACTCAACCGCAGGACCAGGCTTTCCCCTTCAATGAACCGAAAGCAGAAGTGTGCATTGATGGGGAGTCTCTTTTTGGGGTGCCCATTCAGCCAGGAATTTTCAATGGCGGAAGCCCCTTCTATGAGCTCGTCTCGCAGTCTTTCAATTCTGGGCATTTCTCTCGGTCTTTCCTCCTCTCCAACAGCAAGAGCTTTAGCCAATCCCACAACGCCAGGGATATTCTCTGTTCCGGATCTGAAACCCTTTTCATGGCCCCCTCCGTGCATCAGAGGATCTATGGTAGTCCCTTTCTTCACGTACAGGCAGCCTGCCCCTTTGGGACCATGTATCTTATGAGAGGATATGGACAGCATGTCGACACCAATGTCATGTACATCCACAGGTACCTTGGTGACACTCTGGACTGCATCAGTATGGAACAGGACATCATGATCATGAGCAATCTGGACCAGTTCTCTTATATCCTGTATGGTTCCAATTTCGTTGTTGGCATGCATGATAGAGACCAGGAATGTATCTTTCGTAATGGCGTCTTCGAGAGATTCTTGAGAAACTAACCCGTACGTATCCACTGGTACATATGTAACAGAAAAGCCCAGGCTTTCCAGCCACTGACATGTATTCAGCACACAGTCATGTTCAATAGTGGAGGTTATAATATGTCCCTTCTCTCCTTTTCTCAGCCGGGCGAAAGCTGCACCCTTAAGTGCTGCATTATTGGATTCTGTCCCTCCTGAGGTAAAGACTATCTCCTCAGGATGGCAATTTAAGATCTGAGCAACAGTGGTTCGGGCATCCTGTAACGCTCTACTAGCTTCCTGTCCCATTGTGTGCAGAGACGAGGCATTCCCATATCTCATATCAAAAAACGGCATCATAGCCTCAACAACACGCGGATCTACTGCACTGGTTGCAGAGTGATCGAGATACACCTGTCTCATGCCATCCCCCTCCTTTTCCTGTAATCCTCAATCGCTTTCTGGAGACCATCGGCCGCCAAATTAGAGCAGTGCATCTTTACTGGAGGCAGCCCCTCTAGTGCACATGCCACGTCACCTCTGGTAATTCTTTCTGCTTCCTCCAGTGTCTTGCCTTTAGCCAGTTCGCTGATCATGGAAGATGTAGCAATGGCTGCTGCACACCCCATGGTCTCCCAGGAAATGTCTCTTATGACATCATCCTTTACCTTAATGTAAATATACATGACATCTCCGCACACAGGGTTTCCAACCTTTCCCACTCCATCCGGATTCTCCATGTGGCCCTGGTTGCGCGGGTTGTTAAAATGATCTATGACCTGTTGTGAGTACATGGCAATCGCCTGAGAATATAACACTGTTATACTTTATAAAGGTTTGGGCAATCCAATAAGAACGAGCTGGCAAACTCTCTCATCACGTGAAAGGACATTCGCTCTCCTGCAGACTGTTCACCATTTTAAGAAAGAAAGAGCAATTTCATCAATTGATCACTCTTTCTGTTTGGAGATTCTAAACACGTCAGCAGGATGTCCCATAGCCCTGCACTCGATTTCTTTCACATCATGATGATGCCCAGTAATCCATTCAATGGAGTACTCAATCATGCCCACATAGATGTTGCAGACAGGCTTTTCAGAGTGTACCCCTTCGCTCTCAA
>JACVGW010000008.1:14232-37235 GCA_018992565.1 Theionarchaea archaeon
CTGCCATTTTCTCTCCTCCTGAACCTTGTATTCACAGGAGGTTTCACTGAACATATATCTATATGAAAAAAACAGTGAAAGATATTTCATTATTCCGGGAGAGAAGACAGACTCAACCGGAAAAAAGTGACCCAGCCTCACGGCCTTTTACTCACGTTAGTGAGATCCCCATCACAATCTTGGCCTTTTCTGTCAGTTCAAGAGCTTTCCTTCTGCCACTTCTCAGTTCCCTTAAATACCCTCTGTTCAGGAGTGTTCTGATCCTTTTTCTGGCTGTGGGCTTGCTCACTCCAATATTCTCCCCTAACTCACTGTATGAGGGGTTTCTTCCAACGAGGTTTTCTCTGCGAACTGCCCTCAGGAACTCGAGAAGGAATTCAGGAATGTCCTCTTTCTCAATGGGTACGATTTTCATTGTCTCTTTCATTAACTGCCTCAATTCCTTCTCAGCCATAGTTGAAGGATCAACAGAGAAAATGAGAACATGGTTATGTAGATATGCCATCTCTCTCAGATCACACACAAGTGAGAAGGTTTTTTCAAATCCATTCTTGAAAATGAGATAGTCCACTCTGTCTATTAATACAGCACTGGCTGTCTTTAGTGAGCCAATCTTCCTTTTGATGTCTTCAAGGGCGGGGGCCAGGACAATCTCGTGGTCTCTTTCTGCCAGCCACAAGTAGTCAAATTCATTCTCAATACTGTTTTCAAACCTTGTACGGGGCCCTCTGGAAACAACCAACCCAGCGTAGCCAACCTTGAGTAAGTCTTTGAAAGCCTCGATTGTAATTTCGGGTGTTTCCTCCTGAAAAGAATAGATATTCCCTTCTTCTAAATCATATTTCATCAATCTCTTTTTCATATTTCTTTCAGCCTTCTTTCGATCAGTAATATCTCTGGCTATAATAATGGCTCCTCTTACAGCCCCTTGATCATCTCTCAATACAGTAATGTTTGTTTCCAACGTAATTCTGCTTTCATTCTTCAGGATGACATCAAATTCCAAAGTTCCATGAAATCTATTTCCCATTATCTCATTGAAGGCAACTTGTGCCTTTCTATGATCCTCAGGGGGCAGAAATCCCAGCGAGTTCTTGCCAAGCAGGTCCTCCTTCACAAGTCCTCCATACAGCCTCAGTGTTGCCTCATTGACCTCTAAAATCTTCCCCTCTGCATCAGTTATGAGAATGCACTCATTTGACATTTTCACAGCTGTAGACAGGAGGGTCAATTCTCGTTCTGCCCTCTTCCTTTCAGTGACATCACGTGCTATCCCCCGAAATCCAACAGGTTCTCCTTCGGAGTCGTATATCAAAGATATGGAAGCTTCAATAGATCTCTTTTCTCCATTCTTCCTGTGTATCTCCCAATCAGATGCCTTCTCAGGCACTCGTCTTGTAAAAACCCTGTGAAATCTTTCAAATACCATTCTTGCTGTCTTTTCATCCATCAATCCTCCGTAATTCATACCCAGCAATTCAGTCCCAGAGTATCCTAAAATGCGGGTGAGGGAATCATTGTAAAACGTAAAAGTTCCAGCAAGGTCCACTTCGAAGTAGCCATCCTCAATACTCTCCAGGATGTTCCTGTATTTCTCTTCTGATTTTCTCAGTTCCTGTTCTGCTTTCTTACGCTCAGTTATATCCTCAATAATGCCATCGAAATGGCTGACAACCCCGTTGCTGTCTGTTACTGCAACTGCAGACATTAATGCGAAAAATGGTGTACCTCCCTTCTTCTTCATTTTCAGCTCTTCATTTCTCACATATCCGTGTTTTTCCATCTGGCAGATTACCCGCATGCAATCAGACACATGCTGGAACAGCTCCATGATGTTTTTCTCCATGAACTCTTCTTTTGTTTCATACCCAAAGATACTCAGCATGGCAGGATTCACTTCAATGAACCTTCCACTGAACCCTGCATTTCTATATACTCCCACATCGATATTCTCTGCAAGAGTCCTGTATTTCTCTTCACTCCTTCGCAGCGCTCTATCCATTTTCGCATGCTCTGTAATATCTCGAAAAGAAGCCAGAGTATACGGTTCATCTGAAATTATGAGGGCTGCAGTAGATGCTTCAATATATTTTCTTCTTCCATCCTTACAGATAATCTGGATGTCAAGAGAAGGTGGGAGCGCTTCTCCATTCCTTCTCCGCATTGTCCTGTCTCTTATCCGGGATCTATGTTCTGGGGCCACGTGGTCCAGCAGAGATACTTGAGTCAATTCGTCCAGTGTCTCATATCCCAGGATGTCAAGAGCTGCCCTGTTGGCAGAAACAATACGGTAGTCTCTGGCAACGCACACGCCTTCTATGGAGCTTTCAAAGAGGCAACGGTATTTTTCTTCAGATTCCAGTGCAGCATCTTCGGCTTTCAACCGAGAGCCACTGTCAATCAGGACAACGAGAGCCCGGTCAGTGGGCTTTCCAGCAGGGAAGGGAACTGAGATCACCCCCATATTTCTTTGTCCTTTGGCCAGCATGTAGCCAGTCTCTATAGCTCCTTTTTCCATGCAGTCATTGACGGGGCATGGGGAACAGGGCTCATGAGCACCAGCATAGACCTCATAGCAAATACATCCCGTGACGTCGCCAAAATCCTTTCTCAAAGCGTCATTCTGGTAAAGGATGCAGTTGTTCTTTCCTATTACAGTAATGCCGATTTCTGCATTTTCCAGACTTCTAAAAATACTCTCATGCAAGTCCTCAATCATGGTACTTGATATACAGCTAGATTCAGACGATGAGCCTCTGTGACCTCTCGCAGCCATATCCTCAAGAGCCATCATGTCCATACTCCTCAGGATGCTAAAAACGTCTTTCATATCCAATCCTTCTGGTATCCGAGACATGCTACCATCCTTCAGGCAGAAATCGCCTGATAATTGTATTCCTTCTTTCTTTGCATGTATATAAAATTTCATGCAGGTTATGTAATCAATATGTCTGAATTCCTTTTTTGGAGAACTGGAGAGGCGACGAATAGTAAAATCGAAATAATTCTGGCCAATTAATAAGAAATACTGCAATAATATAGATGAAAAACCCTATTAGTCCATATTGTTAAAAAATTAGCAGAAGAATCACCTCCTGTCCAGAAAACAGGGCGGGCCATGGCAGAAGAGATTCTGAGTGAGAAAAGTGGATTGAAGAAGTCAGGGTGTTCACCTCACAATTCGACATTTGATCACTGGCTTCTCATGATAGTGGTAGGCAGAGGGGATAGACAGAAAGAATGAATGTCTCTGACAAGCATCCAATGGTCTAGATTATTTAATCTGAAGGTTGTTAGACTACTCTATACGAGGAGAATTCAATGGGCCTGGGGGGATTTGAACCCCTGACCGCCTGGTTATGAGCCAGGCGCTCTACCAAACTAAGCTACAGGCCCTCGACCTCAGTGTACGTGTATCGTATTTATACTTATTGGTTCTTAAATACTTTGAGTGGTGGTGTGATATCTGCATATCATAACCTTTTTGTGTGTTCAGTGCTCACATATCTCATGGAGCCTGAAACGAGAAAAAGAATTCGCGACTCCCTGGGTTCTCTTCCTGTCACAATACGAGAGGATCTTCCCGAATCTTTTGAAAAAATCGGGGATATCCTTATCATATATTTGAAGCCTCATCACCTCCCCTTTGAAGCAGAAATCGGGGAAGCATATCGTCGCGCATTTGATGTGAAGACAGTCTTACGCAAAGGAAGAATTCACGGCAACTATCGTGTTCCTGACTCAATGGTAATTGCTGGCTCTGAAACCGTGACAACCCACAAGGAAAACAGTATTCTGTACCAGTTGGATCTATCACAGGTGATGTTCTGTTCAGGGAATATTCACGAGAGAATACGGGTATCCACATTCCCTCCTCATGAAAAAGTTGTGGACATGTTCGCAGGGATAGGGTATTTCACGTTACCCATAGCCAAATATTGTCACTCTCATGTTCAGGCTCTGGAAAAGAATGAACATGCCTATCGTTTCCTATGCGAAAATATAGTCCAGAATAACGTTGCCCACCTGGTAACCCCGCATCTCATGGATTGCAGTGAATATGAAGGTCTCGCAGACAGAGTCATAATGGGCCACCCCAGGGCACATGCGTACCTTGAGAAGGCCTTCGCCCTCGTGGACCGTGGAGTACTTGTGTACCATGAATTTGCGCCTGAAGGAAGAAGTAATAGAGCCATTGAAAGACTGACCAGTGCAGCAAGAAAAGCGGGAAAAGAAGTCTCCATTGAAGGCATGCGAAGAATCAAGAAGTACTCTCCTGGCGTATGGCATATTGTTTGTGATGCTAGAATCCAATGAAGGAATATGGGGCGAGGACTGAAACGTCTCTATCTCCTGCTACCATTCACTCTTGCTGATTTTCTCCATGAGTTTCTCCATCTTGCCCTTGTGCAGCCTAAAATGCTTGCACCGTTTTGTAATCTCGTCCTCCCATCGAGGAAGAATAGTCATGAAGTATGTCTGCCTGATATCCTCAGGGACACGCTGTTCGCAGACCTTGGTCTTGTCCCTTTGACAGATATCGCAGGCAGAATAGTACCGAAGCACCCGTTGAATCTTTTTTTTCGCAGGTTCTTCGCTCATCGTACAGGATGTTTCTGATACGCTTAAAAGGTTTTGCTCATTCCCTCACAGGCCCATATGTGTTCGCCTGAGCTGCTGCCTCCCCATATCTTCATTGTGAGTTCTGCTGTCACTGCCTTTGTATGAACTCCCTATCTCCACCAACCATGAAGAAAAGGAAAGGTAGAGGAAACACTTAAATTATGGTGCTTTGTATGTAGGTACATGAAAACCACCCTCTTTCAGCGGAGTTTTCTCATACTGACAGCTGCACTCACAGCTTTTGCTGTGGTTCTCCCGATATGTGCGGCTGAGAAGTCCTATGATGTGATTCTCGTCAGAGCAGACCTGCCCATCGATTATGTCATCGCACAGGCGTATTCTCACAAAGAAGGAATCCCCATCATCACCACTGATCCTCTATTCCTGACAGAAACAGTGCGAAGGGAACTTCTGGGCTATAGAGCTCAGGGCGCAGCTACTGTTCTTATTATTGGAGGAGCAGATACAGCTATCTCTGCTGATGTAGAAGGGGAGCTCAACGAAATGGGATTCCAGGTGGACCGATTGTGGGATTGGGATAGAATTGGAACAGCAGCCAGGGTGGCTATTGAATTATGGGACTACTCTGACGCTGCAGTCATTGCACATGCAGATGTCACTGAGTCATACTTGATTGCTTCCAGCATATCCATCAATTTGCAGGCTCCCGTCCTCCTAACAAAGGAAGATGAACTGCCTGCAACTACCATACAGGCACTGGAACTGCTTCAGGTAGAAAAAGCGTATCTGGTGGGCCCACGAATCTCTGTGGACGTGGAGGCTGTCCTCATAGAGAAGGGATTAGAAGTCAAGAGGGTGGGGAAGGACATTGAAATCAAAGAGATTCCCGTGATTCGGGAAGAACCTGTTGTTCCCTTGATCTACAGACCTGTCCCTCTTACTGTGGGGGCCCTCATCGGGCTGATTGCAGGGTATTTCTTATTTAAGGGAGTGAAGAAGGTACGGAGAAGGGAGATTCCCATTTTTGTTCTGGATGAAGATGAGCAAAAGGTGATGGAAGCTATTGGAGAACGTATTAGGCAAGAAGAACTTCCAGATATTACAGGGTTTTCCAGGCCGAAAATTACTCGAATTATCAGTGAATTAGAGAATAAAAGAATTATTTCTCGCACTAAGCATGGGAAAACATACATAATTAAGACATTGAAGAGTATCGTAGAAGACTGAAAGACTCCTTCAAACCATGTCAGCTCTGCCTTTGTTAAGAAATGCAGAAAGGAATGAGATTATCTGGAAACTTCGGAGAGTATGGGCCTTTAAAAAGCCCAAAGTTTATATAGGAGAAGGTCGTAGATAAGCTTGAGTGCATTTGTGTCCGGAATGCGATCTTTCACCCCCCCCTTCTTTGAACGGCCTGGGGATTTTCCCCTGGCCCCTTCTTACATTTACTACAGAGAAATTACAGTGCTATTGATGATTATGGCTGGCTGTTCCAATGGTTGTAACATGCTTTGACACATTTCCCACAAACATCACCTTCTAGGTTGAGCTTTACTATGAAACGTCTGCACTGTTCCCGGTAGTTCTTGAGGACTGCTTTTTTTCTCAAGACAGAACATACATCCAGGCATGCAGTACAATCCTGACAGTTGTTATCCATTCTATTGCCATACTCCAGGCGTGAAGGACAGATAACTGAAGCAAATCGTACAGCACAGCCCTTTTCTTTTGTCACAATGAGCTCGTTTTTTCCTCTCCATCCCAGACCTGCCAGTTCAGCACCCACCCTGTGAGAAATACACCCTGTGTAGTAGTCCTCTACTCGGTTAATATTGGAGGCTACACCCTGGGTGGTAGCAGGGATGGGAATGCCTTTCACGTATTCGGCCATCTTCTCTGCAACTTCATTTAGAATCGAATTAAGTTGATGGTATTCTCGAGCATATATATTCCAGGAAGCATAGTCCGTTTTTCCATTTTTCCGCAGGTTGATTGAGGAGAGAGCACGGGGAGAGTGGAAGATACCAAAGACAATGAGAGACCTGCCTGTACCTAAAGACGACAGTACTTTCTGCTGGACAGGCATAAGGTTATCAAAGACTGCATCGTATTGACAAGCTCCTATTATTCCTTCTTTCCCCTTGATGAGCTCATGAAAGAGATTCTCAAGGTCTGCTAACATGTGCCCGCCCTCCGAATCTTGAATACGACAGGATTGTTGGGGTCCGGGCAGCATACTCTGCATACACCCTGCTCATCCCAGGGAATGTTCCCGCCAAATCGCAGAGCTGTGGCAAAAGGGAGAATCACGAGGTACGCCCAGTGACAGAATCCAGCAGGTGTCTTCTCATCAATCTGAAACGTGTCGCCTGGTTTGAACCCAAAGGGGCAGGAGCCACCCTCCAGGATTTTGACTACCTCGACTTCAATCATTCTATCATCTCTGAAGCTTGTATCAACCGGCTGGAGAGAAGTTCGCCCAGGTGGGCCAGGGCCTCTGTGGCCAGATACTGGGAAGCAGATGTATCATAGAGTATTGAACAGCGAGCTGGGAACTCTTCGCTCCTCTCCCAAAAGACGACAGTAATGGGCAAGAGAGGAAGGGCATGTATGGTGAATGACACATCCCCATAGGGTTGGATAACACCTTCAAAGTGTAAACAGCACCTCCTGAACCCATCAGTGTTACTGCCAAAAACGGGTAAGAGGGGGTCGATTGCCAGTTTCTTAAATGCCCCAAAGAAAGCATATCCACCAGGAAGATTGTTGTAAGGAACCAATGTATCATTCAGTGGGACCTGTGCGGATTCGGCATACGTAGTTAGAATCCAGTACACAAGTTCTGCATCGTCAACGTGCGAGCTGGTCATGGTGTCGCGGATGATTCCAGTATCTGTGATCAGGTATCTAAGGAACTCTATGGTATCACCAAAACCAAGTCTGCGTTTCAAAGACAGTATTTGCGAGCTGCATCGAGCCCAGGTCCACAATTCTTCAGTCATGCCTAAGAATTGGTCCTGAGTAATAAAAAGATTTTCATCTCTCCTCTTACACGTCTTTCGGTCCCATGTTCGCTGTTTTGGCCAACATCTATCGATTCCCTGTCTTCAAAGATGCCATTGTAACCATGTATGGTGACAGGATGAGTCATCCTCTTTTGTGCTTCAAGCCTTGAAACCAACAGTCTAAAGAGATGCAAGTACAAAGCGCTGTGGAGCAGCGATTCCCGAAAAGTATTTATGATTGGGGGTGCAGGGGGAGTGAGGTGTTATAGTATGAAGAATAAAATGGCAATTGTGAGCTGCTGTTTCATCTGTCTCCTGGTATTTCCTTTTCTGACAGGGATATCTGGCGAGAAGGAGCGGAGGCTGCTCATTGACAATTATCATGCCTCAGCAAAGTCAGGCAAATTCCCTGGGCTTTTCTTAGAGCTGGAAAACGAAGGATTTTCTATTGAACTTCTGGAAGGGCTCATAGACCCCACCACTCTCTCGAAAGAGAACTGTGATGCTCTTGTGTTGTTCGCGCCCCGTGAGCAATACTCTGATGGGGAACTGGCAGCCATAAGAGCATTTGTTGAAGAGGGAGGCGGCCTGATTGTATTCTCAGATGGTGGCGGGAGGATGCGGGAGCTGGGAATAACAAGGCCTATCAACCAGGTTTCAACGATGTTTGGGATCCAGTTTAATGAGGATCAAGTGGATGATCCTGAGGACCACCTGAGAGCACAGGACAGTAATCCTGTCATTAGAGTCTTTGCCCGCCATGCTGTGACAGAAGGTGTGGAGACTGCTGCATTCCTCTGGGGGTGCTCACTCACTCTGACTCCTCCTGCGATACCACTGGCATTCGGGAACTCCACGAGTTACGCTGATGGGAAAAAGGGAAGAGACGTTGTAGTCTTGGCTGTTTCCGAGTACGGTAGAGGAAGAGTTGTGGCTGCGGGTGACTATGATTTCCTCCTTGTCATTGATGAGGTTGACTATCTGTTTTTTGGAGACGATTGGAGGCTGACATTGAACATGTTCGAGTGGGCTGCCCAGCCATACACTCCTGAGCCCGATACCTCTGAGGCAGATGCACTGACTTCTCAAGGATATGACCTGTTCTCTCAAGGAGAATACTCAGATGCAAAAGACACCTTTGAGAGAGCTCTGAAGATGTATGCAGACATGGGTGTTAGGACAATGACGTCTGAGATCCAGAGCATGATTACACAGTGTGACAAGGGTATCGAAGCAGGACTGTCATATATCCAGGGGGAGGAACGGTTTGAAGAAAGAGACTATGGAACAGCTCTTGAGCAATTCAAGAACAGCAGGACACTATTCGAGGAGATACGCGATGCCAGAGGTTCTCAAGAAGCTCAGGCAATGGTTGATGCTTGCATGAAGGGAATTGATGCTGCTACTGCCTTGGAGGAAGGAATGGGATACGTCGGACTCCAGGATTATGAAAATGCCAAGAACAGCTTTGAAAAAGCTCTCGCTGTGTACAGGGAACTCGGAGATGAGGAAAAGGTACGTGAATGTGAGGAATGGATTGCCACCTGTGAACAGAGCCTACAAGAAGCTGAAGAACCACACGAGGAGACAGAAGAACCGGAAGTAGATGGGCTCTGTATGGGAACAGCAATCCTGGCATGGCTAATGATTATTGGGATTTTGGCTGGAATGAGGAAAGAATAATTCCTCACTCTCTTCTTTTCTGGACTACTGCTTATCCTTCATGCTTTTGAACCCACGAGATGATCTAGAATTTGTCAGAACACTCCGTAACAGGCCAAAGGAAGTATTACGCATCATTCCCACCCTGCCAGTAATCCTTTTAAGGACTGCACGAACTCTCACCATGGAAATCGAAATAAGAACCAGCAAGAGGACCGAACTCATTGATATTACAGAAGAAGCGCAGAGCATGCTGGAGAGAGGCACTGGAGTTCTTGTGGCATATTGCACCCATACTACTGCAGGCATTTATGTCAACGAGAATGAAGCGGGGCTGAAGGAGGACATTCTCGCATTGCTTGATAAGCTCGTACCTCCACGCTCATATAACCATGACAAAGTGGACCACAATGCAGACTCCCACCTGAAAGCAGTTCTCATAGGCAATTCTGCAATTATCCCTGTAGAAAATGGCAGGCTGCGCCTGGGTACCTGGCAGCGGCTGTTCTTCTGCGAACTTGATGGGCCGCGACAGCGCAAGGTCCATTTCACACTACTTCACCAGTAGCTAATTCAGCTGTTCTCTGTCCACCGAGGAACCCAGAACCCAGAACCACAAAGTCTTTATAACCAGCAAAAAAGAGGATAGTAATGCTCACTATTACGACTGATCCTGAGGTTTACGGCCCACGGGAAGATTCCTTTTTCCTGCTTGATACTCTAGCTCATGAACAACTGTCAGGACGAGCTCTCGAAATAGGAGTAGGTACAGGAGTCATCGCCCTGAACCTCGCCCACCGATTTCATGAAGTAGTGGGGGTGGACATTGACCCCCGAGCTGTGGCTCTGGCCCGAGAAAACGCGGAAACGAATTCCGTTACTAATGTGCATTTTTACTTCAGCGATCTTTTTTCTTCAGTTCCCGGAACATTTGATGTCATCATTCTCAATCCACCATACTGTCCTTCAGATGGACTTTTTCCCCAGGACCTGTGTTGTGATGGAGGCCCTGATGGAAGAAAAACAATAGACGCCTTTCTTTCCCGATTCAGTGAGTTCTTAGCTCCTGAAGGGAAGGCGTACCTTCTCCAATCCTCTCTCTCAGATATCGAAAAGACCATAACTCTCCTGAAAGCCCGAGATTTTGATTGCACCGTCCTGGCCAGGATGCCGTTATTCTTTGAAGAATTAGCTGTGCTTAGAATTCAACATCCAGGATTCAAAATTCATGCTTCAAGATATGAAAGGAGGAATTGTATGACCAGACGTGAAGAAATCATCCAGCTGCTCCTGGAGAATGAGATGAACTCTCTGGAGCTGGCTCACCATTTCAAGACTACGAAGAAGACTATTCTATCGGATTTGGAACACATCAGGAGAAGTCTTCGGAACAAGCATGAAGAACTCGTAGTGAAGATGCCTGTGTGCAACCACTGCGGGTACACCTTTACGCTGACCTCTGTGAAAGAGCCCAGCAAGTGCCCTCACTGCAATTCCGAATGGATAGATCCCCCAACCTACCGGGTGGTACCATGAATCCTGGAGACCGCATTAGAGTCGAGACTGACAGCCAGACCTTCGAGGGCATCCTCCTTCCCCGGTCTGAACTGGAGGATGAAGACCACATTACCATAAAGCTTGACAATGGATATAATATTGGCATTAGCATCAGAGAGGGACACATTGAAGCCCTGGGAACTGAAGAACACCTGCAGGTATTCCCTGAAATTGAACTGGAGAAGAAAGAGGGCCTTCCTGAAATTTCCATGATTGCCACTGGGGGAACAATAGCATCCCGGCTAGACTACAGAACAGGGGGCGTGCACATGTTGATGGAACCCAGAGAGATATTCTTCACCACTCCTGAACTGGCAGAACTGGTCTTTCTCAAGAAGGTGATATCTCCTTTCAGAGTGGGGTCTGAATCCATGACCTTCAAAGAGTATCCAATCCTAGCAGAACTGGCAGCCAGGGAGTTGAATGAAGGAGTGTCTGGGGTCTTGATAACTCATGGGACAGACACCCTCCACTACACTTCTGCCATATTATCCTTCATGCTCCAGAATCTGCACAAGCCTGTGTGCCTGGTAGGGGCCCAGCGCTCTCCTGATAGAGGAAGCTTTGATGGTGCCATGAACCTGATCTGTTCATCAATAACTGCGGGATATTCCAATATTGGTGAGGTGGTCACTGTCATGCATGGAGAAACCTCTGATACATACTGCTCCGTGCTGCGGGGAACAAAAGTGAGAAAGATGCACACCACCCGCAGGGATGCATTTCAACCCATAAATGGGAAAGAACTGGCCAGGGTGTGGCCCTCAGGCACCATAGAATACCTGTCTGACTACAGAGGCCGCAACGATACTGAAGTCACTGCAGATACCACACTCCAGGAAAAAGTGGCTTTGCTCAAAGCCCACCCCAACTGCAACCCCGAACTGCTGGATTTCCTTGTAGACAACCACTACCGCGGGGTCTTGATTGAAGCAACGGCACTGGGTCATCTGCCCACAGACACGGTCAATCCAGAGTACTCGTGGATTTCTGCAGTGCAGAGAGCCCGGGAAGAAGGAGTACATATCGCCTTTGCCACTCAGTGCTTGTACGGAAGAGTTAACCCCTATGTCTATACCAACGCGCGGTTGATGTTCAACCTGGGCGTACTGTACATGGAGGACATGCTGCCAGAGGTGGCTTTCCTGAAACTGGCATGGGTTCTGGGCCATACGGAGAACGAAGAAGAAGTCCGTCAGATGATGCTACACAACTATGCTGGCGAGATCACCATGCGTTCTCCAGTGGAGAGGTGGTAGAATGAAGAAGCTGCTGTTGATTGGATTACTAGCAATTGTGGCAGTCCCCTTGCTCTCTGCAATTCCTACGAAGTTTGTAGATGTATTCGTCTTTGAGTCGGAATACTGTGGCGGATGCAGTTCAATGAATGAATTCCTGCAAGAATTGTCCATGGAATACCCAGTCATGGTGATTCATCGTTACGAGATCTCAGATGAAGAGAGTAAGAAACTCTATGACCTCTTCAAGGAAGTGTACGGCCTCGATTTCAAAGGGTACAGCACTCCCATGGTTTTTATTGGAAAAGATCACTTTGGAGGGTATGGCCCCACATCCCGCCAGCTCATAAGGAAGAAAGTTGAAGTGTGTTCTGAAAGCGGCTGTAATATCGCTTTGTGTGAGCACAGGGATTGTATTGTTATATATGACCATACTGAAACGCCTCAGGTTTCAGGGAAGACGTTTCTCCTTCCTTTCCTGGTGGTTGCAGGTCTCATATCCGGGCTGACTCCTCTGAATTCTCACGTTCTCTCCAGGATCAAAGGAAAGGGTGTAGCCTTCTTTGGAGCGTACATTGTGACGAGTTTCATCTTCTGCACGGCTCTGTCCACTGTCGTGTTCTTGGCAAATGTCATGATACCTCTGGAGCTCCCCCTGGCAGTGGTGGCAGTAGCTGTGGGAGTCCTTGCTATTGCAGCAGGGCTGGTCAGCAGAATGCCTGTATCTTCAAGAATCCAGACTGCGCTTGATGACTTGACTGCAGAGGGTGATGCAGTCAGTCTATTCTTTGCAGGTGTGGGGGGCTGTCTGGCATCGCTGGCATTCAGTCTGGGTATCTATCTTCTGGCAGTGTTCAACATTCTCCCCTTTGAATTCACAGAGAGAATTGTCTATCTGCTGGCTTTCAATGGGGCTGCAGGTATTTCATTGATTGCAGTGTATGCAGCAGGTGTGGAAAGGAGAGCTGTGTACTACGGATTAGTTGGAACAGGAAGCATTGCGATCGGTATGGTGTTCTGGCTCTTGCTGTCAGCATAGGTGATTTCATGTACGAAGATCTTGGATTGAAAGTGGGATTGGAAATACATCAGCAACTGGATACAGCGAGAAAGCTCTTCTGTCATTGTCCAACAGTATTATGTACAGATGAGCCACAGTTTGAAATTAAAAGGAAATTAAGACCATCTTTTTCTGAGAAAGGAAAGGTTGACCAGGCGGCCCTGGCGGAAGTGAAAAAAGGACTGACATTCGTGTACCAGGGATATGATAGTGTCTGTCTGGTAGAACTGGACGAAGAACCCCCTCACCCCCTCAGCGAAGAAGCAGTTGACACAGGTCTTGCTGTCTCTCTCCTGCTTCAGGCCCACCCTGTGGATGAGGTTCACACCATGCGCAAGATTGTCATTGATGGGTCGAACACCTCTGGATTCCAGAGGACACTGCTTCTTGCAACTAATGGTGTTCTCACGGTGGAAGGAAAGCACTATGGAATACCCACTATTTGTCTGGAGGAAGATGCAGCCCGCATCATAGAAACACGGGGAGAAGAGAAGGTATACAGGCTCGATCGTCTGGGAATTCCTCTCATAGAGGTGGCCACAGATCCTGACATCAGGACTCCAGAAGAAGCTAGGGATATTGCACTGGCCATTGGACAGGTCTTGAGGGCTACAGGGAAAGTGAAACGAGGACTGGGCACTATCAGGGAAGATCTCAACATCTCCGTTCTGGAAGGAGCCCGCTGTGAAATAAAGGGTGTTCAGCAGCTGGACTTGATTGCTGTGTATATTGAAAGAGAAGTACAAAGACAGATTACTCTCGTGAAAATACGGAAGGAGCTGGAAAGACGGAAAGCTTCTGTGGGCAAAAAGATAATAGATGTGACTGCCTGTTTTTCAGATACCAAGGCAAAAATCATTGAAAGTACCTTAAGAAAGGGAGGAAAAGTCCTGGGCATACCCCTTCCTGGATTCTCTGGATTAATTGGAAAGGAAATACAGCCTGGTCGCCGGCTTGGCACTGAATTCTCTGACAGGGCAAAGGTAGTGGGCGTGGGAGGAATTTTCCACTCTGATGAACTTCCCGCGTACGGAATCACAGACAGCGAGGTAGCTGCAGTGACACAGATGCTGAAGCTGGAGAGAGAAGATGCGTTTGTTCTGGTGGCAGATGAAGTGGAGAAATCCAGGAAAGCGCTCGAAGAAGTGCTGGCAAGAGCGCAGGAAGCCCTGAGGGGCGTGCCTGAAGAAACCAGGGAACCGCTCCCTGATGGAAACACCAGATACGCTCGTCCTCTTCCGGGTGCTGAACGTATGTACCCTGAAACAGACATCCCTTCCATCGTTCTCACCAGAGAACGAATTGAAGATATCCGTGCAGAGCTGCCAGAGCTTCCCCATGTCAAAATCAAGCGGTTCACAACGCAATACCAGCTGACCTCGGAACATGCCGCAAAAATCCTCAATTCTGGATATGAAGATCTGTTTGAGGAAACCCAGGCCATAAACCTTAAACCCACTCTGTTTATCAAAGCGGTTGACATTCTCAAAGCACTGGAACATGAGGGAAAGTACATAGAAGATGAACATGAGTTACGACTCTGTTTTGAGAAACTGGCCAGGAATCAAATAGTAAAAGAAGCACTGGATGACATCCTGCCAAAATTGGCAGAGGGAAAGAAAATGAATGACATAACAATGGAAACAGTATCCATGAGGGATGTTGAAGACATGATAAAGGAACTGGTGGCTGAAAACATGAAAACTGTAGAGGAAAAGGGCATGAGGGCAGTTGCTCCTTTGATGGGTCTATGTATGAAGAAATTGAGAGGGAAAGCAGATGGAAAACTGATAAACGATATCCTAACTGCAGAAATAGAAAAAATAGTGTCCAAGTAGTCTTTGATAAGTTGAAATCTCCGTATTCTTCTATTTTTTTCTGAGACCCTTATCACTTTTTATTATCATGAACCGAAAGCTTTATATACTATTGATTAATAATAGTATTGCGCCATATCATCCTCCTTTCTCTTTTTTATTAAAGACTGACACAGTTCATTTACATGGATTAGTAACAATTAATAGCATTATTTGAGAACACTCTTGTACTGATAGTGCAGAGCCCTCGTCATACTCTAGAGCCTATGCAAAAGGGTGAGTGCATGGCAAGGGACCACGCACTCTGCGGTGAGTGAATTAGCCTTGATTGCAGCTAGATCAGGAATTTCCCATTCTCGTAGAATAGCTCTCCGTCAGCAAAGATCTTTCCACCATTTCTCATGTCTTTCAACATATCCCAGTGTATGGCCGACATGTTCTCACTGCCGGTCTCTGGAATTCCTCTCCCCAGTGCCATGTGTATAGTCCCGCCCATCTTCTCATCGAAAAGCATGTCCTTGGTGAAGCGGGTGACTTCATAATTGGTTCCAATTGCGACTTCTCCAACTTTGTTTGACCCATCGTCCAGTCCCACCATCTGACGAAGCAGGTCTTCTCCTTTCCTGGCCCTGGCTTCTGTCACTACTCCTTTCTTGAAGGTCAGTCTGATGTCTTCCACTTCATTGCCGCTGTAAATTGCAGGATAGGTGAACCTGATGGTACCTTCAGCCGAATCCTCATGCGGACCAGTGAACACTTCCCCATCGGGCATGTTCTTTTTCCCGTCTGCATTTATCCAGATACGCCCCTTGACAGCAAAAGTAATATCTGTGTCTTCTCCGACGTAGCGGAGTTCCGATTTCTTACTCAGGTAATCCACGATCTTCTGCTGTAATTTAGAGACTTTTAGCCATTCTTTCTTTGGATCATCAGCATGGGCAAAACAGGCCTTGTAAACGAAGTCTTCGTAGTCTATCAGATTCATGGAAGCTTCCTGTGCCATTGATTCTGTGGGAAAAGGTACCAGGTTCCAGGATAGTTCTCCTTTCTTGATCCGCTCTGACATGATTTCGGAAATCTCTCTTCGTGATGCAACGTTCTTGGCTATCTTCCCTGTTTCCACATTTGCTAGATGCTTGGGGTTCCGCTCTGACTTTACCCTGATGAGAATGTCTGCTTTCTCTACTGAAAGCTTGGAAAGTGAGGAAACGTGCTCCAGTTGATGGTCTTTCCCGTAACGAAACTGGATATCATCCAATCGCTCATCCAGGAATATCACTGAAGGGTAGGCTTCAGCCAGCAGAACATGCTTGTACAGGTGTTCAATTAAGGGATAGGAAATGGTAGGCCCAATAATGAAAATTTCCTGTTTCCTCTGTGCACTCACCGAATAGTTGACGATGAGTTCTGCCAGTCGTTCGATTCTAATGTCTGCCATACTTGTACCATCATGCAGTGATATATAAGATTATTGTTTTAGTTTTCTGTTGATATTATCCAAGCTAGCAAATAACAATGAAGGTTGGAGTAGCAGGTGTTCACCACACTCACATTCAAGAGAAAGAGAAAACAGCCACTTCGCTAATACTCTGCCAGCGTCCCCTCTCTCCTCACTTTCTTATCAACGACCTGAAACATGAGTAACCCAGAAACGATCCAGCACACCCCAATGAGTATTAATCGGGAGTAGGAATCCCACAGCCCCACTCCCATTGTCTCATCAATCAGGAAATGACGAATCCCTGTAATGGCATACGTGGTAGGCATGGTCAGAGATATCTTCTGGAGCAAGGGGGGGAGTACAGCCAAAGGATACGCAATTGGTGTTACAATGGTAATCAGCGAGTATAGAACCTCTGAGACAATCCATCCTTCCTTGAATATCAAGGCCAGGCCAGAAACCATTAACCCCAACCCCACCAGTGAGAAAAGCATGAGCCCGATAAACACCAAAACAGGGAGAACACCCTGGACATGCAGGATTACACCAAACAACACATACACCACTGCGATCTGGAAAAACAAGATTATTCCCTGATGAACCGTAGAGTGGAGGGCCATACCAAGAACGTATACCCATCGGGGAACTGGAGCAACAAATATGGATTCTAATGTCCCATACCACTGCTCCTTCCTCAGCGCAAATCCCATGCCCCACACTGCTGTATTCAGAAATCCCATGAAGATATATCCAATTATAGTATATGTAACACCATCTGAAACCCCTGTTAGCCCTTCCAGGACGGAGGATGTTCTCCCTCCCACCAGAGCCATTGCAAACAAGACATAGGGGAATACAAAAATCAAGGGTTCAAGCATCCCCCTGACAAAGTCTACCCTGTATGTTAACTCAATCTTCCATTCTTTCATATTCTCAGCATTCATGGCACGCAGGTACCGAACAATCCGATCAGTACTGAGCAACAGATCCACTTCTCCTCACCTTCTTTTCCATGTGATGAAAAATCAGATATCCCACTGTTACGAATATCACGTCCAGGAGAGCCAACAACCCCACATATTTCCAGAGGCTGGACATGGGCTGGTTCAGTAACCATATGCCTCTAATGGCAAGCAAGGCATACGTCAACGGAATCACCAGTGAGACAGTGGCAATCACTGGGTTAATTCCCACAGGATACCGTATAGGTGAGAACAGGTAGAACAAATATTCTATGGTATGAACCAATGACCTGCTCTCCTTTATCTGGAGCGTTACTCCTGCGAGAGCGATAGCCATCCCGTACAGTCCTACAACCAGCAGCAGCATCACCAGCAGAATCGGCAATATTTTGCCCATAGTCAATGTCAACCCAAATCCAAAAACGCATATTATAACCTGGGTGGTAACGAAAAAGGTTGAAGAAATAGACTCACTGAGTGCTTTCCCCATCAATATAGAAATCTTACGAGCAGGACTTCCCAGTATATACTCCAGAGTACCCCAGTACGACTCCATACGGATATTCCCCCCCATCCCATACAAAGAAGAGAATAAATACGTGGATATGATTGCTCCTGTTAATATGAACGGGACAAATTGCTCTGTCCCTGCCAGTTCCTTGAACTGAGCACTGGTGACACCTCCCACTAATGCTTGTCCCTGAAAAATAAATGGAATAACCCACAGCACGGGGAAAATAGCCCAGAACATGATTTCTACCGGGTAACATAACAGAATCTTTATGTTCTTCTTGATTTCCTCTTTGATGAGAAAGAGATCATTGCCCATCGTCCTCACCTGTCAGGCGTGCTCCCGTAAGATGTATGAATACGTCCTCGAGAGTGGGTTTGGAAACATTCATAGAGAGAATCCTGGCTGAGTGTGAAGCCTGTATCACCTCTGACATGATATCCTCCACATTTTCTGCATGAATGCGGTAGATGGTCACTCCCTCTGCAGAATCTGCATAGACTCTCTGTCCAATACCAGAAAAATCAGCATGTCCCAGGCATTTAACTTCCAGGACCTCGTCCTGGGGGATTTTCCTCTTGAGAGCTTCGGGAGTATCCACAGCCACTATTTTCCCCTCGTTCATGATGGCAATGCGGTCGCACAGCTGGTCCGCTTCATCCATGTAGTGGGTGGTGAGTACAATTGTCTTGCCCTGCTTCTGATTCAAGTCCTTCTTTATGAAAGAGCGGATAAACCGTGAAAATGACGGGTCCAGCCCCAGGGTGGGCTCATCCAGTAAGAGGACAGGAGGATCATGAATCAATGCTCTGGAAATAGACACTTTCTGACGCATCCCTGTAGAATACTTCTCAATGCGCTCATGTTGCCTTTCTTCCAGCCCCATGATTTTCATAAGGTAGTCGATTCGCTTGTCTGCTTCCTCACTGGACAATCCATACAGAGCAGCAAAATACTTGAGGTTGTCTCTTCCTGACAACTTCCAGTAGAGTGTCCGTTCTCCTCCTGTGGTAATCCCCAGACATTCCCTTGCAGCAATGGGATCTTCCACAATATCATGTCCATTGATACTGACATTCCCACTGTTGGGAAGGAGAAGGGTTGATAAGCACTTCACCAGAGTGGTCTTCCCCGCACCATTTGGGCCCAGTAACCCGAATAATTCTCCCTCGTGTACCGCCAGGTCAACACCATTTACCGCATGAATATACTCATCACGAGTTATCTTTGGACCTATACCATATTTGCGTCGGCCCTTTTTCTTGAAAGTCTTCACAATATCCTGTGCTAGTATGGCACGCTCTGATTTTAATCCCATTGCAAATCCCTCAAAACTCTGTATGCTTGCGATTCCTCCAGAGAGCGTGCTGCCACAACGTAATTGAATTCACTGACCTGGCTGTTTCCAGGGATATTCCGTTTTTGAGGAGTGAATACATGGGCGCCATCCTTTTCCATATCAAGTGTGTAGATACTGTTTCCCAGTACTGTCAGGAATGTTGATGATCCCTGGACTGCAGCCCATTCTCTGCAGACAGAAGCACCTCCATAGGGGGTCCTCTTTCTCTGAACTAGCTGGGGCCTATTGTAGTACAGAGTAGCATTCGCCAGAGAGCCATCTGGCTGTACATAGAATGACATTCCCGAATACAGAGAATGAGGGGCTGACGTCAGATTCTTCAGAGTGTGACAGATGGCCAGGATATTACTGTATCCTGTGGTCAGATACGAGGTTTCCACCTGTATTCCTTTGATTTCCTGGAGAGTGGATGTCACTGTGACGCCCTTCCATGAAATATCGTGCACTTTTCTTTCCGTAATGCTGTAACTGAAATCCTCTTTGTGCATTCTGCCGGGAAAATCTCTTTTCTCTGCAAAAACAATGGGATGGATCCCACCATACCAGGGGCGGAGCCAGCCTAGCTGCTTGATCTCTGGATATGGGGTCAGGAGGTGGTTGACATCAGTTCCCCAAAATATGACCGATCCGTAGTAGGATGGAGCAACTTCAAAACGATATAACCCATTATCCACCTGTATGGTGCCTCCTTCATCAAGAAGGACTTTACTCTCCTTTTTCCCTGCCCTAACAACTGTTACTGGAATTTCTCTGGAGAAAAGGTCTGTCTCCACCTGCAGAGACTGCTTCGCAATACCGATGTCTGATGTCTCAAAGGTAGCTTCAAAGACAAACGGTGATCCTCTCGACACCTGGAAAGGTTGTGTGTTCACGGTCCCCTTCAGGGGCCTCTTTCGCCTATTGGAAAGGGTGAAGTGTGCAGTAATCATATCCTCAGCAGTCATAACCAGAGATGGGTTGACACTCCATATGCCCTGAGGTTCTGCAGGTGGGGCCGTCACATTATGCAGCATGGACCAGGTCTTCCTAACGTCTTTCCATGTCCCTCTTCCCACATATAGGTACAGAGGATGCAAGTTCCGTGTGTCCATAATAATCCCTGGAAATGAATAGCTTCTCAGGTTTATTTTCGCGCACTTCTCCCATATGACACCAAAAGCACTCTCGTCCTCTTGGTAACACATCCACTGTTCCTTATATGCTCCTGGGTTCTCAGGAAGGTCTCCATGACCCAGAGGAAAGTCCTCCTCCACTGTTGGCTCTGAAACAAACCCCTCTTTCAGAGGCAGCGTCAGTATTCCACCAGCCCCACTGGTTTCTCCGCCGAACTGCACATAGACATCTCTTTGTGGAGTAAAAGAGTATTCCATCTTGATCATGGGGCCGGCATCCATTTCCAGCCTGCGGACGAGGGTTGTACTATGCTTTTTGGAGTAAGCAGTAAATTCTGCACGTACTTTACCATTTCGCTGCTGCATTCTCACCGTATACGGTGTTTTGAATAATTCTGAGGGCCAGTATGGGGGCCCCAACTCGTCACTGACAAATTTGATCACTGTCTCATGAGTGTTCTTATCATAAACAGAAGTCTTTCCTCCTGCCAGTGAGACAATGATTCTGGCTTGAAGGTTTTCAAGAATAACCTCTTTCCCCTTCTGCATGATGACAGCACCTCCCGTGGTCACCCGCACCGGCACTGTGTGAACAGGCAGAGAATTCTCCACGACAAATTGCAGCTCACAGTCAGTGACTGCATGAAAAGAAAAGGGGATACCCTCGCTGTAACCAGGAGATATACTGAAGGGATGAGACTCACCAGTGGTGTAACAGGTGATCATTCCTTCAACCTGTACGTGCTTATTATTCTTGAGTATCACCGTGATACACTGCTCTCCTGGGGTGATAACGACATATTCAGGGAAGGTAGTAACCTGCACTCCATGAACCACCCGCAATCCGGAAACCAGGGGGAGGACTCTTCCATTGACAATGACATCAGTCATGAGCTGGTGAGGAGGTTCCTCTTTTTTCCTGATTTCAATGTCTGGATCAATGGATACTGTGGCTGTCACTACCTTGGTATCAGAGACGGTGAAGGAATCTCTGAAGTCTATCGTAATGCCTTCATCTCCATGGGATATCACTGCAACATCCAGAGATGTGGGCGTCTTGTTTCGTATTTCCCAGGTTACGGAAGATTCTTCTCCAGCAAATGCAGGTCCCACTTTCTGCGAAATGGCAAAATCATTGTTTTCGAACTGAGTGACCCCTCCAGATTCTGCATCAATTACTATGTGCAGGATATCTCCATCTTCCTCCCAGTGATAGGGGTATACTCCATTAAAATCATCCTCTTCAACTTCCAATTCCCTCTTGAAGGTGGCATACCAGTTGTGCTTCTGGAAGAAGGGTCTGGCCACCTGGAGGTTCAAGATGAGAGGAAGGAAATTCCTCATGTACACCAGGGTCTTGGGAACCCAGAAAAATCCTGTCTTCTTATACAGCGGGACTGCCTTCATATTGCCTGACCAGGTATGGAGGTCAAGCCTCTTACTCCCGAGCTGGGTGGCTTTCTCCACACAGGTAATGAGGAGATCTCTTCCGTATCCTCTCCCGTGATGGGTGGGAACGACATTAAGAAAGTCCACATACAAGACATTGGTGTCTCTCCAGAATTCGGTGATTTCAGCAATTCCCACGATAGCTGCATCATCCCATGCGCAGTATGTTGCAAGTGTATTTTCTCTCTTTCTATCTTCCAGTAGGCCCTCTGCAGTGAAGTCCATGCCATGGGTGAATCCCCCTGGCCACGCCTCATCGCTGGCATTCATCATATCGGCGAGCTTCTGGGCATCTTCATTGTGGAATTCTTTAATCATAAAATCACCTGAGAAGGTCTTGAGCTTTACAACTTAAGGAAAACTGCCAGAGTATTATTCAAAACACAATCATGTGCAGCACCTTCACCCTCAGAGGTAGTCTTCTTTATAAACATTTCGATAACGATAACCTAAAGACCGCAAGTGGCAGAGAGACATGTAACAAAAGCAAGCAGAGAGATGGGTGACATAGACACTGAATTGGAAATCGTCTCTTTCAGAAGAGGATGACAATCGTTTCTCATGTTCTCTGAGGACAACTGTTCTTGTAATACTGTCTTGTGGTCATCACAATAGTGATAGGAGCAATACGATCCAGTACGGTAATTTCAGCAGCCATTTGACGTGTACACTTGTACACCGCAAGATTCTTAAATAGTACTATCGGCAGTGGGAATATGATTATTTGGCGCAATGAAAAGAGATCGACCTACAGACTCCATCTCTTCCTAGGAGCATTGATAGCCCAGGCCAAAACCAGCAGTCAGCTCTCGAATCTTGTTAGAAACCACTTTACCGCGTTCGTGGTATGGACATTATTCCTCATGGCTGTGGATATGAGAAATCGGCCTCAGTCTAGGCAACAGAGAGATATTTTGTCTCGGAACAGTACCTTGTCATGCAGCATGGATTCTGTGCATGACACATCCCTCCTCAGGCGACTCCATAGAAGTACTTCAATGCTGGCACCCAAGACAAAGAATGTGGAAATGTCAGTCTTTCCTCTGTGCTGTCTGTGCCTGCAGCACGTATCGTATGCTGTTGGTAGACTGGGCAATCACCTCCTAATCATATTGCGCCGAGTGATCCCAAGCAGAGGGTCTGCGAAACACTGGCCAATCTTTCGCCCTCCTTTCACACCTCCTGAGACCCTCTGCACTTCTTCTATCTTCCCCAGCCCTTCACTGTGAGAATTGGGGTTCGCTC
>JACVGW010000008.1:37335-48601 GCA_018992565.1 Theionarchaea archaeon
TCGAATTGTTTTCGCGAAACTCGGTGGATAAAAGAAGTGGAGTCTGAGAGACGGAAAAGAGATCTAGGAGTTATATACGGCCTGGGAACTCAAGCAACTGTCGTAGTACGTGGTATCTGTAGAGATAGGATGAAGCAAAGGAGGGCAATCCATATATTATTCGACTCTTCTTGAGTAGCAGGTGATACCATGGGTTCCTCGTCTATTTACTCTGGCGCATCTCCAGAAAAAGTGGCAGAAGACCTGCAGCCTCTGGTGGACTTTCAGGATGCAGGACTATCCCCCGATGAGTTGGAATCTCTCGTTGAAGAACGGTTAATCCCTCACCTCATGAAATATGATTCCCCTGGATTCCAATCCATGTTCAATATCCTTCCAGAAAAAGGAGCGAAATACGGAGGGTATATTACATTGAAGTACAACCAGGGGGTGACAAACTGGCAGGTCTCCCCGGGAGGTGCAGTACTTGAAGAATTGTGCTGTAGGAAATTGATTGATCTTCTTGGGTTATGTCCCGCAGGTGACGGGACATTTATGTACTCGGGGACGTATGCCAACCAGGAAGCAGTATACCTGGCTCTCCACTGGAAGGCAGAGAAAGATGGATTCAATTTGGGTGAAAAGGGCCTGATGGGATTTCCTAATCCCAGAGCCCTCGCTGTAGCAGTATCTACGGATGCCCATTTCTCCATGAGACACGCAGTCCGCATGCTGGGACTGGGAGAGGAGAGTCTGATTTCTGTTCCCGTCGACAAGAACAGGAGAATGGACAGCGGAGTGCTCGAAGACAGTGTGGACGCCACTGAGAAAGAGATAGTCTGTGTAGTGGCTACTGCGGGCACTACTGCCACTGGTTCAGTTGACAATATCCCCCCTATAGCAGAAATATGTAAGAAGGCCGGAGCATGGCTTCACGTGGATGGAGCATATGGTCTGGCGTATAAGCTCGTCCCGGAGTGGAGTTCTCTGTTTGCAGGTGTTGAACTGGCGGATTCCGTGTCGTGGGACCCTCACAAACAAATGGGAATTCCCATCCCGAATTCGCTATTGTTTGTACGCCGAAAAGAAGATTTCGAGAGAATGAGTATACATTCTCACTATTTCAATCGTGAAGAGGATGTTGGGCCAAATCCGGGGCTGAAATCACCCCCCTCTACTCGCCCTATGTCTGCATTATCTATGGTGACGTCAATAAGGTACCAGGGGCTAAAAAAAGTTGTGGAGCGCCTCCGTTCCCCTTTAATAGCTGTAAGAGATGCATATGAAACGATACGAGAAGATCCAGATATTGAAGTCTGCCATTACCCAGATACCGGGATACTGTGTTTCAGGATTGCTCCCCCGGATATTCCCAGGGATCAGCTGAATCAATTGCAGATGTATATCTACACCAGGATCACACAAGAAGGTCAGAGGTATATCTCAGTAACGCGTCTTGAAGATACTACTGTTCTGCGTCTTGTGGCTCTTTCTCCACAAGTTACCTGTGAGGCTTTACTGGAGACTGTTGCTGCTGTGAGGGATGTGGCAGGAGAGTATCAATTTATGTACTAGGTAGAAGGAGAGAAGCTAAAGGAATGAGACAGGTGAGACTATGTTAATTTCAGTAGGTTCAAAAAATCCAGTGAAGGTAAGGGCTGTCGTAGAGGCAACAAGAAATGTGTGGCCTCATGTTGATGTCGTGGCAGTTGAGATTTCAGGAGGAGTGAGTGAGCAGCCCACCTCGGATAGAGAGGCCATCACAGGTGCTGCTTATAGAGCTCAGATGTCACTTGATGGTACAGATGCGGACATGGGTGTGGGGCTCGAAGGATTTATTGTTGATACCGAATATGGAATGTTTGCCTCATGCTGGGTGGTAATAAGGGATAGAAAAGGATGCACGGGAATTGGGGGAGGGGGAAAGCTCCTCCTACCTGAAAGAGTAGCTGCAGAGGTCAGAAGTGGAAAAGAACTGGGTCCTGTGATAGATGAATTGCTTGGCGAATGTAACACGAAACAGAAGCAGGGTGCTGTGGGTACCTTTACTCAAAATCTGATAACCAGGCAGGCAGCCTTTGAGCACAGCGTCATTCTTGCTCTGGCACCCTTCATTGCACCGGATTACTACCCTTAAATTTCAATCGAAGGTTTGACCCTTCTATCTGGAACGTCACGTAATGGAAGGGATATATTCATATTGTATAAAACCCATCAAACGCAAAGAATTACTATTACCGGTGTCTCCATGAAAATCTTAATTATCAATCCCAACAGTGACCAGGAAATGACAAGAAAGATCCAGAACACTGCTGATACCTTTGCTTCGGGTCGCTACGAGGTAACCTGCGTATCGACACCTGGGGCTCCCTCTTTTATTGAAACGTACGAAGATCAAATCACAGCAGCTCCTGGCATGATTAGCCTCGTGAGAGACCATCAGGAGTGCGATGCATTCGTTGTGGCATGCCACTGTGACCCCAACCTGGATGTACTTAAAGAGATAACCAGAAAACCTGTGGTGGGGATTGGAGAAGCCTCCATGAAAATGGCATCCATGCTGGGACACAAGTTCTCTGTTCTTTCTGCCACAGAGTATTCCATCCCTAGTAAGGAGGTACTGATTCAGAAATATCACCTGGAAAGGAGTCTGGCTTCAATACGAGTCCCCGAGATCGCGGGCACGGAAGAAGAGAGATATTTCAGAGCAGCAGAGGAAGCCATAACTGAAGATATGGCAGAGGTCATCGTATTGGGATGTGCAGGGATGACAGGGTTGGATAAGAGACTGCAGAGGAAACTGGGGGTTCCAGTTTTGGATGGCGTGATATGTGCTCTTATCATTGCCAGAGGGCTCATCGAATATGGGGTTTCACACAGTAAGGGCAGGCAGGGCCATGTACCAGGCTCGTGAATTCCACCCGTGCTTGCGTTCTACTCGTCCTTCAGGATCTCTCTGTTCTGCTCATGCTCTTCAATAGTGATTTCTCCCTTGCCTCTTTCAAGAGGATCATGACTTTTCACTTTGTGCAGGGTTGTAAATAACCATCACATTGTTCACGTTGGTCCCGGTCGTATCCAAGCCATATTCACTTCTCACTCTGATAATTCTTCCTTTTTCTGTGAAAAATCTTCCAGAATTCTCTTCTTTTTCTGCCCTTTCTATTTCTTCCATGCATGCATGAGCCACCAGTGAAGGGGTAATAACTGCCCCAGCAAAGGAATTGCCGTCCTTCCCATCAGTGGCAATTCCAACGACAAATCGGTTCTCGTATTCAGCGGATTTTTTCATGTGCTTTGCCATTAAAAGAAGTAAGTGCAGCTGTCTCCCTCCTTCACCGCGCTTGGAGGGGTCAGCACCATAGGTATACTCATGTCCCACGATGGTGAAGCCAGGGGGAGATTCAAGCAAGCTTGTTGCCAGGCCATCTGTCACAGGACCTTTCATTACCGTGGGGTACACCCTGACCGGGCAATGGCTGTACACTTCCTCGATTCTCCTAGCAACTGCCTCACAGGAGGTGAGAGCATCAGCTACTATATACGAATGAATGTGAGAAAAACAGGGGTAACCAGGTTTTGGGGTTTCAGGTATTGCACCAGCAATTCCCCTGAGGATTCGATCTCGAACTGATTCTGGTACTCTGCCCCATAATCTGTAGGTATCCAGAACGGCCTTAGCATCCTCAAATGTGCTTACATCAGGAGCCAGAGGTCCAGAAGCTATGACACTTAAATCGTTGCCAGGAACATCAGATAGTACCAGAGATATAGTGGTGGCTCCTTCCAGCAATCGCGCAAGGTTTCCTCCTTTGATTTCTGCAATATGCTTCCTTACTGTATTAATTTCCTGTATGGCAGCGCCAGTGGAAACCAGCATGTCATTAAGGTCTGTGCCATCCTTGAATTTTGAACCTGGGAAAAAATCAGCATACAAAGAACTTCCTCCGCCAGACATCAAGACGACGAAAAGACTTCTATCTTTGGGAAGGTCTTGTATGAATCTTGTTACCTTCTGTGCGTTTCTATATCCTGTGTACGTTGGTGATGGATGCCCTGCCTCCAGAACACGAATTCTGCCGATGAATCTTCTCCTAGCTGTACCTTCCTTGACGAGGAGGACTCCCTCAGTCACGAACTTCTCCATAATAGCATTGACTGCTTCTGCCATGGGCTCGGCTGCCTTTCCAAATCCTATGACAACTATATGGTCATATGCTGAAAGATCATAGGAATCGGTCTCGATTTTCAGTATTGTGCCATCAAGGGCAACAGCCCTCCTGACAGCAGTATATCCATCAGCGGCCTCTATCGCATGAATAGCAAAATCCAGGAAATTGGAAACATGATTTCTTTCTGATTCTAAAACATGAGAGAGGATCACATCCCGGCCTGCAATCTCCGTCATGACCTGTCCTTACTATGGGCCTTTTTAAGATATCTGATGGGCAGTCTGGGATAGTCAGTAGCCAACAATCGATGTTGGTCAATCAAAAGCTGTTCTGGAAGTCATGTGCTCTAGCCATGAGCGTGTACAAGGAATGGGATCCGACTAAAAGAGAAGCCCTCTAAGAATCATTTTTGGCTTCTTGCGCTTATGTATTTGTTTCCCTTGTATTCAAGTAATTCTATGTTCTCGAACCGTGCATGTTCCAGTAAACTCCTGTACTCAGAGAAAGTGTACATAGTTCCTTCTTCACTTGTGGCGTAGACCCATACAGCAGAAACAAGCGGGTATTCCTCTGTGCATCGGGATTCATCAGGCAGAGGCCCACTGACTATGGCAGTTCCTCCTGGCAGGAGTGCTTTTCTTGCCTTTGAAAAAAGCCTAGTAACGCCTTCAGGCCCATAGAAGTGAGCTATACTCCCCAGGAGTACAACATCATAGTCTCCCCCAAAATCAACCGCTTCCCAGTCGCCAGGTACGTATGTCACTTGGCTAGAAACACCCAGACTTTCTGCGATTCGAGCTGCCTCTTCCAATACTCTGGGCCTGTCCTGGAGTGCAATTTTTGAAGAAGGGTTCTGCAAGGCAAGGCACAACGTCTCAGCCGCAGTACCGCAGGCAACATCCAGCACATGGATATTCTTGCTCTTCTCAAATCCCAGTGCTGGCCAGAGGGCTTCATAGTACTTCATGTAACGGTCAGGAGAAAGACGACAGGGGATTGAATGACCCGCCCACACAGCCTCCATCTCAGAATCTGTCCAGTTCTTGACTATAGGTCTCTTTCCGTTTCTTATGGCATCTGCAAGAGTTCCCCGATGTTCCCATGTGAGTTGTGCTATTCTCACATCCCCCATGTAGGTAGATTTTGTTTTGACGAGATAGAAGTCTGAGAGGGGAGTCAGACAATATCCTCTTGAATCCTTGCAGAGTAGCCCCATGCCGCACAGTGCATCCAGAAGTACAGTTGTGCCCACAGGGTCCCATCCTTCTTCCGAAACCATGTCCTCTGCACGTGTGGTGCCGCCCGCAACCTTGTCCCATACATGGAGCTCAAGGGCGGCTCTGAGAATGGAAATCTTCACATTTACATACCAGAACTCTGTTGAATCCAATTTTGGGATGCCTTTTGATAGCTCTTCATCATCCATGTACGCAGAACTACCTTCCATTACTTAAACATTACTGAGGTGTACATAAGCGGCCCACTGTAGTCTCTGTTCTGAGTACTATCAGTCTGCCACTCAACGTCCGGCCACATGTGTAAAACAACGTGATTTCTGGTCACTGGCAACCCACAGGCTGTACGTAGCTGACTATCCAAAGAATCTTGATATCCAGTCTCCGACAATGTGGGTAAGCACAATCACCACCAAGGCTATGGTCAAGTGCTCTAGTATGGGTTTTAGAGGGCTGATATGCTGATTTCTGGCCAGCCTGAGATTGAGGAGAACCAACACTACGAGTCCATAGACCACACTGACTCCGATCGCTGTGGATAGTCTCAGCACCAAGACAGGAATAATGAATGTTGATGCAAATATGAACTTGAAAAAGAATGTGGAGAGAGTTGCTTCCCATACTTCAGTGTATGTATGCTTGTTCTCGGCCTCTTCAGACATATGAATCCCCAGTGCATCAGAAAAGGCGTCTGCTATGGCAATGGTTAGGATTCCCCCGATGACAACTGCATCCGATCCTGTACCTGAGTGTAGTCCAACCATGAGCCCTAGAGTGGTTATGATTCCAGAGGTCAGTCCAAAACTCAACCCTGTTTCAATCGCATGTCTCATGCTATCTCTTGTTGTCTGGGCAAGAAAAGGGTTTTGGCTGTACAAAATTAAAACATCCGGGTGATATTCCACCAAAAATAGAGTGTATGTATCTCAGTTGCTCGAGAACCTTGAGAGAAGACTGTTTTGATGTGCTTGCTCTGGTTGAGCAAGGGCTCTTTCTGGAGCAGGTCTTTAGCACTTCCATTTCATCCGGGTTATGAAGGCCACAAGATAGCACAGCCCTCCACACGCCAGGACTATTCTGAACCCGAACGACAGAGCCACAATGACGGCAAGAACTGAACCACATACTGAAGCACACCCATTAACACACCAGGCAGAAGGAACCTGGTTCTCACCGGCAACCACAATACCTGCAGGAAAAGGAATGCCCATACAGATAGAGAGAGGTCCCAGCACTCCCAGTATCATCATCACTTTCCATGGCATTGATACGCCCAGTGCACCATGGATGCCGGCAGGTAATCCTACAACGAGTACTCCCAGGATTCCCAATATCCCCACAAATCCCCAGTTCCACCCAATTCTCTTCGACATGAAGCTTCCTATCCCGGAAAACAACAAGATGCAGAACAGGACAGCAGCGACAGCATAGACGGGCTGTCCCAATACCAGCATCAACTGCTGAATAAGCGAAATTTCTACAGCCATGAACCCCAACCCTATCAAACTGAAGTATAGCAACGTGAACCGATCAAGAACAACTTTCTTTGCAGGGATGACAACCAGGACCAGAGACAGGATAACAGCCTGTACCAAAATGGCCACTGCCATGAACCCTCCCTCAAACAAGGGCTGCCACTTCCCCTGCATTGAATCTACCACCTGCCTCACTTTCCTCCATTGGAAGAAGTTGAAGAAAAAAGGAGAATCATCAGTGGGAGAGTCAACTGCAAATAAATAGTCCCTTTCAACCTGGGGGTTATT
Source organism: Theionarchaea archaeon (assembly GCA_018992565.1). Classification (GTDB taxonomy): domain Archaea; phylum Methanobacteriota_B; class Thermococci; order Methanofastidiosales; family SZ-28-30; genus SZ-28-30. The sequence goes on from JACVGW010000008.1 coordinate 44,485, forward strand.
CTCCAGCTGTTCTTTGGTTAACTGGTAGAAGTACGGTTCGGGAAAGCGATTATACCTATTTACCTCATCCGCACCAAGTCCCGGCGCCCACACCATGTCAAATCCTCTATCGGAACAGAATTCCGTAATGCTGTCTATATCACTGTCAGTAAAAGGAGTTTTCTTCACAAGCACTGTGACAGTGGAGTACGATCTGAACACTACCAACTGCGTTTCGGGGTCAGGTACAGTATCTATAACGAGAGAGACTAGTTTCGGCAGTTCTCGAGGAGGAACTATCAACCACCGGGTGACAACTAACATCCCCTCCTCAGTCAAATGAGCATAGTACTGCCTAAAGGCCTCTACTGTAAAGGAATAACTCTCATTAAACCCATACAGCCCTACAGAGCTGGTAAATATACTTTCTGACAGGGAGATCTGGATAATATCAAATCGTTCATCAGCAGATGCCAGAAAGGTTCTGCTATCTTCATGTATTATTGTTACGCCCCCATACAGGTCACTGAATCTCTGTGCAGTCTCTACAGGTAAAGGATTTCCATTTGCTATGGTGATGTCTGCATTGAAGTATTTGGCAGCTGCAACATCTACTCCTTGGGGGTTGATGATCAGAATGCTCTGTGGGTGTTTCAGGTAGGCTGCAGCAGTGGGAAGATATTCAGTGAAGACACCTGGTTCTGATAGGGAGGATATGGAATCTCCGTCTATCGTTACCCCTAATTCAGACTCCAGCCCTTTTCCATACATGAGGGAGAGTCCAGGTGCTTGGCGCAAGGGGCTTTCTACAACATCGACTCTGGAGACTGCATTCCATTCTGTATCCAGAATTCGGGCCTCAGGATAGTTCAGAGCCAAAGACAGTGACTTGTACGGAGATATGGTAATGTCAAAGAACGTACCAGGTACGAAGAGAAGTACAGCAATAACTAGAAAGGGAACAATTTTCTGGGTTCTCCTGGCGAAAAACAGAGACCCTGCTGCACCAAGAATTGAGCTCACCAGGACAATTCTGGACCCAGCAACAGAAAAGACGAAAATCAGTAAACACCCCACAGCAGATCCAGCCAGGTTGAATCCATAGATCCTTCCTGCATTCCTGGAATCCTGAGAGAGGTATATGCTGATCACTAGTCCAGCCAACAGAAAAGGCAGTGACAGGACTACATAGTAAATGCTAACATATGAGAGACGCCAGGTGTCTAAGATGATCTTGTAGGGATCCATCTCAATCCGACCCGATATGAGGAAGCTCGCTACTACAGATAGGGAAAACAGGAGTGAACAGATGAAGGGGGCATTCCTGCTCTTCTTGAGACGGGGATAGACATTCAACACAGAACCACTGGCAGCAAATCCCAGCAGGGCTATGCTCACCACCATGAAGGCAAAGTGATACCAGCGGGACACAGAAAAAATCCTGGTTAATGATACTTCAAAGAGAAGGGCTCCGGCTGATATGAGGAAAATGCCGAGATGGGAACTGGAACGCATGAAAAGATTATGAAATCACCATAGAAAAAGGTAGTGTAGCTTGGAGGACCACATCTGTGCATTCTCTTCTTTCTCCTATGGTTCATTGATATGCGAGAATGCAATTATGACTTCAAGATAAATTGAAGCATATACAAATCCTTATATATCTTGAACCCAAAGAAAAAGGAGTGATTACATGAAAAAAAGAATAATCCTCATTACAGGAGTAATAGCAGTTGTCCTAGCAAGTACTATAGTATCTGGAGATTCTCAGTCCCCTGTGGAAATCACCATCTACAATCAGAATTTCGGGGTAGTTAAAGAAGTGCGAACAATTGACCTTACGGAGGGATTGAACACGGTGATGATCCAGGATGTGGCAAAGCTCATTGATCCTACCTCAGTGTCCATCAGAGATTTGACAGGGATATCCTACGTCCTGGAACAGGACTACCTGTATGATCTGGTAAGTAAGGAAAAAATCTACGAAAAATACCTGGGGAAGAACATCACTGTCATAGACAAGGAAGGGAATACCTTGAGAGGCTCCCTTCTCAGCTATTCTGGGGATGAATTGATTATTCAGAATGATACTGGGGTGCACATCGTGAAAGGTGAACAGGTATCACTCCCCGAACTACCAGAAGGGTTAATTACGAAGCCCACCTTGAAATGGCTACTGGACGCAGAAAAGGCAGGTGCTCATGATATGCAGCTCTCCTACATGACATCCGGGCTGAACTGGGAAGCATATTACGTGGCCGTGGTGAATAACGATGATACTGAACTGGATTTGATGAGCTGGGTTACTCTTACCAACAACAGTGGTGCATCGTATAAGAATGCCCGACTCAAGCTCATTGCGGGAGAGGTCCACAGAGTACAGCCCCAACTAGTGCCAACCTATGCGGAAGAAGAACGAGGGGCTGCCAAGGCTGCTGATCAATTCCAGGAGGAACCCTTCTTCGAATATCACATGTATACCCTCGACCGGAAAACAGACATCCTGGACAACCAGCAGAAACAGGTGACTCTGTTCGAAGCACAGAATATATCTGTGAAGAAGGAATATGTCTTCGATCCGGGGTACTCCTATGGATACCAGCAGAACACAGGAACTGTCAAGGTTATGCTGGTCCTTGAGAATACTCAAGAGAACAACATGGGGATGCCCCTCCCTGCAGGAATCATCAGAGTGTACAAGAAAGACTCTGAAGGACAGTTGCAGTTCATTGGAGAAGATTCCATTGATCACACTCCCAAGGATGAGAAGGTACGCATCTACGTCGGAGATGCTTTTGATGTGGTGGCAGAGAAGAAGCAGACCCAATACAATCAACTGGGAACACGTGGGGCAGAGATCAGTTATGAAGTCTCCCTGAGAAATCACAAGGCAGATGATATCACTGTTACTGTTCTTGATCACTTCTGGGGAGAATGGAGGATTACTGAGTCATCACATGACTGGAACCAGGAAGATGCCTATACGGCCGTGTGGTACATTGACGTAGCTGCAGATGGAGAGGTTACACTAACCTATACGGTGCGCATGTACTGGTAATTCCTTTTTTATTTCTCCTGTTTCCCTTTTTTTGTCTTTTATTTCTTCAACGGTTTGATGTGGTTGATCCTTCATATAGTTTTGTTTCCCATTTATTGCTCCTTTTCTCTCTATTTTATTCATGAAGTCTATTCTTTTCGATTTACGGTGGATAATTAATGAATTCGCGTAATCCACGGCAGAAATTGTGGGTTCTGGATCGGAGAGGTCATGAATGACCGAATTTTCCAGAAAGTATTTATAATACGAGTCCCAATATGCTACATTAGTCATATGGAGGTGAGCCCTTGAAAACGTACAAGTGCGGTGAGAAGCCGGGAATGGGCAGGTATATTTGCACGAAGTGTGGAGAAGACCTGCACTTGGATGAGAATACGGATACACTACCACCATGTGCTCGCTGCAATAATTGTGAGTTCAGAAAAGGATAATTGGTCTCGGCCAGCAGGAAGGGAAATTCTCTGGTGAGATCATTCTCATTGAGAATGCTTGAACTATCAGTACATGAGCCCCTGAGCTACTGCTGGATCGAAATAGGAAAAACACAAAAAAGAAGGGAAGAGAATGTGGGCGAGCCTGCTTTACAGAGACTCTACTACCTTCTTCACTTTGTGGACTACATCCAGTGAGGTTCTTCCCAGAACCCGTACCATAGCTTCTCTGGAGATCCCACCCAGATCATAAATCATGTCCGGTACTCTACCCAGATCCTCTATTGCTTTTGCTGTTCCCCAGTCCAGGGTAGACCCTTCCTTTTCCTTGATGTGCTTTGGTTCATCTTTTCTGGAGAATTCACTGAGTATGAACCCTGCCTTTCTGGCTGCTTCCACCACGTCTTCCCCATAGCGGATGTTCATGGCAGACCGTGTGCCGGGATCATACTTCATTGCTGCGAGGACCACTCGTGCCATATGTGACGATGCCCCAAACTCTGGACATCCTACTGCGTCTATGGTCTCTTTGTACCGTACGATTCTCCCTGGAAATCCTGCCACATCTTTTGTGTCACGTGCATCGGACAAAGCCATCACGAGGTTTGACTGCACTTCAGGTATGACATTTTCAATTCCAAAAGACTTC
>JACVGW010000008.1:48701-52874 GCA_018992565.1 Theionarchaea archaeon
GCATCAATCTGTTCACCCACAAAATCAGCAGGCATATCATGTATTCCCGAAACACCCACCGTATTCTGGGCAGTCACTGATGTGATGACACTGGTTCCGAATACCTTAAAGGCAGCGAAGGTCTTCAAATCAGCCTGTATCCCTGCGCCGCCACCTGAGTCAGATCCGGCAATAGTAAGAGCAACCTTCATGAGCTCACCTTCATTAAGCCGTAGTAGACTACTGCCGCTACTACCATGCTGGGTATCGAACTGCCCACATTTAAAGGTATCAGCACCTGATAAACCACAGCTCCAATAACCCAGGCTCCAATAGCTATCCAGTTAATGGCTCGTTCGGTGAACAGCGAATCATCAGCATACGACTTCCTGATGACAAAGTAGTCTGTGAGCACCACCCCAAACAGGGGACAGAACATGGATCCGATCAATAAGAGAAATGACTCATACTGGGTCATGGGGAACACCAGGGCCAAAGCAGTGCCCAGAATACCACCCATGATGACACCTTTTTTTTCACTGAGGTTCTCCGAGATATTCAGTGCAGAGACAGCAGTAGAATACACATCCAGGAAGGTCGTGGTAAAGGTCGAGAGGAATACGATGAGTAAGGCGGGTACACCCAATCCCAGTGCCAGCATCATGGGGACAGGTTCTGCATTTCCCGTGTAGACTGCAGCTCCCAACCCCAGAATGTACATCCAGCTGGATATGATGAAGTACCCAATCCATGTGCCAGCAAAGGCAGGCTTTGTGCTCTTGGCGTATCGCGAGTAATCTGATACCAGAGGGAGCCAGGATATGGGCATAGCAATCACCAGGTCCAGAGCTAAGGCACGAGACAGGTCATGTGTTGAGGGCGCCTCAGGTACTCCCTTGTTGAAGACAGCATACGTCATGATAACGCATAAGACCAGCAGAGCACTGACAGATATGCGCTGCAGCCACTTCCAGCTCTTGTGGCCCACCAGAGCCCAGGCAGTTGTGACCACACCAGAGATGATGATCAATGCTGATAGGTTGGATACCCCAGTGAGACTCTTCATGACCGTATTGGCTGCTTCACCGCAGATAATCAACATGATAGCCGTCCATCCAATCAATTGAACAATATTGAGTACAGCAGCCAGATAGCTCCCCTTTACGCCAAATGCAGGTCGAGTGGATACCATGGTGGGGATTCCTTCTTCTGAGCCTATGATTCCACCCAGAGCTAGTGGTGTATTTCCAATAATGTGACCAAAAAGGATTACCAGCACACCTGTGGCAACTCCTAAAGGAGCGAGTATGCCTCCTGCAAGTATTTCAGCCAGAGATACAGCTGCTCCACCCCAGAGAAGAAAAAAATCTAGTCCTGTGAAGTTTCTCTCCTGTGCAGCTATTCTTTCCATATTATCACCTCCTGATCAGTACATCGCAGAATTCCTGCAGACTTAGAATGGATTCTCTTTCTCTTTGAGAGAATGGGTCTTCTCCCAGGCTGGTGCCCAGGTACCCATTCATGATAACCGTGTGTGAGGAAGATATGACATGAACAATGGTCTTTACACTTCCTCGTTGGAGATAGATAGAAATATCATTTATGAAAAGGACGTCGCGTGGAACATAATTTTGAAAAAGGGATTCTATTCTTTTCTTGTTAGTCTCTGCTAATTGGATTATTTCTCCTGCAGTCTTCCCGGAAAGCCTGGGAGTCAAGATATCTGTTGTGTAGTACGCTGTCTCAGGAGAGGTAGGCTGAAGTTTTCCTCCTACTCCTTTTATTGGGTCGGGGGCCATATCAATGACAGCTATATTGCTGGTCAGAGATTCTGCCTCCTGCAGCAAGGATTGAGTTAGCCACGTTTTCCCGGTATGAACCTCACCAAGTATGAGAGTCTTCTTATTCTGAAGCTCGGTAAATTTCCACATTCGACCTCCTCAGAATTTTCAAGATAAAATAGCCTAATATAGCTCCGGGGATGCAGCTTGCCCCAAAAGCAGTCCAGAAAAACCAGAGGGTGGGGGCATTCTCCGTGATGAAGGGGGCAATCAGTAACCCGCTCAGCGTTCCACCAATACATACTGTTCCCACAGGTTCAAAAAAGGCTGCTGCATCTTTCTTTATCAATTTGTATACTAATGAGACTACTAAGGCTCCAAAGGGACTTCCCGAAAAGGCGTGAATACTCCCCATGCCTGTGGAGAACCTGACAGTGGCTGCAATGAGGGAAGATACGACAGCCCAGGGACCGATTAAGACCCCTGATATGGCATTAATAGTGTGTTGCAGCGGGAATACTCTTGTTGGCCCTACGGGTATGGAAATCCATCCTAATGCTGCGCCTAATGCGCCGAATATTGCAATATATGACAGCAACTTGGTGTTCATGATTGTCACCTATTACTCAGTTTTAGCAGACTACAACCAGCTTATAAGTATTTGGGTTAGTTGTTGAACACGCTTGTTCTGGAATACTCTTATTCTGGAATAGAATCTGGAATCACAATCCTTTGTGTACATCTGGGCATCACCCAGCAGGTCTCTGCACGTGAAGTAGTCCACACGAGAGTGACAAACGCCAGTGTGCGCATTAAATCCAACCTGTCAGCATATTATCCACACTCTGGCCGAAACTACCGCCTTCAGAAACGTGTACAAGAGTGTAGAGCAGGGAGCCCACCGTACCTGCTTTGTCCAAACCGAATTAGTATCCTTCACTGTGCTGCGTGTGAATAGACCGCATTTCATTAGTGCGGTTGGCACGCTACCAGTTCAGCGGAACTGATTTCGCCCATGGAGGTCAAGTGTTGGATCACCATACATGACGAAAGCTGCCCAGGTGACATCCTCAGAGGAATAATTTTTCTTCCGTGAAAGCCTAAGTGATTCCCCAACGGAATAGTACAGACAATTCCTGTAGAAGTCTGCAGCAATTTCAGCTGCTTTCCTGTCATGGATTCTCCACAAGCTTCCGATAAACGAAAGGGCTCCTTTCTGAAGAAATACCTTTGCCAGTCCTTCAATATCGTAGGAAAACGTCTTTGCAGAGCCACAGCCATTAATGAAAATCACTGGCGAGCCTTCCAGGTTTTTTTCAATCTCCCCGCAGGATAGTACATCCCCATATACTGGAAGACACGATTCCCCTTTCAGTTCACCAGCATAATGAATGATGTCATATCCTTGAGAAAGATGGTACATGACGTCCACTTTTCCAGCTTTCTCAGCTCTTAGATATGTAACAGAGAAGTAATGCTCAAGGATTTTCTTAAGGTAGTCGCATTCTGTTATAGCTTCAGGAGTTGTTCCTGTAGGATCGGCTATGATCAGGGCTTTTTTCTTTATTCGTTTTGACTTCTGTATCTCTGAGGTCTTGTCACTCTTTATTCTTCTGGAAATCGCATATTTCAGAGCGAAGAACTCATCGCTGTACATGAGTTCCCATGGAATCCGCACATCTTCTACTTCTAGCACAAGATAGTGATGTACAAGTTTTGTGGCGAAATCTCTCGGGACGAAGTTCTTGTAGATGACAGTGCCCATTTTCTTCAGTTCTTCAGCTGGTTTTTCCAATGAAACACTTCTTTCTGGATTCGAATAATTGGTTACCAATCGTGCTGTGTATTCTATCCTTGAAATGATTTCGGAACGAACCTTTGGAGAGATTTCAATGGGGCGAGTTGATCCAACGGGATATATCGTCCTGTGCAGGGACTCTAGAGATGCTCGATACTCTGTTTCAGTCCGCTTCTCAAGAGAGAGAATCACCAAGTCCTCTGTATTGTCCCGGGATGGAGTCTTTGGGAATTCCGGTACATTATGCTTGATCATGCGTCTTAGGAAGAAAATCAGGAAGACAAATGCCAGAACTCCCCCCATAACAAGGAAGGATCTCTGAAAAGTTTCGGGTGAAACATCAAAAAGTGCCGCAGGTTCAGAATGATTTTCATCAATCAACCCATTGCAATTGTTGTCCTTTCCGTCATCTTGCTCTGTGGCTCCCGGGTAGACGTTCACATCATTATCGTTGCAGTCTCCGCCACAAGTAGTATATCCATCACCATCTTTGTCAAAATCCTCATCTATTAATCCGTCACAGTCATTATCCTTCCTATCGCAGAGTTCTATAGCTCCCGGGTAGATGCTGGCGTCATTGTCGTTATAGTCTCCGCCACAAGTAGTATATCCATC
>JACVGW010000008.1:52974-60733 GCA_018992565.1 Theionarchaea archaeon
GTCACAGTCATTATCCTTCCTATCGCAGAGTTCTATAGCTCCCGGGTAGATGCTGGCGTCATTGTCGTTATAGTCTCCGCCACAAGTAGTATATCCATCACCGTCTTTATCAAAATCCTCATCTATGAGTCCGTCACAGTCATTATCTTTCCTATCGCAGAGTTCTATAGCTCCTGGATGAATGCTGGCGTCATTGTCGTTATAGTCTCCGCCACAGGTAGTATACCCATCACCGTCTTTGTCGAAGTCATCATCTACTGTCCCATCACAGTCATTATCCTTTTTATCGCAGAGTTCTATAGCTCCTGGATGAACACTCGCATCATTGTCATCACAGTCAGATGGAAGAGAATATCCATCATGGTCCTTGTCCTCCGCAAGACCCTCATCTATTAATCCGTCACAGTCATTATCCTTCCCATCATCGAGTTCTGTTGCTCCCGGGTAGACACTCGCATCATTGTCATTGCAGTCCCCACCACAGGTAGTATATCCATCGCCATCTTTATCGAAATCCTCATCTATTGCCCCATCGCAATCATTATCCTTTCCATCACAGAGTTCTATAGCGCCCGGGTAGATGCTGGCATCATTGTCGTTGCAGTCCCCACCACAGGTAGTGCACCCATCACCATCTTTATCGAAATCCTCATCTACTACCCCGTCACAATCATTATCCTTCCCATCACAGAGTTCAATAGCGCCCGGGTAGATGCTGGCATCATTGTCGTTGCAGTCATACGGGTGGGGATATCCATCATTATCGTTATCATTGTCGGTAGGAGGAACAACGGTGGGAGACAGCCAATCAAATATATTCAGTCCGAATTTCAGATTGCTGTATTTCTCAAGATCGAAATCAGAAAGAAAAGTATCCTGTCCGATGATAATCACTCTGCCTTTTCCATACTCCAGGGCAGCCACAATAGGGGGATACTCTCCGACCCCATATGTCTTCTCGTGGTACCCTGAATAGGAGTCCTCATCGCCCATTACGATAGGTACCGCACTTCCTGTCATCGAGAGAGAGGACACAACTCCTGAATGGATGCTTGCCAGACCATCTGTCACGGGATGCACTGCAAAATTCGTGAATATTGCGAACCCTGGATCTCTCGAAGGCTCATAGTCTGTAGGATCCAGTACTCCGTCATTATTTATCACGACCCCAAACTCTCTTGCGATTTGGTTCAAGGGGTACTCTTCGATTGGTCTCTTGTGATAATCGACCCAGTACCATCCAGTGCCCATGAGTAAAAGGCCCCCACCTTCCTCCACAAACTTGCCTATATTATAGACCTCACCTGTAGAAAACGTAGTTATCGGCGTGGTAATCACAAATATGTCGCAGCTCGAAAGCCTGGATTCAGTCACTATCTCATGTGAAAACTCCACAATGAATGAGGCCTGCAATTGCGAACTCATTTTGCTATACTTACCTTCGGTGTTGAACGAATGATACATATCATATAAGACTACATACTGACTTCCAGACACATTAATCTGAAAGCCTGGAGTACCTCCAGTCATAGAAAACAGAATAAGGATCAAAACAAAAACAAACACTACCTGCGTCTTTCCTTTCATTCTATCACCTCTGAAGACTTTGATAGCTGTGTATCACTCCGGAGAATGACAATGTCACCAAAGAACAGTAAGGACTGCCTATGGTCAGCGTCCATCTGGCGCTGCCTTCCACCCAATCTCCATAGCCCACGTTCACACTTCCACCTCTTTCTGCAGCACTATATTATCGTGGAGTGCAATACAGTATATAAATCTTTCTCATTTGCAGGCACCCGTGCCTTACCGACTTTTTTCTTGATGATATATTCACCCAGAAAAACCATTGTTGGAAGAACAAGGACATATAACCTTCATAGATGTGAAAAAAGTAAATCATGAGCTGATTAGAGAAGGATGAATCCCCCCAGGAACATGGATGAGGAGACTCTGTGAATTCAGAAGAAAACAGGAAGAGCCTTAGAAGAGGGTATGACACCCTCTTCTTTCCAGGAGAATAACCCCCATTCTATGTCTTTCAAGTGACTCCAAAGCAAACCTTTTAAGAGTGACACCCTATAATACTACCCATGGTGAAGGTCTACAGCACAGGTAGTCAGGACCTGGACATTCTGGTCGGTGGTGGCATTCCCGACCGAACTACAACCATATTGCACTCTCACCCAGGGAGTGGAGCTGAAGTAGTAGCCTGGAGTATCCTGTACCGTGGATTGAAAGAAGGAGGTGAAGGAGTCTACTTCACCAGCAACCAGGCCCCAGAGGACATTCTGGAGGACATCACCTTCTTTGGATGGGATGCTGATATGTACTACAACAGAACACTTCATTTCATTGATGCATTCACCCCCCGTTACAGGGAGTACACAGACGAGAAAATCGCACCCTTCAAGATTTTTGCTCATGATCTCACGGCCATAGACCAGATAGAACACGCGCTTTTTGAAGAGATCAAGAAAACTCGTGGAGAATGCAGGTGTGTGGTGGATTCTCTATCCTTCATCCTGCAGAACAACAGCCCCGATATGGTGTGTGAGTTCTTTGATCGCATGCGAATGATGGCCAAGAGATACGGGGGTTCGTATGTATTCATCCTGGTGGACGGAATGCATGATCCCAAAGTAGAGACCGCACTTCTCTATTTGGCAGACAACGTAGTCCATTTCTCACGGAAGGTGGTGGGGCATCACTTCACAGAGCTATTCATGAACATCTACAAGTTCAAGAAGATGGTCTACAACACCAAGAATGTTGGCTACCGCATAGGTAAGGAAGGACTGCTTTTCGACATGAAAGAGCGAATCATGTAGGAGGGATGTAATGTTCGATACGAGGATGCGCAGGCTGATGAAGCAGGCTGGCGTCAAGATGAATGAGATCGAAGCAGAAGAAGTCATTATTAGAACTCCTGATGAGGAATATGTATTCAAGAATCCTGATGTTGCATCTATCAGTGCTGCTGGTCAGAAGACGTTTCAGGTGTCAGGGAATTACACAACGAGGAGGAGGCACAAGGAGATACCAGAAGGGGACATCAAGATGGTAATAGAACAGACTAAATGCACACGGGAAGAAGCAGAAAACGCACTCAAGGAGTCTAATGGTGATATTGCTGCAGCAATCCTGACTTTAGCAGGCGAGAAGTAAGCTTGATCGGGAAAATTCCGGAGAGAAGATCCACCTGACTCGTTCTTGTGAAGGGTTCATGATGGTGCGGTGGACTTGGACTACGCGGAAGAGACCTGGTACATCCGAAACCATTTAAGGGACAACATCTCACCAGGAGCGGAGGTATCTATGTGGAACCTATCATGAAAGTCGAAGATCTGAATCCTGGGTCCCGGAATGTGAATCTCAACGTCCAGGTCATAGAAAAAGGTGCACCCCGTGAGGTAGTGTCGCGGAAGGATGGCACCACGCATCGAGTCTCTGATGTCCTGGTGGGCGACTCCACCGGCTGTATTATTCTCAGTGTCTGGAATGAGGACATTGAGGCTGTACAAGAGGGGACGTGTTATTCTATCCAGAACGGATACATTACCGTATTCAAGGATTCCATGCGGCTCAGTCTGGGTAGACTCGGGCACATGGAGAAAATTTCCGAGGAGATAGAACCCAACACAGGGAATAACGTCTCCGATAAGAAAGTAGAGCGCCGGCCGCGATTCGGAGGTCAGGACAGGAAATATGGAGGCCGGGATAGGAGTTATGGAAGAAGGAGATATTAAGCAGAAGACTATCAGGCATTTCCCACGCAGATCGTCACTCGGACTGGAAACTTGTGTCCTGCTTTTCTCAGAGCTTCTTTAGCGTGAGCAATCCTGTTTTCATCCACCCAAACGGAGATCACTTTCTGATTCTCTTCCAGCCGGGCTGCCGTTCCAACTGGCTTGCCGAAAGAACGCCTCATGCCATCTCCGTATCGGTCTGCTTTCTTTCCCGACGCCATCCGATTCTCCCTCAGAATTTCGTGCGGGAAGGTTCTGATCTTCATGTGATAATTTGTGGGGCCAATCCGTTTCTCAAGATACCGATGGGAGATAACGCGGGCAGCTTCAAGCGCATTGTGCCTGATCTGAACCGGTTCATTGACCATCAGTGAGACTTCAAAGGGGAAATTTCGTCTGGTATTCCCCATGTCGAAGTGCACGATCTTGAGACCGGGAACTCCTCGTATGTACTTCTTTCGGGTGTATGAGGGTTTGTCCACATTTCGGTCTATTTTTCCAGGTCGTAAATGTGCCATAAATATCACCTGCACCTAGACAGGAGAAGAGCCTTATAAATCTTGGCGTGGTAATGGGCACTCTAAATAGAGTGAATAACAATGAATCTGATACTGCCTCCTTCTCATGGATGATCACTATGTATATAAGTATGGAATCTAACGTGATATGTGGATTCTGGGAGAAATCATCTTACTAAAGGAGGTATTCCTATGACCAGACAATATCCGTACCCTCCAGGTGAGGGAAGAATTAGATGGGTTTCCACAGAGTGGCTGGAAGCACATCTTGATGAGAACATACTGAGAGTGGATGTGCAGCCCAATGTTCATGACTACATACTTGAACACATACCCGGGGCTGTCTATTTCAATGAAGGACTGCTTCGTGTTCCTCTAAGGGGAAGACCTGCTGTCTACTGCCCAGATGAGGTAATGCAGGCCAATTTCCGCAGGATTGGGCTGACCAGCCAGCCCGTTGTGGTGTACACAGGCGTGGGGAGCTTCAAGAAATGGGGGGATGGACTGGAGCAGACTATGGTGGCTTATACACTGGTTCGGTTTGGGCATCCAGCAGTCTATATACTGGACGGTGGACTGGATAAGTGGAAGGCGGAAGGAAACCCTGTTACTAAGGTCTTTCCCCCTGTGAAAGAATCCACGTTCACGGTGAAAGTCCAGAGAGATTTTTGTGTCGAGTACGAGGAATTCAAGGCCATGAAAGACAGGAAAGATGTTATTTTGCTCGACGCTCGTCCTTCACATGTGTACGAAGGCCAGGGGCCATGGATCAAGCCGGGACACATACCAGGGGCTGTAAACCTTCCCTGGACAAGCCTGATGGCAGCTGACAATACGCGTCTCCTGAGACCAGATGATGAAATACTGGCTGCTCTGGAATCAAAGGGGATAACCCGCGATAAGACCATTATATGTTCCTGCGGCACAGGACGCGAAGCTACCAATGAATTCATTCTATTTACGTGGTATTTGAACTATCCCAAGGTCAAAATCTATGAAGGTTCCTTTACTGAGTGGACGTCGTATCCGGAGAATCCTACCGTTACTGGGAAAAATCCGCGTTGACCCGAGGGTATCACATGTTGTTCACCACAGTCAAATCAGAAGGGTTGGCGCACAATTCATACTTTCTTGGTGCTGGAGGGGTAGCTGCAGTTATTGACCCTCGCAGAGACTGTGATATCTACCTGGACCTGAGCAGAAAGCACAACCTGAAGGTTTCTTACATTTTTGAAACGCATCGCAATGAAGATTATGTCAGTGGTTCAGGAGAACTAGCAGAGATAACTGGGGCAGAGATCCTTCATGGGGCTGGCCTCGACTTTGGCTATGGGACTACAGTGAAGGAGGGAGACACCTTTTCCATAGGTAGTATTCGCTTTGAGATTCTTGAAACTCCAGGACATACAGATGAGAGCATTTCAATAGCAGTAGTGGATACGGAAGTGGGAGAGAATGTGTATATGGTGTTCACAGGAGATGCTTTGTTTGCAGGTGATGTGGGAAGAACTGACTTATATGGAACTAGAGAGGGCCGGAGACTGGCAGAAGCACTGTACGATTCTGTAAGAGAGAAGCTGCTCACACTTGGAGATGGAGTGATAGTCTGTCCTGCTCATGGGGCAGGGAGCGTGTGTGGGGCTGAGCTTGCAGACCACGAATATACAACTATTGGATATGAGAAAAAGACCAACCCTGTCCTCCAGAAGAACAAAGAGGATTTTGTGCAATACAAATTGAATGAAGAATTGTACAGACCCCCTTATTTCAGAAAAATGGAAGTGTATAACAAGGAAGGAGCACCTCTTCTTCACGGGCTGCCCTTTCTCCGTCCAGTATCTCCTCAAGAGCTCACCTCTGAAAAGGATGCGCAGGTGGTGGACGTCAGGACTCCTCCCAGTTTTGCGGGGGGACACATACCGAGTAGCGTACATATCTGGAAAGATGGGCTGCCATTGTTTGCTGGCTGGATTCTGAATTATGAGGACCCCATTATCCTGGTGGGAGAAGGGTCTGAGAACACGGAAGAGATTGTGAGGTATCTTATTCGCCTGGGCTATGATAATCTCTCTGGATATCTGGCAGGAGGGTTTGCTTCCTGGTACAAGAATGGGTATCCCTTCAAGACTATTGACACATGGACAGTCTATCAATTGTATGAAGCATTGAATAGCTCCGTATACCTTTTGGATGTGAGAGAGAAGAGACACTGGGAAGAAGGATACATACAAGGTGCTCACCACATGTATGTTGGGACCTTGAGAGATCACCTTTCAGAAATCCCTGACACCAATGTGGTGGTATACTGTGATTCCGGGTACAAAACGGGAATTGCTACCAGCTTGTTGCAGCGTTCAGGTACTGAAAAGGTGAGCGGTGTCTTAGGCGGTATTATGGCATGGAAAAAGGCAGGCTTTCCATTGGTAGTACCATGACCACATTCCATGATTCTCTTTCCCGAGCTCAGTTTTCCCCTTGTCAGAAAACCACTGCTTGAGTTGATACCGGGTGCACTATTCATTCCTCATGTAGTAGATACTGGACCATTCTCAATAGGTACTATCTGAGTGTCCATCATGTCTCAGATGGTGAGCTGGCGCGTGTCAGCACCCTGTCATCTGTGTGTCATCATTTAGGTTGTCCGCACTGTAGGGATATTGACACATGTCACTTACTGATATAAATTGTCTATTCTGGAGGGTTAGTGAGTATGTAAAGCCGATGAAGGCGATTACAAAAGGCTACATGTTTGCCATCCGGACTGATAGTCACTGCCCAGATTCTATCAAGACTGTTGACTGCCCATAGAGCATTGCCCGTCCCATCTAACAGGAAAAAGGTGGAAGGTAATCCAATACCCCCAACGGCAATGAAGTCTGCTTCAGGTGTAAGGGCCAGATAGTAATTGTTTCCTGGAATTCTCTTATCCCACACGAGAGTTCCATCACGGTTGAGTTTGTATACATGATTATAAGCACCTGCAATAATATATTCGCTGTCACGAGTAATCTCTGCTGAAAGAAGGTATTCTTTCACAGGGAATGACCATAATTCCTGTCCCGCTAATGTGGCTGCTACCAGGGATGATCCCCCTTTCTTGGATCCATATACCACATAGGAGCTGTCAGGAGCAATTCTCACATTGCGCCCAGTATCTCCGAAATGCACATCTCCTGGAGCAGATGACCACAGTAACTCGTTCTGTGACACACAGTTGATAGTATAGTCATAATCAGTAAATATGATGCATGAACTGTCAGGGGCAACAACGACCTGGTTAATTCCTATTGTGTGCTTGTATCCCCATAGGGCTTCTCCTGTCCTTGAGAATGCCCATAACGTGCCAGAAGCCCCGACGACCAAGAGGTCACTGGATCCTCCCATAGCATCCGGTGAAAAAAAACCCAGGTCCTTCTGCCACATTACTTCACCTTCTAGACTGAGAAATGCAACGCCAGCAATATCCTTTTCTGAGTATGTCTTGGTGAAAAT
>JACVGW010000141.1 GCA_018992565.1 Theionarchaea archaeon
GGTGCAGTCTCAGGAGGTGCAGTCTCAGGAGGTGCAGTCTCAGGAGGTGCAGTCTCAGGAGGTGCAGTCTCAGGAAGTGTCGTTTGTTGTTTTTCATGAAGATTGCAGCCAAAGATGTCTTCTCGACTTGTCCACACAATGTACTCTCTACAAATTACTGCTTCTTTCCCAGCCCATATCCAGAATTCTTCTTTTGTTGAAAGGTTATAACCAGAGACATCCAATCTGTCATAGCCAAGATTTGTCCAAACAACGATATCTCCATATATTTTTGGCCACACTTGATCACCTGGATTTGTTATGATAGAAAATTCTTCCTTCGTTGAAAGGTTGTACCCAAAGATATCATAATTACCATTTCGATTATCTTGCCACACCACAATGTCTCGAAAAAGTGCGGGTGCACTTTGTCTTTTCGAATTACTTGTTATCTGAAACTCTTCCTGTGTTACTAGATTGTACCCGTAGATGTCTTCATTACCATTTCTCCGATCTTCCCACACGACAATATTCCCATAGATTGCAGGATATTCTTGGTTTCCTTGATCTTCTGTTATTTGGAATTCTTCTCGTGTTACTAGATTGTACCCGTAGATGTCTTCATTACCATTTCTCCGATCTTCCCACACGACAATATTCCCATAGATTGCAGGATAGCTTTGGAAGCTCGGATCTTCTGTTATTTGGAATTCTTCTTGTGTTACTAGATTGTACCTGTAGATATCTTCATTACCATTTCGATTATCTTCCCACACAACAATATTCCCGTATATTGCAGGAAATTCTTGTGCATCTTGATCTTTTGTAATTTGAAATTCTTTTCTTGTCAAAAGTTCATACCCGTAAATATCAAGGTTGTAACTAGAGAATGTCTTCACATTTCTCCAATCTGTCCACACTACAATATTCTCATCAATTGCTGGGGACCATTGTCTTGCTGTATCCTGTGTTATTTGAAATATTCCGGGATCTTCTAATGGCACTACCTGAATCAATAAGAAGACTGTAAATATTCCTCTGGTCCAATTATCTATTTTCATATTCACACCTCCTTTCTTTAAGAGAATTCAAGACTATTTAATCCTTCTGAAGGATATTCCTGATCCTTTAATCCGCTTTGCCTTAGGTTATAATAACCAACCCCTGCATCAGGACACTTGAAAGTGTCTTTGACTGGTTTGAAAAGCTTAAGAGGACCAGATATGATAGACATATCTACGATGTGCTCCTTCAATCCCTCAGCAGTTTTAAGGCCCCCACAGTGTACATGCAACGTGAATATCTCGATCAGGCAATTTTCCCAGCCTTTCCGGGTTCTTTCATCCTATGATTCCTCCTTCTTTCTGGATTATTCTGAAATTCAAAGATCTGTGCGCACTGAACATGTGGGATGAGGCATATCTCTGATCTTGGAACAAATCATTTTTCCTGGAAAGAAGAAAGTATTCCAGCAGTCTATTTGAGACAAAGACTCTCTGGAATTTTACTTCAACCGTTCTAAACCATATGAAACTGTGCTAAATGTATTAAGATTCGAATTGTTGATGTTTTACGATGTTTAAACAATGTGAACAATGAAAACGTTCTTAAATTACCGGGGTTTTCTGTCACAAATCTCACAGGAGGTGAAAGAGTTGAAAGGAAAAAAAGCAATGCTGTTAGTAATGATACTCGCAATGAGTATCCCGTCTGTTATATCGAGTAACAATTCCGTCAGTGTGGAGTACACATTTGACACCATCTTCATAAACAACCACTGGGTTATAGAGAACGGTATTCTACAGGAGATTGCAGGTGAACCACTGGTACCTTACTATCCCGCACGGATTCTTCTCCCTCAAGACACTGAGGTTACTGATGTCACTATTTCCCACAGCAGCCCCATCATCCAGCAGGGAATTGACATCCAGTGGGGACAGCCCCCATGTACGTTCAGTGACACTCCCGTCAAGGTGGGGAGAAACAGTGGAATCTATGGCTCAGACAATCCCTACCCTGGTAAGATGATTGACATCCTTTCTGTTCAATCTTTCAGAGGGTTCCAAATACTGTATGTAAATTTGTTCCCACTGCAATACCAGCCAAAATCGCAGACAGTAACACTCTATGAAACGATAACAGTGAACGTCAAGACTCAGAGAGGCCCCGGTCATACCCTGTACAGAGGACATAGTGCAGACAGAGAGGCTATCATAGATCTGGTAGACAACCCTGAAACAGTGAATACCTACACGACTCCTGCGCAGAGTGTGTCACCACTCCTTGAATCAGGGACCTACGAATACGTCATCATAACCAGCGACGCGCTGACGCCTACCTTCCAGGCACTTGCCAACCACAAAGCTGCTTTCGTGAATGGAACGAAAATTGTCGATATCCAGTGGATCTACTCCAACTACACAGGGCTGGACAATCCCATGAGGGTGAGGAACTTTATCACAGACGCCTATAATACCTGGGGAACCAACTGGTGTCTCCTGGGTGGAGATGTGGATGTTGTTCCTTACAGAGGATTCTATGTAAGGGTACAAGGAGGAAGAGATCCAGACATGGCAGCTGACATGTACTTCGGATGTCTGGATGGCACATTTGACGCAGATGGTGACCAACGCTACGGAGAAGAAAGAGATGGCATTGACTGGCTGGAGGAGGTCTTCGTTGGAAGGGCACCTGTGGAGACAGTTGATGAAGCTCAAGTATTTGTCAACAAGGTCATAGCCTATGAACTAGCGCCCAAACAGAAAATCTGTCAGTTCCACCAGTCTCGATTGGCCAGAGACAACACCCCTGATGCCAGAGTGATCGCTTGGGACTGCGAGTACTGGACACCCTCCGACTACGAAAAACGAGAGTTGTTTGAAGAGAACGGCAATGTATCTAAGTCCGATTGGATCACTGCATGGAACGGAAAGCCCCTCATGTTCCAGCACGTAGGACATGGCAATACCACAGTCTACGGCATCTGCTATGAAGTGGGGGGAGAGGTTGCCTGGTATAACGCAGACGTTCCGAGTCTAATCAACACTGACTTCTGGCCCATTCACATGAGCGTTGCCTGCATCACCGGAGAATTCGAGGCTAACGACTGTCTGGCTGAAATGTATGTCAAGGATGACGCAGGAGCCATTGCCACCATGATGAACGACAACTATGGATGGTATTCCTCACTTGATGCCTCCAAGTACTCAGGGGAATTCCTAGAAACCATGTTCAGAGCTCTGTTCAGTGATGGAAAACAGAACCTAGGAGAACTTCTAAATCAGGCCAAGAGTTACTGGATCTCTGCAGCGGAGTCCAATGGAACATATAGATGGTGCTACTTTGAGATCAACCTCATGGGAGATCCTGAAACACCCTGTTTAACTCAGAGAGCCTTTTAATCGTCTCTTTTTTATTTCTTTTTCTTTTCGAGTGTATTGATGATACTGATTTACCAGCACTACAGAGTTTGAGGAATACAGTGGTTCAACGATTGGTGCCATTATGACTTGGAGAACCTCTGGACCCCTTATCCTGGTTAATAGCGCTCTCAGTCTGACACTACTCCCAGTGCTCGCTTTTTCTTCTCGTATTATACGTTTTTCCAGAAAAAGACCACTCTGAATCCTCCAGCAGAAAAACCATTCAAAGTCTAAGAACCAATTCCTGCGCTGCAAGACTTGATATGGCGTTCCCAAGAACAAGAAACAGAAGAAAATACAAAAAAGAAAGAAAAATATGTTTACAGCTGGTCAATCAGGTCTTGAGCTGCTTCTCTGGTGGCGTCTCTGTCAGCACCTGCGATGAT
>JACVGW010000065.1:0-6301 GCA_018992565.1 Theionarchaea archaeon
GGACTGTTCACCGACTGCATTACTGCCTCCCGTTCTATTTCCCAGGATGTAATTCGCAGGGTAGATGCAGGGTGTGTGACCTTTGGTTGTGAAAAGAGGTATTTTATCGGGGTGGCAGGCATGGGATTTGACGGGCTCGTTTCCAAGACTACCAGCCAGGTTACAAAGCCCAAGATGGGAACTGTCCCCTACATCATGGGTATTTTGAAGCACCTGGCAGAGTACAAGAGTGCCGAGGTTTCCCTCACCATTGATGACCTGCACATTCATCAGAAGGTTATGTTCGTGGATGTAGCTAACGGGAAATATGTGGGGGCGGGCATGAACATTGCGCCCCATGCAGAAGTGGATGATGGGCTGTTTGACGTCATCATCATTGGGGACCTGAGCCGGCTTGAATCACTAATGAAGCTGCCCACGCTGTACCGGGGAACCCACCTGAGTAACCCCAAGGTAGCAGCTTTCAGAGGGCACCATGTGGAGCTGCATTCCCCCCAGCCCCTCTCTATCCACGTGGAAGGGGAATACATTGGAGACACACCTGCAGCGTTTGACATACACCAGAAGGCGCTGAAATTCTGCGCACCTCTTTCCACATAGAGCCTATATCAAGCGTGCCACCAGGAATATTCCCAGGGTAACATACATTCCCACCTTGAGTATTTTCTGCCATACTGGCATTTTCTCAATACTTTTCAGCAGCATCTGCACCATGACAAATCCCATGACCAGGTCCACTGGTATGATCAGTATCAGGTACAGACTGTCAAAGATCTCCAGCATATACGGAAGCAATGATGTACCAATGGCCAGAGCAAGGAATCCCCCTGCTATCTGAGCAGTCACATTTTCTCCAAGGAGGACAGGCAGGGACTGGGAGCCACCTATTCGGTCGCCTTCTATATCTTCAATGTCTTTTGCCAGTTCTCTGGAAACAGTCGCAAAAAACGCAACCAGGGCCAAAATCGATACCAGCTGGATATTACCCGTGGCAATTCCGCCGTATAGTAAGGCCAGAGCAGAGAGCAGGGCTACTGCCAGGTTTCCTACGAATAACTGCCTCTTCAATTTCCAGGAATACACTATTATCAAGAACAGCGCAGGAACTCCCACCAGGACACACCACGCATTAGTAAACAGCACGCACAACCCTGCACCTGTGAACAGGAACAGAGAAAAGTAGAAAGCTCCCTGGCGTGTTATCCTCCCGCTGGGTATAGGTCTTTGGGGACGATTGACTCTGTCTATATCCACATCGAAGTAGTCATTGATCACCATTCCTCCTGCAGATGCAAAAAAGGTGCCCAATGAGGCAGCCACCACACTCAAGAGGGGCATATGCCATCCCACCGATATTACCCCCGCAATGAAAACAGCAAATCCCGACATGATGTCATTTATGGGACGCGTCAATTCTAGCAGTGTCTTCATGTCCATGATCACCAGTGATCAATGCCCCTTTATGAGGTTTTGCTCTTGAAATAGTGGTACATCTCTTTAAGAGAAAAAGCTGCGCTTTCCGTAAAGGTTCCCATCTTGGAGATGATACAGAGTCTGGGTAAAAGAAGAAAAAGGTCAGGAAGTGAGAAATGAAGCAAACTTGACTGCAAAGGTGGGATGCCTCTTTAAGGCGAATTTCACCAGATCCACAGCACCAAGCTGGCCCACTCCCTTTTCGTTCATCCATTGTGCAGTGGCATCAAAGTCTTCATCAGTGAATTCTTCCAGGATAAACCGTCCCTTTAATGACATATCAAGTTCTCTTCCAAAGTCTGCTTTCCACAGTGTCTCATATTCAGAGAGAGTCTTCTTATCGAGACTCTGTGTTTCCACAGCTTTCCTTGCTGTGTCGCCTGCATACTTCCCTGACAGCATGGCAGTGTGGATACCTCCTCCCGAGATGGGGTTGGCCATATGTGCTGCGTCTCCTGCAATGAGGAGGTTGTCATCATAGGTTTGATCCAGGGGACCAGACACAGGAACTCCTCCTGCATTTACTTCCACGATTTCCCCGGAAAGTCCCAGCCAGTTGACGAATTTGTCCAGATAGTACTTTGCGGGATATTCAGCCCTGGTGGGGAGGATGCCAATTCCCACATTTGCCACATCACCTTCTTTGGGGAATATCCATGCATATCCTTTGGGAGCAATCTCATTCCCGAAATACAGTTCTATGCAGCTTTCCCGATCTATGCCTGTCATCTCGTACTGGCAGCATGACTCGAGATGTCTCAGGTTGGTGGTAGAGTCAATCCCAAGATCCTTGGCCACTCTTGACATCAACCCGTCTGCAGCAATGACGATTTTTGCCTTGAAGGTCAGATCCTCGTTAAATTGCCGTGCCTTTACTACAACATGGTTGTCTTCTCGTTTCAGTCCCTGGTACTGTGTCCGCAGGTGGAACTCTGCTCCCTTCCGGGCTGCAAGCTCCGCAAGCCCCTTGTCAAACTTCTTCCTTTCAAGAACGTACCCGAATTTGAGCTGTTTGACTCTTTCATCCTTGAGATCAACTGTAATCCTGGAAGGCGATATCAGCCGGGCAAATTCAATTTTCCGGGATATCCATGTGGGATTCAGTGGAATATTCAGTTTCTCAAAGAGCCCTTCACTGGTTCCTTCCGCGCACTGTTTGGGAACACCAATGTGTGCTCTCTTCTCCAGGACCACCACATCGCAGTGAGGAGCTGCAGTAAAGGCAGCCATGCTCCCTGCCGGACCTGCTCCCACCACGAGTATATCACATTCCCTCACTGGATCGCCCCCATGGGGCAGGCTTTGACGCAGGTCTTGCAGTCTGTGCATGCATCTGTTACCTGAACATCATAATCTGTGACTATAACAGCGTTAAAAGGGCATACACTGGCGCAGCACCCACAGTACATACATGAATCTTTTTCCACCATCATGCGAGAGACTTTGATCAGTCGTTAAAAACCTTTGTGCTTTTCCTTGAGAAGACCCAGAGACAGGACGTCTCTTCCCAGCCCTGTATCCTATGTTACAAAGGGTCTCTCTTTTTCCTGAGGAATTGAGAGAACCTCGACATTGAATTGGTGACTGGACCCGCTTGCAGGTGCAGGACAGCAATACCATCGCTGAAACCAGGGCAGGAATGATAATTCCATCCCTCATTGAAGTGAGATGTCGAGACATAATCCCCTCTCACCTGAATTGCTCCACGTTCCACTTTCCTGTGCCCTACGAGTCATTGAGCTCCTGAATCTGTAAGAGGCTCTCCTCCCAGGTCTATGCTGGATGCTGCAGTGCTTCTGGAGACGTGCTCTCTTGGAGAAAATCTACTACCAGGGGTGAATCAAAGACTTTATAAACTCTTAACGAAAGAAAGAGTATGCTGTACGCGTATCTCCTCCTGACAGTGCGTATTGGCATGCTGAAGACGGCACTGGAGAAGGTCAGAGAACTGGATGAAGTGATTGAGGCCGAGGCCATTACTGGCCCCTATGACATGATAGTCTCTATCGCTGTGGAAGGATTGACCCAGCTGACAGACATTATTCTTCACCGGATTGAGAGAATTGACGGTGTCACTGAATCCATGACGCTAGTAGTTGTTGAGTTGTAACCATGAAGCTTGCTTTCTTTGACATGGATGGGGTACTCACTCCCACAGCACATGCTCTTCACTTCGCAGAAATGGTGGGAAGGGAGCCTCAACTTAAGAAGGTCTTCACTGGCACCACAAACAGGAAGATTGGGCTGGAATGGGTGATCCGGAAAGGAGCGAGTCTCTTTTGCGACATGCCTGAATCAACATTGAGAGAAGCAGGAGAAACCCTCCCGCTGGTAAAGGGAGCTGAAAAGACTATTGAAGCACTGAAGGAAGCTGAATACCAGCCAATCATCATTACCAACGGAGTGCTACAGATAGCGTCAGCTTTTGCTGAACGGCTGGGAATCACTGAATGCTATGGAAATGTCCTTGAAATCAGAGAAGGGAAGATTACGGGAGCCTTCGTTTCAGAGACGCTGATTACATTGCAGTCGAAAGGAGACCTTGTGCGGAAAATTGTGGCTCAGAAATCCTCAAGGAAGGAGAGCGTGGCAGTGGGAAATGATGAGAATGACTGGGCCATGTTTCAGGAGGTGGGATTCTCCATCTTGTTCAACCCATCCTCAAACCTGACCCAGCGACTGAAGCAGTGCCTTGAAGAAGCAGAAAAGGGGTTCAAAAAGGAGTTCATCGAATTCTGCAAGAGTGTGGATGTGATAATTGAACGACCAGATTTTGAGCTCTTGCTCCCCTTCTTGATTCCTGAACCAACTGTCTTTCCAGACAAGGTGCGCATAGAGAAGACCCGGTTTGTCTGATTGCTGTTTTTGGGAATGGCAACCCTTTTTAAGGAGGGTACAGTATGTCACAGCATGGCTCTCAGCGCATTGGTTGCTGTCATGCTGTTGCTGCAGCCTCTAACCATGGACTACCCGTATGAGATTACTGAGTACAATGTGACTGTCAATATCTCGGAGGGAAAGGTCCATGAAGAGATTACCATTACCGTAGAGAACTATGACTCACTGCCGATTTTTGAATACAGTTTTCTGTATCCTCTGGAGAACCTGCAGGTTTATGACAGCCAGGGAAGCCTCCATCATGAAATCAAGAATGATCTCTTATTATGTTATCTTGATATTATTGGCTCGAGACCCTACACCTTTACCATCGAATTCGACACTTCTGGGTATATTAGCCCAGTAAAGGAGGGAAAATGGGTATTCTCTCCCATATTCCAGTTTTCTGTTCCTGCCAAGAACTTCCAGATTGAGATTACCGTTCCTTCAGAAATGGCAGTCGTATCCCCCATATACCCGGTACCTACCTCATTCTATTCTTACCGGGAAACCCTGGTGGTGAAGTGGAAAAGAGATGTTCTGTCAGAGGGTGAGGAGTTCATGGTACTGCTGGGGTATAAGCCTGTGAGCTCCCCTGACTCCAGGGAATTCCTCCTGTACTACCTGACGGCAGCAGTCCTTGCTGGATTTGCCCTGGGACTCTACGTGGGGAGAAAGCGCAAGCCTCAACCCGAGTACGTGGTTGCAGATGAGCAAAAGGTCCTGGAAGAGATACGGAGAGCAGGAGGAAGGATTATCCAGAAGGATCTGGTAAAAAATACAGAATTTTCGAAATCGAAGATATCAAAGATAATATCAGACCTCGAAAGCAGAAATGTCGTTAGAAAAAAGAAATATAAGCGCACAAATCTTATTTTTCTCAAGGAATGAGTTCAATAAGGGTTGAAGTATATGGAAACCTATAAATAGTGGATGAATACACTGTAATCATGAGAAAAAGAACACTGTTACTTGGTGTCATTATTGTCAGTTGTGTGCTGGCTGTCTTTCTGGCTGTGGCCCAGATAGGCCAATCGGGATCCCAGTACACTCAGGGAGATTATTCTGTCAGGGAAGTGGAAGTGAGCGAAGAGGGAACTGTCGCCTCGTATGCCCTCTCCAGGAATCTCCTCAGCATCCCCTCTCTTTCCAAAGAGTCCCAATCCCTCCCCCTTCCTTCTGCAGGTGGGGAGTACTTATCTTCCTCAGAGCCCAAGCTCATAAAGACTGCTGTTCTGTCCCTGGAAGTGGACTCATGTACAGAAGCTCTCAAAGCTGTGGAAGAGACTGCTGCAAACCATAATGGATATGTTGCTGATTCTGCAGTCCAGCAGTACGATGACAGAGAAGTGGGGCACATCACTGTCAGGGTCCCCGAGGACAGTTTTGAGGAAGCAGTCAAGGACATAGAGAATGTGGGGGACCTGAAAAAGGAGAACCTGACACTGGAAGACGTCACAGAACAGTACATTGATCTGAAAGCCCGTCTTGACAACCTGGAACACCAGGAACAGCGCTACCTGGAGATTCTGGAAATGGCCACCACAGTGGAAGACGTGTTGAAGGTGGAAACCCAGCTGGAAAGGATACGGGGGGAGATCGAGAGTCTGCAGGGGACCCTCAACTACATGGAAACTCAGATACGCTATTCTGTGATCTACGTACAGCTGGCAGAGCCAGAAGAAGTAGTCCATGATTCAGGAATTGGAAGGGCTTTTGATCAGGCAATTGATGGATTCCTTGGGGCCATCAGAGGCATTATCATATTCCTGGGGTATTTCATTCCCGTGGCTCTATTCCTCACTGCTCTGGCTGTTGGAGGGATGATTCTGTATCGGAAAATCTTCAAGAAGCAGTAGACATCCAAATCCAGTTGAGAAAGAGGTCAGTTCTGAATTGAATTGTCCTTCTCTTCCTCTTTTCTTTCTGTTCTGCTGCCCATTTCCCCAAC
>JACVGW010000065.1:6401-15990 GCA_018992565.1 Theionarchaea archaeon
TCAGGAAGACCCCCAGAATCTGACCACTGAGCAGAGAAAAGCAAAGCGAGGATCAAGAGTATTCTTGGATATCATGCGCAACAGCTATGCTCAGACATCGGTGGCACCATATGCTGTGCGGGCAAAGCCTGGTGCTCCTGTTGCCACCCCCCTGGAGTGGAGAGAGCTTGAGGATGTCACTTCCCAGAGCTACACCATTACAACTGTCCTTGAAAGGATGAGCCAGAAAAGTGATCCGTGGAAATCTCTCTATTCTGAGGCTCGCCCTCTGCCACAGCTGTAATTCCAGCATGCAAAGAAGAGAAACAGCATGTCTCTCAGCCATGGTTGCAGTAAGAGCAGTCAAAAAGAGGCCAGGAAGGCCAAAAAAATAGAAAGACTATTCAGGGTTCACGAGAAACGCGATTTTGACATCTGCTTTGTATTCCACGATTTTCCTGTTCTTTACACTTCCACTGTATCCCAAAACGTCAATTCCTACGATGTTGTCCACGGTCTCTGCAGTCCTGTCAAGTGCCCGCTGCACAGCATCATCCCAGCTCTTTTCAGATGCACCCATTACTTCGATTATTTTGACTACACTCATTCTATCACTCCACATTACAGTATCTTTGAGATTTTTAAATTCTTTCCCATTTTCACATGTTGGCAAAAATCTACGTACGCAATCTAGGAATTCCTCGCCTCCAGAAAAACATAACCTTCTAAAAACTACTTTGGATTATGAGGAGAGGTGAAAAGATGAATAAGAATATACTCATTGTTTTGTTTGCTGCCCTTGTTTTCATGGGTGGAGCAACCAATATTTTGGCTGATGCAGTTCAAGGTTCCAGTGAACAAAGTTGCGAATTGACTCTATCAAGTCCCGTGCTTCCAACAGATTTCCCACCCACTACTTTGAATGGAGGGGGGAATGGTGGTGGAAATCCTGGGTAGTTCGATCAGGGTTCCAGTGATAAATCGGAATTGACAATGTGTACTCGTCTATGAAGCCGGAAGACTGCAGTGAAGTGAGTAATTCAAGCAGGTTCACCTGTTGCACCTTCTTTTCAACAAGGATGTGTGAAAAGACTACATCAGATATTTTCAACATGGGACAATGTACAGGTATTTTCCTTAATTGCTCCACGAGTTGTAGTTCATGAGATGTCTTGAACAGAATGAAAAATTCATTGTAATTTGAATAACCATGAGGGTAGTATGGTGTCCAGAGTGTGCATCTTTGAATGACATTGTGGAGATGATCATAAAACAGACTTTGAAAGGCCAAAGCTGCGTATGATATCAATATATTTCGTTCTGAAATCATTCTTCAGAAAAATGAATAGTCCATAGTCCATCTCGTCCCAAGTGAATTCATCTCTCTTTGGTATCGTCATTTCAGATTTAACAAAGTCCCCAGCAGCCAGAAAATCATGAAATCCTTTGAAATACTCAAGTTCGGGTCTCCTCTCAACCCTGTTGTATATGAAATCACTCCGTGGCCCGCTTACAACATACCCTTCAAAGCTCCACGATGATCAAAACATTCATAAAGCTGGAAAGAGATGATACACTATGTCTTCTCGGAGAAAGGCAAGAGAACATCATGCGAAAGAGGCATTGAAGGACATGATTCCTCCCCAGGATCCTCTTTCGAACCTTATAGAAGGCGAGAGAGATGTAGATGAGCTCTTTGAGAATGCTACAAAAAAAATGAAAAAGGACAAATGATTTTCAGGGCTCTATGAGGGTTACCCTTTGGGGTTGATTATTTCTGAGATTCGTCAGCTGGAATTACCAGGACAGGAACGGGTGTATGCCTTACCACTTTTTCAGTAACGCTACCCATGAGCAGGTGAAAGAGTCCGCTCTTTCCCATCGTGCCCATGACCACCAGATCATGGGCTTTGGCATACTTAATAATCTGGTCAGCAGGGTGGCCTATTACCACCACAGGGGCGGCTTTTACCCCCATTTTTTCAGCCTGTTCAACAACTCGATTAACCATGTCCTCTCCTGCTTTTTTCAAAATTTCTATTTCTTCTTCAGGTACAAATGAGGGTTCCCCTGCTACAGGAGTGGGGAAGAAGGGAACTTCTACCACGTGAATAACAGTCACTGATGCATGCGACGTCTTGGCCATCTCAAGTCCATAGCGTTCTGCTTTCTGAGAGTGTATGGAACCATCTGTAGGGATCAGTATCTTCTTAAACATGTAGTAGCATGAGGAGTGAGAATATATGTGCCTTTCCCTGGTTTTTCCGAGAGGTTAGTTCTGGAGCCTCAATCTCATTTTTGCTCTACTATTTTGCATGAATTATTCACTTTGGCTCGTCAATTGAGAAAATAGATTATATTTAGGGATATTTTCATCCGGGTCACACATTGAGTACCAAAATCAGTATGAGTATGAAAACTGGTCAAGCGTGCATTGAACGTATTCATCCAGAATCTTCTTTGCAGTGTCCCATGAAGAACGAGTAATGGGGGGGAATGTTCCTTCCCTGCGAAGATAGTCTCTGAGGAAGCTGGTAGTCCTCCCGTCAGAGCAGTAACCCGAGCCAAAGTCACCATATATCTCCTTCAGCTCGTCAACTCTTCTATCACGTTGCATTTTGGCCAGTATGGAAGCAGCAGAGACCACAGGATAGGTGTCATCTGCCTTATGTTCTGAGATAATGCCGTGCACTCCTGCCTGCTGAGACACTCTTTCACCAAACCGCTGAGCATTTACATCACAGGCATCAACTATGATCGTGCGGGCAGCAGAAAACTTCATCAAAACCTGGGCAAACATGTCCACTTCAATATCATTCAGGGTCCTGCGTGCCCTCTGGGTATCGATTTCATGAGCAGGAATTTCAGCAATTTCCCTGTCTACCAGAGGCAGGATGAGCTTCTCAAGTTCTTCCCTTTTTTTCCGGGTGTATTTCTTTGAGTCACGCAGATTCAATGCTTCCAGTTCCCTTGCAGTTTCAGGTGCCACTGCCACGGCACATACCACCAGTGGTCCTATGACAGGTCCTCTACCTGACTCATCGATTCCCACAAGCATCCATTTCCTCTTGGTCTAGCTTTCTCTTAAAGGTTTGCAGCAGTCTATCTGCTCATTCGTATCCTTTCGAATGCAGCCCGGTGATGGGAACCCATCAATGGAGTCCAGAATGACATCCACACTTTCACTGCGATCCCATTTCTGGAATTATCCACCGTAAATCGAATACCCCTCGTGAAATTTCGCCAGCATTTCGGTCAATGAAAAGGCTGCAACTGACCATGAATTCTACCTGAATATATCTTCAGAGCCCCAGGATATGTGAAGTATAAGGGTTCTGGGTATATGGAGATGATAGGTTGCTCTGAACCTTGATATATGTAAAGTAGGTTCTCTGCTGGATATTTTATAGTACAGGTTTGCTTCGTTCAATGGCAAAGCTTTTTATCTGCTCTCAAGCAGTACCCATCATGGTCAGTCTTCAGGTTACATTTCAACCTTCAGGAAAACGTCTCCTGGTGGAACCAGGGCACACGGTATTAGAAGCTGCGCACGCAGCAGGGATACAGTTGCGCGCTGAATGTGGGGGAAAAGGTCTGTGCGGGAAGTGTAAGGTGCAGGTATCTGGATATGAAGGATATACTGAAGAAGAAATGGAATTTTTCTCTCAGAATGAGTTGGCACGGGGATTTAGATTAGCATGTCAGGCTATTGTAGATAAGAACCTTACTGTGTACATACCTGAAGGATCACTGGCCAGAAAACAGCGTATCCTGGTAGAAGGCGTCACCAGGAAAATTGTACTGGCCCCCAATGTGAAGAAAATCTTTCTCAAGCTCCCCGAACCCTCTCTGGAGGACAACAGGACAGATGTGGAGAGGTTGAGAGACTCGGTGGAGTATGATATTGGCTCTGTCAGCCTGGAAGCCCTGAATCAGATACCCGTAGCCATGAGAGACTCCAGATTTGAGGTCACTCTTGTGCTCCTGGGAAATGAACTGGTCGGTTGCGAAAGGGGGGACACCAGTAACCGCTGTTTTGGAGTTGCTTTTGATGTTGGGACTACCACTGTGGTTGGCTATCTCATGGATTTGAATACAGGAGAACAGCGTGCAGTCAAAGCCAGGATGAATCCTCAGATCAGCTATGGTGATGATGTTATTTCCAGGATCAACTTTGCCCAGAGCCCAGAAAACCTGGAACGGCTGCGCAAGTCACTGCAGGACTGCCTCATGGGCATCGTTACTGAGCTCTCAGATGCAGCAGGGTTACGACGAGGAGAAGTCTATGAACTGGTGGTGGCGGGAAATGCCTGTATGCAGCACTTGCTCCTGGGAATTTCTCCCCGCAGCCTGGCTGTGTCTCCTTATATTCCGGTGGTGAAAGAGGCTCTGTCTTTTCCTTCCACCCTGTATGGAAAACGCATGTACGTTTTGCCCATGATAGCTGGGTTTGTAGGAGCAGATACTGTTGCAGATATTATTGCCCATCCTCTTGACAATCATCTGCGGCTGCTCATTGATATTGGAACAAACTGCGAGGTGGTCCTTGGAACAGCAGACAGGGTCTTAGCCTGCTCTACTGCTGCAGGTCCCGCCTTTGAAGGGACTCACATCAAGTATGGAATGCGGGCAGCACCTGGTGCAATTGAACGCGTGGAGATCAATGATGATGTGACAGTGCATACGATTGATGATGAGCCCCCCCAGGGAATTGCAGGTTCTGGGCTGATCAGTGTCACAGCAGAGCTTCTCAGGCACGGCATCATTAACAGGGCAGGCAAACTGCAGCCAGGTGAGGAATTTTCGTCCCGGATGAGAAATGATTCCTTCGTGCTTGATGGCACTGTCGCGATTACTCAAAAGGACTTGAGAGAGATTCAGCTGGCCAAGGGAGCAATTTTTGCGGCTCAGAGGATTCTCCTGAAGACCTATGGAGTCACAGTTGAGGAGTTGGAGGAAATCTGCCTGGCAGGGGCTTTTGGCAACTACATTCCCAAGGAGGCAGCAAAAGACATTGGATTGATCTTTGATCTCCCTACAGAGAAGATCAAGAGTATAGGAAATGCAGCGGGGGTGGGGGCCACGCTGTGTTTACTGTCGGTGAAAGAAAGGGAGAAGGCTCAGGCGATCTCTGAGACTGTGGAATACGTGGAACTCTCCTCAAGGAAGGATTTTCAGCAGGAATTCATGGATGCCATGTTTTTCCCCCATTCCAACCTGGATCTGTTCCCTCTGGTGAGAGAAAGGCTTTCAAGAACGAGTACGTACTTCAGGCAGGAGTCCAGTCCTCTTGCAACCAAATAATCAGGCGTAGAGGAGAGCTTCCTCTTCAGCCTGACGTGATTCTATGAGTTCTTCCACTTTCTTGGGTGTCGGGAGGATCTTGTTCACCCAGAAGTAGTCCGAGATATCCTCCCTGTACTGCATGTAGTCTGGTGCAGGGTAGGTGAATGACTTCTTTTTTCTCTGGAGTGAGTAGATGATGGATTCCACAACCCGGGACAGCTCTTCACTGCAGACCTGTTCAATGGAGTGGGCACTTCCGTCAGTACCTGCTATTTTCTGGGCAATCTGGTTCAAAGGAATCCTCATCCAGAGGTCCAGCTCCGGATATATTTTGGATAAAGAGGCATACCTTCGGAGAATCTCCATCTTGTTCTCAGAAAGGTATGCCCTGAAATGAGGTCTCCTGTACTTTTTACGTACAGTGAGTGTTCCCAGTCCGAGATTGGAGGAGAGACGAGACACGTCCTGTAAGAATGACTCTGAACGTGATGTGATTTCAAACCCGCCATTTGATTTGCTTGATAGGGAGATTATATGCAGGAGAAGCTGAGACTTCTCCTGCATCTGATCCACAGGACTCAGTGTGGACCATCTATCCGGTATTTTGGAGGGAATTCGAGCTGAGGAGCGCTTAAATCGTTCCAGCTCATAGTACGACTTGAGAATCATGGTAATTGCCGAGGGAACGCGCGCCGTGGAATCATCAAATTCCCCGAACTTCTCATGAAGAGCTCCAAAGAGCCACTTCTTCTTCTTGGGGAATGTGTAAAGATGGTTTCTTGATAATTTCTGGAGGAGTTGAATCAAGATCTTATCCAGTTCTGAATCTACAACTATGGGAAGTTTATACTCTCCCTTATACGTGGGGCTGACTGGAATTCCCGGAGGGAGATGATATTTTGCAACACTGTTCTTCTTGTCTACTATATCTGAGTCACTCAGGTCAATAAGCTTCTTCAATGCCCATACAGGCACATCTGTCCGGCCTGTTCTCCATCGATGCACTGCATCTGCCAGCGTATATGTACTGGTATATGTCTTGGCATATCCTCTCTTTGTGGGAGCTACTTCTGCAAATCCTTCCCACAAGAAGAATGACAATTCCAGTTCTTTGACCGAGATGCCGTACTTCCGCCTCAACCGGGCATCTTCTTCAAGCTTCACCAGGTTGCTCATTGATAACAACTTGAAAGCATCCTCTTTGAGAAAATACAAGCGATCCTTCTTTTCCAGAATATCCTGCTGGCTCAGCTCTTTCAGAAAGTGATAGACTGCGCTGGGACTCAATCCACTGATTCCAACTAGATGAGAGGCAGATTGCGGACCTTCTGAGAGTATCTGGATGATTTTGCCCTTTTTCTTACCATACAACTCAGAAGAAAAGTCATCATCCTTTTCATACTTCCTCTTGATTTTTCCAACATTCTTCACAGCTTTTGAGAAGATATTCCTTCGAGCTGTCTGATCCAGTGTGACTCTAATGAACGGGGGGAAGTCCCCAACTCCAATGTGCTCTTCAGTATATCCAAGTTCCATCATGACTATCACTTATTATCATTTCTAAAGTATTTACTGTGGAAATAGTATATATACTTTACGGTTTTGTACAATAGGTATAATCAGAAACATGGGTTTGAATTATTGATCCAATAGGGGGTTACTGTATGAAGATATGTCCTACTGGGAACTGTAGTATGCTTCCGCCTGGGTTAGCCATTGATACCAGGAGGGTTTTGGAGTGCCGTCTGTCCTTCTCAGCCCCAGATAACACATGAAGTCGGCGAACCGTTCCATAGTGTTCTCGTCAAGAAGTATTTCTTCATTCACTCCCGTGACGAAGAATGCTGCACTTTCTCTGCATTCTTCTGGGGTGGAATCGTGAAGGGTAATCCACATGAGAAATTCAATTCTGTCTCTATTCTGGGTTAGAATCTCGAAGAGCTTTGTGATGTACTGGGCTTGAGCCTCTTCTGAGCTCTCCAGGGTGGGAGAAGAGCTCCAGGAGGTTTCCACAACTGCAATCTTCCTGGTGCCTGCAAGGGTAATCATCGCGTCAAAGTAGGCGGTCGTATCCTCCACACGTTCTCCAAAAGAGAAGGCGTCACCTGTGGGATACAGGGTATAGAAGACCATGTCACCTGCTATGACGTCTCGAGCAATGTCTTCCGTCCTGGACTGGACTACTGAGTGGATAGCAAGTTCTGTCCCTACAGGAATGCTACTTACACGGGCCACAGCTTCCACGAGTGCCTTGAAACCGGCAATGTGCTCAGGATGCTGCGACAGATATATGTCCACCTCATTTCCGATAACCAGGTATCGGATGGTGGACCCGTAGCGCTCCAGCAGCAGTTCTGAGAACGCAACAAATCTGCTGACAAGGTCTGGGTCTTGAAACCCTGTGAACGTGATGTCTGAAGGCATAACGTCCAGTTTGGTGGTAAAAATGAGAGGGATGACCACCACAGCTTCAAACCCATATTTCTTGAACTTCCCCAGAACGTAGTCAGGTATTATCCAGTCGTATTCGTCTCTTGATTTTTCTACCAATCCCCACTGGATATACAGGTGGGCGATTTGGACGTGTGCCTCCCTGGCCAGGTTCAAGGCTTCATCGTAGTGATCCATGTCCGCTTCTCTGGGGGTTATCCACATTCCAAGCTTCCCAGTAGTCACGCGAACTGGTTGTTGGGTGGGCTGTTCTTCACATCCCAGTGTCAGAACGAGAGCGATCAGAACACAGGGGAGGAGTATCTGTCTCATGGTGTGGCTTCTCCTGATGCTTTATAGGGGTTTGGTCAGATGGTCTCAGAATCTCGTATCCAGACCTGTTGGAGGCCATACATGGGTAGACAGCTTCTATCTGGTTCCCGAAACATGTATTTAAGCTTCCAATCATAGAGATGTTTATGTCATGCTATTTCAGACATATGTCAGATGTTTTCCAGAAAGCTGGTGTTGTCATCACCAAGGAGAACAAAAAAGATGTTGACAGGGCGCTTCATTCTCTGGTGGGTGTAGAATATAAAGACTGCAGTTCAACCTGGAGGGAGCTCAAGATATTGCTCCAGGACGAGGAAGGGAAAGAGAGAGTGATCAAAACCATCAGAGGACTCTAAGGGCCAGAGTCAAGTCCTAGCTTCTTTAAGATATGAGGGCACACTATGCCGAAATTGATGGCTTTGCTACGTTTCATTGTGACTACCGTAAGGAAGGGCAATGTTTTTATTCTCCATGTTCCATAATACCCTGAGGGAAAGTGTATGGCTGAGCTTTTATTGGGATCAGAGGAACAATTGGTAATGTCGTCACATGCAAAATTCTCTGAATACAAGATTTTTGGTCACTTTAACACAGGTGATGCCTTCCTTACCAACAGACGGTTTGTCTTTACAGGTAGAGTCGAGATTAAGACATGGTTTCATCTTATCTCTGTTGCAGCAGGGAAGAGCAGGAAGTATTTTGAGATTCCTACTTCTACACTGAGAGAGGTCAAGAAGAAGCGGCTAGAAAACACCATCGTGGTGGAATATAAAGAAGGGGCCAAAACCAGAAAGGCCTTGCTGAAGCCACAAGAAACTCCTTATCTCGATGTCATAGCGGGACTTGGGCTGGGACTTCTGGGCGGCGAGATTGGAGAGAAAATAGGAGGATCTCTTTCAGGCAAGTTCGGTGACCTGGTGGGGGGAATGATCGGCGGGCAGGCAGGAGGCAAGGCAGGAGAAATGTCAGGAGAGACAGTGAAGGAAATAGAAGGAAAGACTCTGTCCAGAACATGGCTGGATGCATTTAACCAAGTCATGCATCATCAGGATCACTGGATGCCCAGTACTGTTCCTGCCCCGGGCACAGATTATGTGCAAAAAGAGAAATCTGACACTGACTCCGCCTCTGCTCGTTCTGGAATATATGAGCAATTTTTCAACCGAATGAGACATATCTTTTCTGTTTCTACTGGCAATCCACCAAGGATGGAGGTTGTTACAATTGGGCAGATTTTTGAGGAAGAGCTGGGAAAGGATTTTGCGAACTTTGAGATACCTGTTCGACGGGTCACGTATCTGAAAGAATTGATGGATACTATTGAGAATGCCAGAAATCCCATCGACAGAGAGATATTCTCTGAGCAGCTGAGATTGTATCTCCAGCAGTTAAAAAGAGAACGAGATCTTTTTTTGAGAAAGAAAGACCAGGGCAGCTGAATCATCACCTGTCCTATCGGTGAGCGAAACACACAGTGATCTCTTCCCCTCGTTTGTCAATTCTGCAAAATCCGAACCGTTCAAATTGTATAATCTCTCCCTCGGGAAGCTCACCTACTGCC
>JACVGW010000066.1 GCA_018992565.1 Theionarchaea archaeon
TTGAGCCCGCAGGCAACACTCATTGCTCCCTGACGCAAAGCAGCCCCTCCGGAAGCTGCTGCAGCCTCAACCCTCACTGCCTCAATACCATCAAATCCACAATAGTCGCTGATGAGAGCTCCCAGGTGCTCCTGCCCTGACAATTCACCCGCCAGCATATTCCCGACGTACAGTGCATCAACGCTGTCTACCCCAGCATCATGCACTGCCTCCTTAATTGACTGATACGCCAGATCACGCAGTGAGGTCTCCCAGTGTTCACGCACCGCAACCTCTCCCACTCCTGCAATGACCACCTCTCTCGTATTCATTTTATCACCAGGGCTTGTGTGTACTTGAGATAGAGAGCATAGTCAACTTCCTTTCTCCTCTCGATGTAGACAGAAACATGAGGAGCTCTCATTCTTCGTTCCTCAATGGCATCAGTAACCATGAAGGAAAAAGCATCACTCCCCGCCCCGCTTCCATAGGAAACGCATAGAATCCGGTCTCCGGGTGCAGCTACATCCAGGGTCGCCGCCAGCCCCAACACTGAGCAGCCTGAGTACGTATTCCCAATATAAGGAGCAATTAATCCGGGTTTGACTTTTTCTGGAGGAAATTTCAACATCTTGGCTGCTGTCAACGGGAACTTGGTGTTGGGCTGATGAAAGACCACGTACTGGTAGTCATCTGGTGTATGTCCCAGATCCTCCATCAATTCAGTTGCTGCATGAATTACATGGTGGAAATAGGCGGGCTCTCCTGTAAACCGGGAACCATGCACCGGGTAGCGGTTGCTCTCTCGTCTGAAAAAGTCGGGAGTGTCAGATGCGTACGAATGAGATGCTTCCAGGACGGCCAGGCTCTCTTCCCCTTTCCCTATGAGAAAGGCAGCCCCTCCCGCAGCTGCTGTATACTCCAGAGGATCTGCAGGCCTTCCCTGCGCGGTATCAATACCCAGAGCCAGAGCGTACAATCCCATGCCTGATGCCACTAAAGCAAAACACGCCTGCATGGCTTCTGTTCCTGCTTTACAGGCAAATTCCCAGTCTGCTGCATCTACATGGGGAGTGGCCCCAATTGCTTCAGCAATAATACTGGAAGATGGCTTTACTGCGTACGGCTTGGATTCAGATCCTGCCCACACTGCAGCTATCTTCTCTGGCGGAATCTGGGCTCTCTTCAAGGCATTCTGAGCGGCTTCTATTCCGATAGTGACTGCATCTTCATCAAGGCCTGGAACAGATTTCTCCTGGACAGGAACGGCACTGGTATCCTGTCCCCAGACTCTGGCAATCTCACAACCTCTTATCCTGTACCGTGGAATATATGCGCCGTATCCCACGATGCCTGTATGCTGATTCGGTTTCATATCGTCACCAAACACAATCTCCATGAACATACCTGACCATCCATATAAATATTACGGTGATTAACTAACCAGAATACGACAATAGTCTATAATCCTCGTTGTATTCTATGACGATAAAATGGTGAACCCCAGGCTACATGGGGAGGGAACGCAGTCCTCGAATCATGGTATCCACAGAATCTGCTTTAGAAAGAATGAGTGGAATACGCTCCACCTCCGCAAGCCTGATCGCCACAGGATCATCAATGGTCGAGGGGCCATGGAGGATAATGAGAGCTGGTCTCAGCCCCTTCACTCTGATGGCGATCATGGGAGACCTGCCTCGAGAGACTTGAGTGAAAACCAGGGCACGCTCCGTGGTCCAGCCATATAGCTTGGTAAATTCATCAGATGTCATTTCAGAAATACATCTGATGCTGTCTATGACTGTATAGCCAAAGATTTCCCGTTCCATCAACTGCTCATTCACAATAATGTCTCCCTGAACTGCTTCCTGAACCATACGCGCGTTTATGGGAACTGCAAACTCACGCATATCAATGATAACCTCAGTGGAAAGCTCGGTATCCATCATCCTGCTGAAAGCATGGATAACATGACCTCCATTGAGCTCATCCAGGTCAATCAGCCCTTCCACAATTTTCTTGATGGTGGAAGAACCGGGTGATTTCCTCCTGCCCCCTTCATAATCGCTGATGACAGATGATGAGATATTGAGATGGTCTGCCAGCTGGGTCTGGGTGATACCGAAGACTTCACGCCATTTCTTCATGGTTTTCCCCGGATCTTCAGAAAGCGTAATTTCACCAGCCATCCGTTTGGCAAGCCTCTCTTTGTAGTCATCAATCATGTGTGGTAGTCTCTCTCAAATCCTATTTAAGGCTTTCGGCTTTTGCTATAGACGGCAAAGACAACTGATTGAATAACCTCACTGAGAATGCCTCGCCTATAGTGGAGTGCTGTGAGGTCTGGGAGAAGAGAAGACACGAGGGTCCATCTGAATCGAAAGAGATAAAACAGGATGAGGAGAACACGAGGTGTGGTATTATGTTGAAAAACGTGCTGGATGTATATGAAGTGCTGGATAATCCTGAAGTGACAGGGGAAGATGTGGCAGGTCTTTTTTCAACGGCCGAGGTTGAGACAGTCACTGAACAGAAATCTACTGATTTTGTGAGTATCGAATTTGGATCTGGTTCTCCCACCCTGGGTATTGTTGGCCAACTGGGCGGTATAGGGGCTGAAGAGCGGACAGGGTTGGTATCAGACGCTGAAGGTGCACTGACTGCACTCGCCTGTGCGCTGCAGCTGGAGAAAGTCCCGGTAGAGGGACGTGTCATTGTCACCACCCACATATGCCCAAGAGCACCCATCATCCCCCATGACCTGGTGGATTTCATGGGGTCCCCCCTTACTGTGGGTACTATGATGGAACATCTCCTGGACGAGAGGATGGATGCTGTTCTGTCCGTGGACACCACGAGAGGAAACAGGATCATCAATTACAGGGGATTTGCACTTTCTCCCACTGTGAAGGAAGGATGGATTCTACGGGTCAGCGAGGACCTGCTGGACATCCAGGAGAGGGTAACAGGAAGGCACCCTGTTGTATTTCCCATCACCATGCAGGATATTACTCCATATTCCAGTGAGGTGTACCATCTCAATGCCATAATGCAGCCCTGTACCAAGACGAAGGCCCCTGTGGTTGGTGTGGGCATCACATCTGAAGTTGTAGTCCCGGGGTGTGCCACGGGAGCCAATCAGTTGCTTGATGTTGAAGCTGCTGCCAGGTTCTGCGTGGAGGTGGCAAAGGAATATACAAGAGGAGCGTGTTCGTTTTACAGTGCAGAGGAATTCGAGAAGTTGAAAAAGATATATGGAACGATGGATCACCTTCAGCAGGCATTCAAC
The DNA here is from genome assembly GCA_018992565.1 of Theionarchaea archaeon. Lineage (GTDB taxonomy): Archaea > Methanobacteriota_B > Thermococci > Methanofastidiosales > SZ-28-30 > SZ-28-30. Next base: position 3,269 of record JACVGW010000066.1, read on the forward strand.
ATTCAGAACTGATGGAAGGTGCGTCAGGTTCTGTTCCCGAAAAGAAAATTAGTTAGTGATCTTCTGAATGGAGGTTCGGTCTCATGCACGCTGCGACCAGAAGAATTCCAGGGTCTGGATTCTTCTTACAGACATACTACATGTGGCACATCTTCTCTGCTCCTGCAGAGCACAGGTAACAGCCGCGAAAGAACAGAATACTATTGTATAGACTAACAACGCAGATTCATGAAACAACTAGAAATGAGAATTGAGTAGTTTAGGAAATCAACTCGATCTCGATATTCACACCCTCAGGTACTCGAACCCTCATGATCTGCCTCATGGTTCTCTCATCGGCGTCGATCTCTATCAGTCGCTTGTGAATGCGCATTTCCCAGCGCTCCCATGTTGCAGTACCCTCACCATCTGGGGATTTCCGAGTAGGGACCCTCAATTTCTTGGTGGGAAGGGGAATGGGCCCTGAGAGGTCCACCCCAGTCTTTTCTGCAATCTTCTTCACCTGGTCGCAGACGTCATTGAGTTTCCGCGGTTCAGTACCTGCAAGGCGTATTCTGGCTTTCTGCACCATGATCCTCTCTTAGCTTGCTTTGTGAATGGCAACACACACACCGACAGCCACAGTCTGACCCATGTCTCGGATAGCGAATCGACCCATTTGAGGTATCTCCTTGAATACCTCCACAACCATGGGTTTAGTTGGTCTAATCTCCACCAGAGCAGCATCACCTGTCTTCAAGAAGCTGGGATTCTCTTCCTGGACTCCACCCGTCCTGGGGTCGAGCTTGGCAGCCAGCTGTTCGAATGTGCAGGCGACCTGGGCTGTGTGGGAGTGAAACACAGGCGTATATCCTGCTGTGATAGCTGTGGGATGCCTGATAACCTGTATCTGAGCTCTGAAGCTGTCTTTTGGCCTGACAACGCTGGGAGGTGCATCTGCATGTCCGACTACATCTCCTCGTCTGATATCCTGTTTTCCGACTCCTCTCACATTGAATCCGACATTGTCACCGGGAGTTGCCTCCGGCAGAGACACGTGGTGCATTTCAATTGACTTCACTTCACCAGAGATAGGCTTACTGAGAATCGTAGTGGCAGGTTCGAAAGTCACGATTTCTCCTACTTTCATGACACCTGTCTCCACGCGGCCCACAGGCACTGTACCCACTCCCTTGATGGTGAATACATCCTGCACCGGCAGTCTCAGAGGCTTATCAATTGGTTTATCTGGTGGTTTCAACTTGTCAAGTGCCTGTAACATGGTGTCTCCCTTATACCAGGACATCTTGTCAGATGATTTGATCACATTGTCTCCATTGAAGGCAGAGGTTGGAATAAAAGGCGTTTTTTCAGGATCGTATCCAATACGCTTCAGAAGCTTGGATAGCTCTTCTTCTAATTCCTCACACTTCTTCTGGTCATAGTTGACCAGATCCATCTTGTTAATACACACTATCAACTGGGTGATTCCCAGTGTCTTGGCCAGAAATCCGTGCTCAATGGTCTGGGGCATGATACCGTCTTTGACATCCACGACAAGCACAGCAGCATCAGCCTGAGAAGCTCCGGTAATCATGTTCTTGACGAAGTCCCTGTGACCTGGACAATCCACAATGGTAATATAGTTGTGGTCAGTTTCGAACTTCTTGTGAGCCAGGTCAATGGTAACACCTCGCTCACGCTCCTCTTTGAGATTGTCCATGACCCATGCAAACTTGAATGTCTTCCCCTTTTCACCCATCTCCTCGAACTTCTTGATCAGGGCTTCTCGGACATCTCCATGCTCAAACATCATTCTTCCAATGAGCGTGGACTTTCCGTGATCGACATGTCCAATGAACGCCACGTTCAGGTGGGGTTTATCTTCAGCCATGTTGTTGACCTCCTCTTTCTTTTTCTCAAGTTTCTCATCCTTTTTAAATGTTTCTATAACAGTATGAAAGGCAGAAACGCTGATTTCTCAGAGGGCATGACACCCTCTCACCTGCTTTTGTTCCTTTACAGAACGCAGAACACAGCATTACTTCTGCAGGTCTATTTAAACCTTTCCCTCACCTATGCCTATTCGAAAGGTGCAACCAGTAAAGGAACGAGTGGGCCCGTTGAGATTCGAACTCAAGACCTCCGCCTTGTAAGGGCGACGTCATAACCAACTAGACTACGGGCCCTTCTCCTTTTTTTTCTTCCTGCTCTATTTAAACCTTTTGCAAGAATCCCATTCTGCTATTCTGGTTCATCTCTCACCACAAGGGTGGGGGCTTTGGAGGACTCCACGATGTCGATGGAGGGACTCTTGAGAAGGAGTGTCTCCAGGATGCCCGGCTTGTGAGATCCCACCAGGACCAGATCATACTTGATGGACTCATTGTGGATTTCTTCGGTGGGATTTCCCACCCGTATCGTGGTCTCCACAGAGACCCCAGCTTCCTTGAGAATGGATTCTGCATACTGGACAATTCTCTGAGCCTTCTCCATGTCTTTCTTCTGCCCCGCCACTGTCATTACAGTGACATGGGCATCTATAGCCTTGGCAAAATCCCTCGCGTACTCTATGGTAATGCGGGATTGTTCCGTCCCCTCCACGCACAGCAATATGGATGACAGTGTGCTGACATGACTGGCCACCAGTACGGGAATACTGGCATGTTCAATGAGTCTCTCAGAGAAGCTCTCGAACCTGGCCTTGATCCCATGGAGTGCTCTGGAACCCACGATTATCAGGTCGTACTTCCCTTCTACACTTTCCAAAATAGTCTCCTTCACGGGGTCACCCTGTCTCAATTTCACCTGTGCTTTGACACGCAATCCAGTGAGAAAGTCCTTTGCCTCCTTCAATAGGCGCTGGTCGACTATGCGGGACTGTTCCACTCTTTCTCCCAGAGAACGCCCTTTCAAATCCACATCTGCCTCAAAATACTCTTCAAATCGTTCTGGAGGCTTGGGTGACACGAAAAGGACAGTAGCCTCAGAATTGGTGGCTCGAACCAGTTTTCCTCCTACCTCAAGAGCATTATGTCGACATTCACTCTTCCGAATACAGATGAGAATTTTCATTTACCACTTCGTTAGATTATTCGTTATATAAAGGTTTTCGCCAGGATTCTACATCAGGAAATTGAAGGTCGAACTCCTCATAGAAAGTCATATTCCAAGAATTCTCCATACTACCATAATAAAGAACAGCAAAATCAAATAAGAAGCCATAAACTGAATTACTCCAGCTTTCAGGAAATCACGCGGTAGGACATATCCACTGGAGGAGACAATGGCATTGGGGGGTGTTCCAATTACCAAAAGATACGCAAATGCTGCAGAACAGGCAGTTGCAAGCCCTACCTGCACAACACTAACCCCGGACAACGCTGCAAGGTTCAGGTTAATTGGTCCCAGGACTGCCACTGCTGCCCCATCACTCATGGACTGAGTCATCAGCATGGTGAGGAACGCCACACTGGCTGCAAAAGACTGCCCTGAATGAAGGCCCAGGGAACTGAGCACTGAAAGGAATTCCTCGGCCAGAAACCTGGCAGCACCTGTCTCCATCATTGCAATACCCAGAGAAATGGCACCTGAATAGAGAAGAACCACCCCCCAGGCAACTCCTCTCTGATACTCTGCCCACTCCACCACTCCGCACAAGAGGTAGAGGACAGCTCCGAACAGAGCTATCATGCCCAGTCCAAACCGAGTACCCACCAGAATCCACAGGACCACAACAACAGCAAACACTGCGATGGAGATTTTCTCTTCTCTTTTCATGGAATGGATCTGAGACCCTTTTCTCTGGAATCCCTGTAATACTTTCCCCAAATCTTTCACTTCTGGCTTGAATATTCGAGTCAGAATCACGGCAGTGACCGGGATATTCACCAGTACGATGGGGAATGCTGCCACTGCCCACTGACCATAACTCACCTGCACGCCGAATAGCTGGTGAAGATATGCAAGCATAATAGCATTCCGGGCTCCGCCACTGGGGGTACCCATTCCACCTATGGCACATCCATACGCGATACAGAACATGATCAACTTTCCCAGAGATGGAGAACTCTCTTCCCTGGCAGATTCTACAATAGCAATTCCCACAGGGAGCATCACGGCAGCCACCATGTGGTCTGACATGAACGATGAAAGAAGTGCACAGGCAGCTATGATTCCAAAGGATACTCTGAAGGTGCTGGTACCTGTTCGAGCCAGAATCAGTGAAGCAATTCTCTTATCGACACCGTGCTTGATCAACACCGTGGCGATCATCAATGATCCCAGAATAAATAGAACAGAATCACTCATCATGGAGCTCGCCACACCATCAGGCGTGTCTATCTGAAAGACAACCAGAAGAAGAGGAATCAGGAGCGCTACACCTGGAACAGGGAGGGCATCCGTGACAAATGCTCCAGCAGCTATGATTAGAACTACCAGTGTCCGTTTCCCCAGCACGGACAATCCTTCCGGCGCAGGCAGGAAGAAAACCACAGCACCGGCTGCAGCAATGCCGATCAGCCATTTCCAGCGAATTACATGGGACACACTGTGCAATTCTGCCTCAAGCATAAATGGTTTTCCTTTACATATGTAAATAAAATGGAGGGGAGCACCAATCATTTGTTCCCATTTATGGCTATTTACGTTTGTAAAAGGCTTTCTGCAGCGCGTAGAGTTAAAACGATACCTTTATTAGGCACCTTTTCCATGTACAAGGAGAGGAGGCGCTCCCATGACCTGCGAAACAGAAGAAGAACCAATTACCGCTGTTGAAACTTCCCGAGGAACTGTCTACATACGGAGGAGATGCAGGTGCGATCTTATCAAAAGTCTTGCATTAGATCCAGGGATTGGTGCTTTTTTCAGGTATAATGAAGGAAGCGCAGAGCGCCAGAGAGAGCTTTTTATGGGCATTGCTGTCAATGAAGATGAAGAAGTCTTGCTTGTCTACACAGACAAAGGAGTCATCGTAGGAGGGATCACAGTGCTCCATCCAGGGCCTCACGAGCACTGGGGGAAGCTGGGGGACCCCCGTATCTATGAAATGGGCTCTATTGAAGTCAGTGTGAATTGGAGAGGACTTGGAATTGCCAGAAAGATGCTGGATTTCCTGTTTGCCAATGGGTTCTACGATGACAAAATTGTATACTCCATGGAACTGGCCTGGCACTGGGACTTCAGGCACATTGAACTCACGAAATTCGAGTATCGGGATATGCTCCTGGCTTTGTTTGAATCAGCAGGGTTTGTCCTGCTTGATACAGATGATCCTGATATTCGCATGGATTCAGCGAATATGCTCACAGTGAGAATTGGAGAGAATGTTGACCAGGAACTGAGAGACAAGTTCTGGTATTCCCTTTTTGAGACAGGAGATTATCGGTGGGGGTTCTAGGGGCTGCCATGATGTGGTACGTCAGTTATCCTGATTGTGGCTGCAGGTGCTTTCTAGATAAATAGAAGTAACCTGCAATGAAAGGAAGTCCAATAGCACTGTAAACAGCCATGGTGAAGAACCTTCCTCCTGGTATGCCTGCAAGATATTCGATAAGGAATATGGGCACAAAGACCACCACATACTGTATACGGGGTATGACTGCAATTCTCACTGCTACGAGGGCCAGCACCATTGCCAATCCGCAGGAGAGAGTTGTGGAAAGCGCAGCACCTGCCAGTCCGAACCGGGGAATAAGCATGAAACAGACACCACCATTCACGAGAGCAGAGCCTATCCCAATGAGCATTGAACGTTCGGGGTGGCCCATTCCCTGGAGGGCAGAATATCCCACAAAGAATATAGAATAGAACAACATACCACAGGACAATATCTGAAGTCCGAGATACCCATCATAGTTGCCAAAGAGAACGTACAGGATCTCCTTGGAGAACGCACTCATCACAACTGCAATGGGAACTGTCACCACAGTGCATATCTCCAGAGACCTCCTCACAGATTTTCTGGGATCCATGCCTTTGAACTTCATTTCTGAAACTCGAGGAATCAGTAACGCAGACAGGGCAGTACTGAACCCAAAAATCAGTCGCGCAGTAGGAGATGCCATCCCGTATAGCCCCACCTGCTCAGAAGTAGCAAATCTGGCCAATATCAGAATGTCTATATTCAACAGCGCCCACAGCCCCGTCACGCCCAGCAACACAGGGAGTGAGAATCTGATGATCCGAACCACTTCCTGAGCCAGAACTTTGCCAATGGAGCTGAATTTTAAAGCTATGACAAAGGCTATCCCTCCACTGATAACATACCCCACCAGGATACCCTGAGCCGCTCCCTGGAGTCCAGTGTGCTGAACCAGGATATAAGAGGAGCCTACCATGACACATTGATATACCATGAGAACTCCTGCCACCAGTCCTGCTCTCTGGTAGCCCAGAAAGATTCCTGTACATATGCAGAGTAGTACGGCAAATGGCACAGCTAGTGCCAGAATCCGGAGCAGAGACTGAGCCTCGGCAAATTCTGGTCCAAAGAACCCTGAAAAGAGTCCGGTCATACCGTACAAGACACCAGCAACCACAAGTCCCACCACCAGAAGTGAGAAGACGTTAACCATCTTTTCCTTTTGAGAGACTTTGTACTCAGAGGCAAACCGGGATACCGTCGGAGTAATGCTCATGGAGGTGAATAGCAAGACAAAACTCTGATAAGGTAGGCTGGCAGAAAGAATGCCAAAATCTTTCAAACTCAAAAAATAGCCCATAATAACTCGATACAAATATTGAAAAACCCTCCCTGCCACATTCACTGAGAATAATACGACGCTTTTTCTAATCATGTGCCATACTTCCATGAGGTCAGATATGCTCTTTGAGACTCAGTGAGTGTATCTATGGAAATATCCAGGGCCTGCAAAGCCAGATTTGCCACCGTGGTATCGATTTCTTCAGGAACAGAAAGGACTGCAGGTTCGAGTGAATGTGTTGCTACATACTGGGCTGATAAGATCTGGAGAGTAAAGGATAAGTCCATGATTTCAGCAGGGTGTCCATCCGCGCAGGCCAGATTGACCAGCCTTCCTTCACCCAGGAGATAGACAGTCTTTCCATTGAAAGTATATGCTTCCACGTTCTTGCGGATCTTCCTACCTTCAGCCAGGGTCCTCAGTGTTTTAACATTTATCTCTACATCAAAATGCCCCGCATTGCAGAGAATGGCCCCATGTTTCATGGCTTCAAAGTGTTCTTCACGAATAACATCAATGTTACCGGTGGCTGTAATAAAGATATCGCCCCTGCTGCTGGCTTCATCCATAGACATAACCCGATACCCTTCCATGTGGGCCTCCAGGGCTTTAATGGGATCCACCTCGGTAACAACGACATGGGCTCCCAATCCACGTGCTCTCATGGCCAGACCTTTGCCTACCCATCCGTAGCCGGAGATGACCACTGTCTTCCCCGCAACAACCAAGTTGGTAGTCCTCATGATGCCATCAAAAGCAGATTGACCTGTTCCATATCGATTGTCAAACAGTGATTTACAATATGCATCATTGACTGCAATGACAGGGAATTGCAGCAGCCCCTGGTTCTGAAGGGCTCTGGCCCTGATAATTCCGGTTGTGGTCTCCTCGCACGCTCCTTTTACGGGAGGTCTCTTCTGGGAGTGGAGCAGCGATGTAAGGTCCAGTCCGTCATCTATAATGATTGTGGGGTTGGCATCGAGAATTGTAGTGAGATTCTTGTAATAGGATTGTGGATCAATTCCATGCCAGGAGTAAACATGAACACCTTCCTCAGCCAGTGCAGCACACACAGTATCATCAGTGGAGAGAGGGTTGGACCCAGAGATGTATACATCTGCTCCCAACTCCTGGAACAGCAGCGCCATGTATGCTGTCTTGGCCTCAAGGTGCAGGCAGACAGCCACTCTCTCATTATCAAAGGGTTCTTTTTTCAGGAAGGTCCTTTTTATATGGCTCAGGACTGGCATATGTTCTTTGACCCACTCAATTTTCTCATGCCCTTGGGGAGCCAGGGCGATATCTCTTACATTGTACATGACTTTGAGTAGAACAAAGCATTTATATATCTGGTTCCCAAACGGCATCAATGTATACAGAGAAACTGAAAGAGACTGCAGGGGGGGTTATCGGCTCTTTCATAATGGAAAACGGAGAGATGAAAGAAACAGACCTTGAAGGTAATCTTCAATTCGAAATCCAGAACATATATTACTTGATAGAAACTGTCACTGAGAAGAAAGATTTCAAGATCCTGCTGATTTGTGGGGAAAGTAAGATGTTCTTTGTATACGTTCACCCGAGGTATATTGTGGGAGCACTGCTGACCCATACTGCAAATGTACCGTTACTGACTCTCATTACCAGGAAGATGCTGGAAGCTCCTCCTGAAGAAGAACCCGAAACCAGGTACCTCTCTGCCTTTGAAGATAATGTTCCCTTTTTTGATGAGCATGAGAAAGAAATTCTTCCCAATGTCCCGGAATATGCCCGGCAAGTATTAAAATTTGTGGATGGAAACCGGACGATACGGGAAATAATTGATGAATCCAGACTGCAACCCCAAGTAGTCCTGGACGTTATCATGGCTTACAGAAGAAGTTCTGTTCTTCATTACAAGAGAGAATGAGCAGTGATGTTGTTCTGGCATATGCAATGCCTATAATACTACTCCATCTTGGATCAGATGGGTTCGAGTCTCTTCAATCCCTGGTATCGTCCTGATTGACGTCACAATATTGAACAGGTCTTCTTTGGTACTCACATTAATGATGATTCCTATGTTGTACCTGCCTATCAACTCATAGAAGGCCTCAACAAACTCCGCATTCGCTAGCTGCTCTCGTACAGGAGATGTATGTTCAGCCCGAATTTCTATCAATGCTACTATCGACACACTATCCCTCATTTCTTGATGAAGGTGGTCCTGGTGTCTAAGACGCCCTCCATTTTTCTCACTTTGTCAATTACAAATTCAGTAACTTCACGTGAATCTTCGATTTTGAGCAGTGCAATAATGTCAAAATCTCCCAAGGAAGTAAAGACTGCTGCAACTTCTTTTGATTTCCGCAGTTCTTTGAGAACAGGATCTTCTACTCCGGGTTCGACTTTTATCCCCAGGATTACATGAACGTCATCAAAACATTTAGAGACGAAAGTCACACTCATTCACCTCGCTGCTGAGAGAATCTATAGTTTATAAGGCTTTCTGTTAATGGGAGTAGATAAATCTGGGAATGCATGCACTGAATTTTGGTATTTAGTAGCGACGACGAGCATTACTATTCCCCACATTGGAAATAGTTATTCATTCAGGAGCCATTCATATTTCCAGTCACAGTCGTGCTGATTTTGGGCACATATATGAGAAACGACACTCAAAGGGGAATCATCTCTGTGTATGCGGATATTTTCTTATTTCTTTTTATATAGCATGGATTCAATGTTCAATTATTATAGACACTTATTAATAAGTTTTTTTCTGAAAACAAGTTGCCTCTGAATACCCACCATTTGTTATTGAAATCCTGTTTTATCTAACTTCGAAAGCTCACATCATTTTTGGCTACCTCTTATATCTCTTAGTTGGTCTTAATCTAATTTTTTTTTCTAAATATTGAGAAAAATAGTTTTAAAATACTTATAATTTAAACAATAGTAATGAAAATAATTTGATCTGATTTCAAACGCATTCATTCTTAATAATTTTCTTTTCATAAGAATTATATATTTTAGTCACGTTCTATACTATTCAGAAGATCTAAGAATAATTTTAGAAATTTAAAGAAATATTTCTTTTCTTACATTACGAATGAGACTCTAGAAATGATTTTTCATAAGTGCTTGAGGTTTTTTGCTCATTCTATAATACTTCATTCACTATTTTTATATGACGATTTACTTGCCCAGTCTCACGTGGGCAGAAAATCTCAGCCATTTTTTCTCTCTAAAAATCCATGAAACACTTTCAGTGATAAATTACTTGCAGAAAGTAAAAAAATAGATGGAAGAAAGGATTTAACACCCTTTTCAACTAGCTACGCATTATCAATGGAGAAAGAGTAATACGCAGTTCCAATCTGACTGTCGAAATTCCATTTCAAGAAAAAAAGACAAAAAAAGTGAATGACAATCGAAAGATTTATAAGGAGGTCCGTACATACATCTCTACGTAAACTTTACAGGAGGTGAAACATGTGAGAAAGGTAACAACATTTATATTAGCAGTGCTGTTGATTTTGAGCATCCCTGCAGCTCTTTCTGACAATGATACCCTATCTGTCGACTATACCTTCACTGCTGAATCTCTTGGCAGCTGCTGCGGTCAGTATACGATTGAAGGTACCATGCTTGAAGAAGTAACAGGTGCCCCTCTGATCCCGTATTATGCTGCCGCGATTTTGCTACCCCAGGAGAGTGAACTCAAAGACATCAAAGTGAAGACTGGAGCACCGATAATCCAGAAAGGGATTGAGATCCCGTGGGGTCAACCACCCTGCACATACAGCGATACTCCAGTACTGGTGGGAAAGGATGAATCTATCTACAACTCAGACACAGATTACCCCAACAAGCTGTTTGAAATGGTTTCTGTGGATTCTCTGAGAGGATTCCAGATTTTGAACATCCACTTGTACCCCATACAGTATCAGCCACAATCTGGAACAGTCAAATTCTACGAAACCATGACGGTGGAGATCAAGTTTGGCAAGGGTATGAAGAACAAGCTGTACAGAGGATTGTACGGTGACAAGGCTGATGTCGCTGGTATGGTGGACAATCCAGATGTCCTCGCAACGTATGAAGACGGACCAGCACCTCTGGCAACAGAGGAGTACATCATCATCACCGACGATACCATGCAGTCAACATTCCAGACACTGGCAACTCACAAAGCCGGATATGTCAACGGAGCCACTGTGTACACGGTAAGCTGGATCAGTTCCAACTACACTGGTACTGACACTCAGATGAAGATGAGAAACTTCATCATTGACAAGTACACCAACAATGGGTGTAAGTATGTCCTTCTGGGTGGAGACACAGCATCCGTCCCCTACAGAGGCTTCTATGTATCCACTGGTGGATACACTGATTCCGACATGCTGGCTGACATGTACTTTGGTCACCTGGATGGCAGTCACAACTCAGATGGTGACACACGCTATGGTGAAACCACTGATGGTGTCGACTTTGGTGCAGAAGTTGCTGTAGGAAGAGCTCCATGTCAGTCTGTAACTGAGGCTCAGAACTTCGTCAACAAGGTCATTGCCTATGAACTGGATGACAAACCCAAGAGAGTCTTGCTCCACCAGTCAAGAGTGCAGTCTGGTAACAGTCCTGACGCCAGATGCCTGGCTTACGGGTGTGACAACTACATACCCGGTGACTATTACATTGACTACCTCTTTGAGGAGAATGGTACTGTTTCCAAGTCAGCATGGATCTCTCACTGGGCTCAAGACGCAATAGCAGTAGCCCACATTGGACACGGAAACACCACTGTCTACTACATCAACTACGAAATCGGTGGTACAGTAAGCTGGTACAATTCAGATGTTGCCAGCCTTACCAACACGTTCTGGCCCTGGACCACCAGTGTCGCTTGCATCACTGGACAGATCGAAGCTAACGACTGTCTGGCAGAAGCGTACGTCATGGATGCCAACAATGGTGCTATTGGAGCTATCTACAACGACAACTACGGCTGGTTCAGCACGAGCAACGCCTGCATGTACTCTGGTGAGTTCTGTATTAATGAATTCAGAGCCTGCTGGAGTGACGGAAAGGAGAAACTCGGTGACATGCTGAACAAGGCAAGAAGCTACCTGGCTTCTTCAGCACAGAGCAACACGTACTACAGATGGTGCTTCTACGAGAGAAACCTGGTGGGAGACCCCGAGTCACCCTGCCTTACCAAGAGGATACCAGGATCAAATGACACCGTAACCATAACCTACCCAGCTGATGGGGCCACTGTCCTTGGAACAGTCGATATCACCACAGCTACCACAGGAGCAATCGATGAAGTCAAGTTCTACATTGATGGGACTCTGGTGAAGGATGATACATCATCACCCTTTAACTACACCTGGGACACTACCACCTACCCCGATGATACCTACACCATACTGGCTGAAGGATACGTGTCTGG
>JACVGW010000142.1 GCA_018992565.1 Theionarchaea archaeon
CCTGAAATATCATAGTTAAAGAGAATATCACACCAGAAGTTATCCATAATATCTTCCAAAGGAGTCAGCCTCCCCTCCATATGCAGTATCTTTGCAATAACATGCGGGTTCTGGCTTGCCATGATATAGTCCTCAATATAGATGGCAAGGCCTTCTGCAAGTAATCCATGCTGGAACCCAATCTTGTTGGCAAGTGCGTGGGTCAGTTCATGTGAATCGTTAAGTCCTTCCTTGCAGAAATCCACACAAAAAACACACAGATACGTGACAGTCGAACCACTGCAATACGCTCCAGGAATCCCCTGAAAATCTTCCCTGTTCCCGTACAGGTAGTACGTGACCTTCTCCTGGCAGTCCACTCCCAGCAACCCACTTAACATCACGAAGAGGGCTTCCTGGTTTTCGGCCACAGCTGCAATCTCATCTGCTGTCAAATGACCGCGAGTGTAGTAGAAAATGAAGTGATCAGACTCATACTCTTCCCAGTCTACCGCCTGGACCGGGAAGAGCACTGTCATAATGAGAAGAACCATCAACAAGGACCCTTTTCTCATGAGAGTACCTCGCAGTACATCTTAAAAGGGTTTGCACATGTGGGCTTACCTGATGACGTCAGCTATTGCTCCACCCAGGATAGCAAAGAAGCCCACCAGGACAACAACCTTGACTCTCCATAGATGGCCAAACTCGGTTACGACCTGGTAGTTGAACACTCCCAGGACAGACAAAATGACTGCGACTATCCCATAAGATACACATATGAGAGAGATAATCCTGATGGGGACATACTGTCCAAACCGCCTGTGGTCAGCCACCTTCTGGTAATCAGTGAAATAAATGAGAATTACTCCCAGCATGACAGATAATCCAAGAATACCGCCTGCTCGAAAGAGGCTGATAGAATCAGCCAGGCGCCAGACTTCCTCTGTTGTACAGAACGGACTAGAAAGAAGAGCTGCCCCAATAATCTGCTGTGCCATGTCATCAAACCCGAAAATCTCGGGTTCTGTCTTAATGCGCGATCTCAGCACTTGAAACAGTTGAGAATGTTTATCAAATGCCTTTTCCAGCTTGGACACTCGGGTTTCCAGTGATTCTTCTGGCTGCATGGAAAAGTAGAGAACCGGTTCTTCATAAGGGTTATCCTTTCGTGAATTCTGCAGACACTACTGGAAAGATTTATTAAGATTAGGTCTGTTTTTAATTCATGGAAAGAAAAACGAAATTCGCCCTTATAGTCATCTTGTTGGTTATTGTAGCTGTGGTCATTCTGGTGGTTGTCTTCTATGATGGTGGAGTCACTGGAAAGAATGGTGCGAAAGACTACATCCTGGATGAACTTGACGGAGAAGTCATCGAGTGCTCCATTGATGAAGAAGCTCATTTCTGCCACCTCATTTACAGGGAAGACAGCAGGACAATTGGTGAAATCTGGATCTATTACTATCCCAGTGGTATTGAACCCTATACGCCCTATACTATCAAAGGTGATCCTGACCAGATGATCCGCTCAGGTAACGTGACAATACTCCTCAAGGGGACTCAGCAGTTCAGGGAAGAAGCCTGTTCACTCTACAATGAGAAATATGGATTCCGGTGTTCTGTCTTCCAGAGACGTGAGAGATAAATCTCGTTCTTTGGTTTCTATGCCTGGAATTCCCGTGTCATCGTGAGGATTCCTTCTCTTTTCTTTTCTCCTTTTCTGGAAGGGGTTCTTATGCTGATTCTTGTACCTCATATAAGGTTCTATTTCAATTAGCACGTACGCTGCAGAGACCTATAAGTCCATATTGGATCAATCTTTACGTATGCCAACGGAAAAACGTTTAAACAGGTTCTGTAAGTAAATACAGGTGAATTCATGAAGAAAATTCTGGTCTATTTGAGTAATGAGAAACAGCCCAGCCTCTTTGACCTTATTGTGGCCTATGATTCTGATGTGGATGTAGTTCTGCCCTTTGGAAATATTACGCTAGAGGATATTACCAGTATGGTTCATGGGTGCATCTTCACCAGAAGACCCAAGAAACTGGTGAATACTGCGATTCTTTTCGGTGGCAATGATTCGGATCTGGCAGATGACATGATGAAGAAGGCAAAGAAGACCTTTTTTGGAGATTTTAAGGTATCTGTCATGGCAGACCCTGATGGAAATACCACCACGTCTGCTGCTACCGTGGCCAAGATCAAAGATGTCCTGGGTGACATGAAGGGAATGAAAGCTGTGGTCCTGGCAGGGACAGGTGCTGTGGGAGAGAGGGTATCAGTGCTGCTCCACAGGGAGGGAGCTTCAGTGATATTAACATCGAGGAAACTGGAAAAAGCAGAAGCTGTGTGCAAGAAGATAGAAGAGAAGTATGGCAGGGATATTACGCCATTACAGGTGTCTACAGATGAGGAGTGCATGAAAGCTCTAGAAGGCGCTCAGATTGCAATTGGCACGGGGAAAGCAGGTATACAATTGATGAAGAAGGATATCTGGACGAAAAATCCTACTATCAGGGTTCTGGCGGATGTGAATGCATATCCCCCGGCAGGAATCGAAGGAGTAGAAGTGGCAGATGATGCGAAGGAAGTGGACGGAAAGGTTTTGTTTGGTGCTGTTGCTATTGGTGATTTGAAGACTAAAGGGATGCGTGATGTCATTCGAAAGATGTACGAAGAGAAAGGACAGTACATGGACCTGGAGAGAATCTACGATATTACCTGGGAATCACTGGAAGTAAAAAAAGAGCGGTATGAGAAGGGAGACACAATAATGTAGTACTTCTCTTTTTCTGTCCTATAATAAAGTAAAAAGAAAAGACTAGTAGTGTTTGGCAAAGTACACCGGATATTTTGCATCTTTCCCGCAGTAGACGCAGGTACCTTGGACTTCCTCATTGAAGGGAATACAGCATGAAGATGCTCCTGTCTCATCTTTAATGATGGCTTCACATTCCTCAGAGCCACACCAGTTGGTCCTAACCAGTTTCTTGTCTTCGATGCAGGCTTTAAGATCTTCGTAGTTGTTTGCTGTGACCGTATTCTCTTCCAGGAATCTCTTCGCTTTTCTGAACAAGTCTTCCTGGATTGTGACCAATGTGTTCTGGACCTCTTCTTCAACTGTGTTCACGGGGATTGCCCGTTTCTCACCTGTATCCCGCCTCACCAGGACCACCTGGTCCTTTTTCACATCTCTGGGGCCTATCTCTATCCTCACAGGGACTCCCTTGACCTCCCAGTGGTTGAATTTCCATCCTGCCGTGTATTCTTCTCTGTCATCCAGAACGACAACAACCGTTCCAAGCTTCTCTTTGACTTTCAATGCCATCTCCTGGATAGCCTCTCTACTCTCCTGGAAGATAATAGGAATAATCACTACATGAATGGGAGCTACCCTGGGAGGCAAGACCAGCCCTTTGTCATCTGAATGCACCATGACAGCCACTGCCACGGACCGCGTGGACAATCCCCAAGAGGTTTGCCACACGTATTTTTTCTGTTCATCCTTATCAATAAAGGTGATATCAAATGCTTTTGAGAAGTGCTGTCCCAGATTGTGGGTGGTAGCACTCTGGGTGGCGCGGTTATCGGGCATCAAAGATTCCAATGTCAAGGTGTACAAAGCCCCCGGGAATTTCTCACTCTCTGTTTTAGTTCCC
>JACVGW010000009.1:0-4868 GCA_018992565.1 Theionarchaea archaeon
TTTCTTCCTGCACTATCGCGATACACTTTGGCAGAAGGGAAGTACTCCATGTCCATTCAGCCGTCTCGTTCACATCGTTTCGAAAGGTACCTTGTATAGTATGTACCGTCAGAACGGGGGGTTCTCCACCTCTCTGTGCACCTCTGGGAAGCCACGCAAACCATTATAAATGGAATGGCTATTCTACTGCATGAATGCCGTGTTGGAACTTATCTTTATTTCAGTGCTTCCCTGGATCGAGCTTAGGGGTGGCATACCTGTAGGAATCAGCATGGGTCTTGATCCTCTCTACGTCTTTGCTATTTGTACCTTGACGGATATTTTCCTCATCCCAGTGATTTTGGTCTTCCTGCGATATGCAGTCCCGCTGGTTCTTAGGATTGAAAGAATAAATCAACTGTACCAATGGAATGTGGTAAGAACGCTAAAAAGATACGAGAAATACAGGAAATGGGAAGAACTGGGACTGGCTCTGTTTGTGGCCATACCATTACCATTTACGGGTGTATATTCAGGGACTCTAGTATCATATGCTCTGAACCTCAGAAAGAGGGAAGCGTTTCTTTCAATATCAGCAGGTGCAACGCTGGCAGGGATTTTGGTCACTGTTTTAAGCCTTGGCATCCTGGGATAACTATATAAACTGAAAAAGGAGGTGGGTTTATGCAAGCTCACGTACACAAGGAAGATGATTCTGGTTATAGATCAGGAAGAGGATACTCTTTATCTGAAGTTGAAAAGAGTGGGTTGCGTGTTTCTCAGGTCCGGAACCTGGGGATATTCATAGATTCCCGCAGGAGGACTCTTCATGAGTTTAATGTTCAACAATTGAAAGCACTTGTAGAAGAACGACAGAACCAATTGAGAGAAGAAGCAGAGAAAGCACGTGAAGAAGAACTTGAAAGGAGAGAAGAGAAAGTATCCAGGAAGAAAGCCAGGAAAGAAGAAGAGAAAAAGAAGGCGAAAAAAGAAGAGAAAAAGAAAATCGAGAAGGTAGAAGTCAAGAAAGAGAAACCTGGCAAACCATCTCCTGATCTTACCGAAATAAAGGGCGTCGGAAAGAAAAGAGCAGAAGCCTTTAACAAAGCAGGAATTTTCACTGTAGATGACCTCATTGCTGCTGATACTGGTAACCTGGCAAGAGAGACTCAGTTCACAGAGGACTATATTGAAACACTGAAAGAGAGGGCCAAGACACTATGAGCCCTGAGGAAGCATTGTTCCTCCTCAGAGAGGCGGCCTGTCCGGATAATGTTGTTGAGCACTGCGTGGCTGTGGCTGATACGGGTATGGCTCTGGCCAGGAACATGCAGGATGACCATGTTGTTGACATTCGCCTGGTGCAGGCAGGAGGTCTCCTCCATGACATTGGGAGAGCACTCACTCATGGAATTGACCATGGTGTAGTGGGTGCCCAGCTCCTGAGAGAACGGGGGGTTAGTAGTGCGCTCCAGAAAATCTGTGAGCGTCACGTATGCGCGGGAATTCCCAGGGAGGTGGCTGTTGAAATCGGGCTGCCTCCTCGAGATTTCATCCCCCTCACTCTTGAGGAAAAGATTGTATGTCATGCAGACAACCTGACGAACCACACAGTTGAAGATCTTCAGCAGACCTGGCAGAATTTCTTTGGAAAGAAGAACGGTGAAATCATAGTACGCTACCTGGACAACCTCCACGAAGAGCTCAGCCCATACCTGGTCTGAGACATCCCCCACTCCCTGAGTCATTGCCCAGGCCCAACTACTTTTACAAACCCTTAAATAGATTCTCTCCCATGAATGAGTATGGTCACTGCGTTTGTGTTGTGTGGGGTTGCTCCTGGAGCAGAGCGCTCAGTGCTGCAGAAACTGCGGAGAATCTCTCAGGAAGCCCACCTCATTTATGGACAGTATGACCTTATCGCCAAGATCTCTGTGGATCGGTGCGAAGATTTAGAAGCTTTTATAAGTAAGTTGCGCAACATTAAAGAAATCCAGAATACTCATACCTGGATTACAATGGATTGAGTAGGTTAGGTGATATTGTGGAGTTTTGTCCTGAATGCGGCGGCCTTCTCATGCCCAAAGAAGGGCGGCTTCAATGTCGCTGCGGATACAGTAAGGAGATAGGAAAAGAAGAGAAAGAACGGTACACTCTTAAAGAAGAGCCAAAAGAAGCAAGAGAAATCCCTGTCATAGAAGAAGAGCTGCAGCAGATGCCCACGGCACGAGTCCAGTGCAGAAAGTGTGGTAATGTAGAAGCGTACTACTGGATGCTTCAGACACGATCTGCCGATGAACCTGCAACCAAGTTCTATCGATGCACAAAGTGCAAGTACACGTGGAGAGAATACGACTAGAGCTAGTCACCAAACAGGCGCAGTACGTTCATGGAAAGTCGGTGGACTTCCATTTCCTTCTCCAGGAGACTGAGCTGCTTCACAGAGAGAGATGAAGGGTCCAGAGGAATAATGAGGGTTGCATTGTTCAGGATTATGAGATCGTTGAGAGCCTGGAGAAATCGCAGCGTTGTCTCAAATCCATTATGCATAATCAAGTATTCCAACCCATCTAGAAAGACAACAGCAGATTCTCTTTCTCTTATGAAGTCCCTGATGAGATGCGTGAGTTTGGCCAGGCTGGTGGGATCGATGCTGTAGGGGCTCTCTTCTCTGGACAGCCACAGAATGTTGATATCATCAAGCATCTCGCTCTTTGATATCTTATCAGGAAATGTTCGGGTAATAACCATTCCATTGCGCTTTCTATCTTCAGTCAACTTGTGGAAGAGGGATATCCCTCTATTGTACCCTTTTTCTTTAACGAGGTACGAAATTCCCAGCTCCCATTCGGTTTCCGCACGGCCTCTCAGGTATTCAAAGACATAGTAGAGGAGGACTACTACCGTTATCGCTGTCCCTACCGCAAGAATAGCCAAAACTGTAACCGCACCTATACCTACCATGGTTTCTACCCTTCATGGGTTCTATTCTCCCGCTTAAAAAGTTTTTGGACGCATTGGCCGATCTTCGAAAATACTTGTGAATTCTCCAATCATCACCTGGACTGGGTGACGGGAGCGACATTGAGGAGATGGGCAATGCCAAAATTTATATGGTCTTCTGGGTTACCCTGTGAAAGGTGAGTTCATGTCCCTCAATGTGTATAATACTCTAACTAACCAGAAAGAGGAGTTCCGTCCTCTGGAGAAGAATAAGGTGAGAATGTACGTATGTGGCCCAACGGTGTATGACAAGTGTCATATAGGTCACGCCAGATGTTATGTTGCTTTCGATGTCATCCGGAGGTACCTGGAGTACTGTGGGCATGACGTCACCTTTGTGGAGAACTTCACGGATGTTGACGATAAGATTATCAAGAAATCCAATGAGACAGGAGAAGACCCCTTTGAAATTGCAGAGCGGAATATCAAGGATTATTTCAGGGACATGGATGCCCTGAACGTTCAGCGGGCAGACTTGTACCCAAGGGCTACCAAGCATGTCGCAGACATGATCGCGTTCATTGAACGACTGCTGGAGAAGGGCTATGCCTATGTGGCTGATGGTGATGTTTACTTTTCTGTGGAGAAAGTGGCAGACTACGGAAAGCTTTCAGGGGTCAATATTGAGCAGATGAAAGCTGGAGCCAGAATTGCTGTCGATGAGAAAAAGAGAGACCCCCTGGACTTTGCGTTGTGGAAGAAGGCTAAAGAAGGTGAACCCAGCTGGGAGAGTCCCTGGGGAGAAGGAAGACCTGGCTGGCATATTGAGTGTTCCACCATGACTCTCAAGCACCTGGGGGAGACACTGGATATTCATGGAGGTGGCCAGGACCTCATTTTTCCCCACCATGAGAACGAGATAGCTCAATCTGAGGCGTATTCGGGGAAGCAGTTTGTGCGTTACTGGCTGCACAACGGGTTTGTCACCATTCGGGAAGAGAAAATGTCAAAGTCTCTGGGAAATATTGTTGCTGTAGGGGACTTGCTTCAGCAGTATTCTCCCGAAACCTTGAGGTACTTTTTGGTGGCATCTCACTACAGGAAACCCATAGATTTTGACGAAGCTGTCCTTGAGGAATCCCGGAAGGCAGTTACGCGGCTGCTGAATACTGTGGATCTGGTAAAGGGGGCCCTTCAGGGAGGACCGACTGGTGAATCCTTTTCTGTAAAGGAATACAGGGAACGATTCCAGGAAGCAATGGATGATGACTTCAACACGCCTGGGGCCTTGTCAGTGTTGTTTGAGCTTGTCAGAGATACCAACAGGCGAATTGAAGAGAAGAATATTGATAGGGCATCGCTGGAGGATGTGCTGGATACTTTCAGGGTGCTGGCTGGCGATGTTCTGGGGTTATTCTTTGAGGTGAAGACTGAGGAAGTCTCTGAAGAGCTTCTTGAAATACTGATTGCTGTGAGAGAAATGGTCAGGCAGAAGAAGCTGTGGGACGTTTCAGATACCATACGGGATCGCCTTAGAGAGATCGGGATTGTCCTGGAGGATACACCTGAAGGTACCCGGTGGAAATTGGTTCGAGACCAGTGAGAACTCACGTCTGAGTGGATGCTGAATGCTACGGGGAGCCTTGACTGCAAGAGCACTGAAACCCCTCTGCTACAGGAGTTACTTTTTTATTGCGAGATGTATTCACTCAGTCAATGGAACTCCGCATTGAAGATATCATAGAGCGATCTAACCGTACCTTTGTGCACATCGGCGGAGATTTCGTCCTCATCAAAGATTCTCCCATACAGTGCCCGTTCCTGCGAATTGGCTCCTGGCAGGAGGCATGGATTGCCCTATATTTGAGAAAACTGCAGTTCGGGCAATTCACTGAAGAGAGACAGATCAGAGATGCATGTAAGTATGTTCCCTTTGGTGCTACTGA
>JACVGW010000009.1:4968-57311 GCA_018992565.1 Theionarchaea archaeon
CCTGAGAGACGAGGGTGCAGCCGGGATTGAGCAATCTTTTTATACACAGACCCCTTCACCATACTATGGAACCTGAAAGAAAGAAAAGAAGTATCGATGTAGGAGGAATTCTCTTTGCGCTCTTTGTCCTGCTCCTGGGAGCTTTCTCACTCTTGCTTGATGTATCACCTTTCAGTGGCATATTCTACTTGCTGAGGTTATGGCCATTGATACTAGTAGGTGTAGGTATATGGTTGATCTTCAAACATGCACAGCATGAGGGAGTAGGTGCTGTGGTTCTGGCTATACTTCTTGTTGTCGCAATGTACAGCGCTTTCTCTGAAGTGGAGGTACAGTCATTGCGTACCGAAGAGGAGGAGTTTTCTTCGGACCTGTCAGAGTTTGAAGCATCCTTGGACCTATTGTTTGGTGTATTCTCCGTGGACGCTACTTCAGACAACCTTTATGTCCTTCAGGGATATGAATCCATGGACTCTACCTTCTATGTTGCAGGGGACACTGGGCACCTCGACCTGTCACTGACTGCAGAGTCTTTCATTCCTCTGGCTGGCTCGCACGAGGCAGAAATTCTCCTCACCAGCAACCTGCCATTAGTGGTGGACGCAGATATTGCCTTTTCAACGGTTGAGTTTGATGCTTCTCGTCTGGAAATAAAGGAGCTCACAATCACTGGAGGACTGTCCAGCCTTAAGCTGATACTGGGCGAGACAAATGCTGACATCTCTTTTTCCATGGGCATGTCATCTGTCACCATCTATATCCCCAGGACAGTGGGCCTGAGGGTTGTCTCCACCGGGCTGACTTCCTTGTCTGTGCCTTCAGGGTGGATAAAAATCGATGATGGATATATGAGTCCTGACTATGATACCGCTCTCTACAAGATCGAAGTGAATTCCAGTACGGGGCTGGGAACAATCGTCATAAAATACGTTGAATCGTTCTGAACCAGTCAATCCTCTCACACGCTTTCACTGAATGGTCAGGTGAATTCATTCGTCATGTCCAGGTGACCTGTAGAACCAATCCTGGAAGAGGCTACAGGGTGCTCTGCTCATGGCAGAAATCGTGCAGCAAGAAAAGTCTTACAGGGGGTTCACATTTAGAACTGACGCCCATGATGACTCCATCACGGACAAACAGGAAAAACGCGTGAGACTTTTGTTACAGAAGTTCCTGCTCATCTCGAAATGACGCATGAGGTCAGCAATGACAGGTATGATATACTGGCATAGTGGTTTACATGAAGGAGCATACACTGATCTTAACCCCAGTGGGTAGTGTCGTCAATATTTCGAGTAACTCTGGATGCACCGCACAGGCTGTGCCCTGCATCAAGCAGGGAATCTCCTCCGTAGAGACTGATTGATTCTTGGCCTTCTTTCTCATGCTCCTTGAGGTGACGTGATACGATTTCTGGGTTTCAATGAATTGGAATTTGATAACACCAGATCTCCCTTACCTTCGGAAGTAGCTGTTATGACGTATGTAGAACCTCTCTGAATCAGAGTGCATCAGCTCTCATAAGCTCTATCACTGGTCAATCATTGGATTCATTCATCATCTGCACTACGTGTATCTACTCCTTTTGAAACCTCCAGATCCAGCCGAATCACTGGTTACAGAGGACTGATCAAGCACTACTTCTCGGGACCTCATTCGGTGGGTCAGTCTTTTGCCAGACTCTCCACAAGGTTCAACCGCTCTTCTTCTTCAAGGATCATCAGATTGCCGCAATGTGAGCATCTGAGGGCTTTCCTTTTCCTTCCGTCTATCATAACTTCTTCGACTTTCGCCATGAAATACCTCCTGGAAATTCGAACTCTGAACGTTCTAATCTTTCAGATTACTTTATATATATTTCGGTCTACTTGGAATATTTCCAATTTACAAGTGGTGGGTTCGCTTATCTAGAGTGGAATGGTGAAGATTCGCTTCCATTTCTTTTGGTGCAGTCCCCTTGTCCGGAGGAGAGAAGGTATCTATTTATAGAAACCCACTGAAGAATTTCCATGAAAGTAGTCCGATCTCCTGAAATACTCTTGTACCCCAGTGGTGTGGTTCTGGCCACCTCATCATACCAAGGGAAAGACAATATTATAACCCTGGCCTGGATCTCAACAGTCTGTTTTGACCCTCCCCTGGCTGGCTGTGCTATCAGGGACACCAGGTTCTCTCATGAACTGATTAGTAAGAGCAAAGAGGTTGTTCTCAACATACCCTCTGAGAACCAGGTTCGTGAAACAGATTATTGCGGGCAGGTATCAGGAAGAACAGTTGATAAGTTTGCTGCGTGCAAATTCACCAGGCTCCCTGCTTCCAAGGTCAATGCCCCACTCATAAAGGAATGTCCTGTCAACATTGAGTGCAGGGTAATCAAGACTGTTCAACTGGGCACCCATGACCTGTTTATTGGGGAAGTGGTTGCAGTAAATGCAGATGAAGAAGTGGTAGAAGAGAGCGGGGTATCATTTGGGAAGTTCAACCCCATTGCCTATGCTAGAGGTGAGTACTGGACCCTGGGGAACTCCCTGGGGAAGTATGGGTTTTCAAAGAAGCCCTGAGCCACTCTAGGGAAGAATTGATTTCCTCTTGCGTGTCGTGGGGAGCTTCCAGTGTGTAGGCACCTCTGTACCCTGACCTGGAGATAGCAGAAAAAATAGACGGGAAATCAAGAATCCCCTCCAGGGGCTTGAGGTACCTCCTCTTTCCATCACGTATCCACTGGCCGTCATAATCTCTCACATGGATGTTATTGATGTGGGGTGCATGGACCAGGACTTCATCCAGGCAGTCATACTTACTGGTGTATTCAAGGTCGACCGTAAATAGAGGATTCCGCAGAGTCCTGTTGAAAAAAGAAGCCAGATCAGTAATTTTGATTGCCATATGGGGAATCAGTTCAACACTCAATGTGACGGAGCACTGCTCAGCATGCTCTTGTAGGGTGTTCACAGTAGCTGCTATATGATCAAGGTTTGGAGACTCATTCAGCGAATTGTAAGCATGGAGGACAAGAGTGGACGCCTCCACCTTATGGGCCACGTCAATGTCCTGGATGATAAGATCTTTTCCTTTTTCAGTGTCCTCTTCCAGAATGACGCACGCCTGTTTTGCCCCATGTACAGAAAAAAAAGGATAACCAGTAAACACGGTGGAAACCTCCTTTTTGTCCCAGGCATTGAACAGAAACAGTTCAAAGTGGTCAGCATCAAGATGAGACAGGAAGGGTTCTACCGTTTCAGGTTCACGGCGCGGTATGCAACACGTGGAACAGCCGACTGTCATGCCGCTTGAAGGGAATGGGAATATAAGAACCTTTCACGCGTTGTGAGAATCTGATGGGTCATGTTGCCAGGTACCTTGCTCCCAGCCCACCCGGCCAGCTGGTCACTCTGTAGCAGAGGCTTTTTAATCAATGCGTCATAGTGTCTTCTATGAAAGGGCTCATACTTCATCCCACCTACAGAACCCACGGCGGAAAGTCATTTGTCCACGTGTACGGCAGGCTGGAAAACGGGGAATCATTCCTTGCTATTAATGAGTTTCGTCCCTACTTCTATATCAAGAGGTCAGACTTACATGCTGCCCTCAATGTGGAGCCACTGGAATTTAAAGAGACTGACATGAAAACATTTTCAGGAGATCTGGTGGTCAGAATTTTCACACAATACCCCAAGGAGGTTGCTGATCTCAGAAGAACTCTGGAAAAGAAAGGCATTGAATGTTTTGAGGCTGATATTCGCTTCGCGTATAGGTTTCTTATTGATTATGATTTGAGGGGGTTCTGTAATGTTGAAGGTGAATACAGGAAAGGAGAACGGGTGGACAGGATCTATGAGAATCCACAGGTGACTCCGGCGGAACCCTGCGATATCCCTGTCACTACAGTGTCACTGGATATTGAGGTAGATGAATCCACAGGGGAAATAGTATGCGTCACGTTGTATGATGGTGAGTACTGCACCTTCTTGCTGAACCAGCATTGCGAGAAGGCGGTGACCTGTACCTCTGAGGTAGAACTGCTGGGAAGACTGAAAGAAGCACTGCTGGAACACGATCCTGATATTATCACAGGATGGAATGTGGTGGATTTTGACCTGAAGTATATACAGGACCGATTCAGGCATTACGGGCTCACCTTTGATGCAGGAAGATCGGGAAGCTCTACCAGGTTCAGAGTGGAATCTTCATTTATCAGGGCATCACGTGCTACTATTGATGGAAGAATGGTTCTCGATGCCATGCATCTCTTGAGGGATTTTTTTATAAAATTAGAGGACTACAAATTAGACACAGCAGGAAAAGCAATCCTGGGAGAGGGGAAGGTAGACATTGAAAAGGATATAGCTAAGGTCTGGAAAGAAACACCTTCTCTCCTGGTGGAATACAACCAAAAGGACACCAGGCTCGTGTATGATATCATTTGCAAGAAACATCTCATTGAGCTGGCCACGAGAATGACAGGTATCACAGGTCTGCAGCTGGATAGAGTGAAGGCGGCCATTGCTTCTCTGGACTCACTGTACCTGAGAGAGTCCCGGAAGAAGGGGATTGTGTGCCCCTCTGTGTCAGGAGGGAGCAGAAAGCGAGTGACCGGTGGGCTGGTACAGGAACCTAAATACGGCATATATGAGTATGTGCTCCTCTTTGATTTCAAGAGCCTGTATCCATCTATCATGGCAACCTTCAACATCGATCCCTTAACCTATACAGAGAAGGAAACTTCGATAAGAGCACCTAATGGGGCTTATTTTATGGAAGAGCCGGGTATTCTCCCCGAGATCATTCTGACCCTTCTGGAACGGAGAGGACAGGCTTCAATTTACGAGGAGCAGTATGCCATTAAGATCATAATGAATTCTCTGTTTGGTGTCCTGGGAAACCCCAATTGCAGGTTTTATAACTCACGGATCGCCAATGCCATCACATCTTTTGGCCGATATTTCCTGGAAGAAACCACAGAAAAAGTGAAAGCCATGGACTATGAGGTCATCTACGGGGACACGGATTCTGTATTTGTCGTCTCCAGGGCGAAATCCATGGAAGAGGCCACAGCCATGGGGCAGGCAATTGAAAAGACTATCAATGAGTTTTATGATGGATACGTCAGGGAGAATTACAATAGGAAGAATTACCTTATGCTGGAGCTGGAACAGGCGTACGAGAAGTTCTTACTGCCAAGACAGCGTCATGAAAAGAGAGGGGCTAAGAAACGGTATGCAGGGTACCATAATGGGGAAATCGACATTGTGGGATTGGAATACGTCAGGAGGGACTGGACTGAACTGGCAAGGGAGTTCCAGTACACCATGCTAAAAAAGGTGTTTACAGGAGAGAATTTTGAAGAATACATCAGAAAAACAGTCAAAGAGCTGAAAGCTGGTAACCTGGATCATCTCCTCATCTATAAGAAGGGCGTCAGGAAGGACCTGGGTGAATATACCAAGACCACTCCTCCTCATGTTAAAGCAGCTCGCAAGATGGATGGGTTTTCTGACAGGATCATCTCATACGTGATGACCAAACGGGGTCCCGAGCCAGTGGACAACCACCCTGCACGCATTGATTATGACCACTATGTGGAGAAACAGCTCAAGCCCATAGCCAACAGCATTCTGCACTTCTACGACAGGAGTTTTTCTGATGTAGTTACAGGGAAAAGACAGACAAGTCTTGAACATTTCATGTAGGAGAATGAGAATATCCCTCTCACAAGTGCTATGACTCCTATGAGAGCACGCAGGTGGGTGCAGCACATGAAATTCCAGGTTTATTTCCCATTACAGGCGTTAGAACATATCTAATTTTAGGTTCGGACACTTGTCCCCGGAAACCTTTATAAGTCAGAAGCTCCACGTCCTCACTTATGAAACGAATCTACATTGTGTGTTTTATCCTGTTATTCTCCTTATGGACACCAATGTATGCTGAGGATCAGCATCAGGCCACCATTACGGCGCCTGCGGTGGAGAGGACAGCTGATGGGCTGCGAGGAGTACTCTCCTACATGACTGTGGTCACCCAGCAAGGGTCAGGGCATATATACATTGATACCTGGCCACTGGCTGAAGTGGATATCCAGGGTTCAGCCCGGCTGGCAGTTCAGGTGGCCTGTGACGTTGTCCATAAGAACCGAGAGCAGTATGACTTCTTCATTACGGTGCGCTCTGATTCACCCATTATTGGGGGCCCATCGGCCGGAGGAGCCATGACAGTAGCAATCATTGCCTCACTGCAAGGGTGGGAACTCAGTACTGATGTCGTCATGTCCGGCACTATTAACCCTGATGAAACAGTTGGCCCTGTAGGAGGGTTGTATCAGAAAGCTCAGGCTGCTTCTGAAGTAGCTCATACGTTCTTGGTCCCTGACGGTCAGACCACCATCGTTGTTGAAGAGCAGACGGTCAAGCAACAGGGCCCATTCACCTATGTTACAACCAGTCAGAAGCAACTGGATCTGGTAGAAGAAGGAAAGACCATGGGGCTCCAGGTAGAAGAAGTATATGATATCAGAGAAGCAGTCTATTACTTCACGGGGCATGAAATTGAGACTCCC
This sequence comes from Theionarchaea archaeon, assembly GCA_018992565.1. Classification (GTDB taxonomy): domain Archaea; phylum Methanobacteriota_B; class Thermococci; order Methanofastidiosales; family SZ-28-30; genus SZ-28-30. The sequence goes on from JACVGW010000009.1 coordinate 11,525, forward strand.
CAAGTGGAGGCTGAACCCATGAAAGCGGATTTCATGAAACCCTACGCACAACAACAGGTAGAGAGAATTGAAGATGAGTATGAATCAGTGAATGACAGTGTTCAGGAGTATACAGGTTCGTACAAAGGAGACCTGCAGCGTGTGCTGGAGTCTGCACAGGAACAGATTTCGTTTTCTCATACAACCTATGATGCTGGCAACTACTACACCTCTATGAGTGCCAGTTATGTAGCAGGGCTGTACATCACCTATGCACGGAATTTGCTGTTGTACTTTGAAAATCCGTCAGTGGAAGAGATCTTCTCTGACCTTACTCGTGAGATCGACAGTGTCTATACAATGACTACTGAAGAACATCCATACGGTATGACTGCTCTCCAGTGTATTGCTGCTGCACAGAACCGCATCTTTGAAGCGCGAGAATATGTGAAGAGAGCTCAGGGACAACAGTCAGCCTTCAGCCAGATCGAATATGCTTCGTATGCTGAAAGGAGGATGGAGAGTGCCGAATACTGGCTTGAACTGGCCGAGGAGTATCAGGATGGGAGTGAGATAAGTCAGGAGGTTCTACGTAATGCTGCTTCTTCCATGCTGAATACAGCAGAACTCTCCCTGGTGTATGCATCATCTATCCTCTCAACAGGTGACCTCCTGAATGAGGCCCAATCCAGGCTGCAGAATGCACAGGAACAATTCGTGGAGGAAGTGTATGCAGCTTCCCTGTTTTCGGCTGTGGAAAGCAGAGTCTACTGTGAAGTAGCTTTGATCTCCTATTCTGCTCAGGATGAAGCGCTGGACCAGAAAGTGGATAGAGCACGAGAACGCGCCACAAAGGCAATAGAAACGTCCCGACAGCAGGGCATTGAACCCGTTCTGGCAGTGAGTTTCTATGAACTGACCCAGTCCATAGATGACCCTACACAATCGTTGATCTATCTGGGATATGCTGAGGAAGTGGCCTCAATGGCCAAGTACATAGAGGCACAACCTTCTCTTTCAGTGGTCACCGGAGAACCTTCAGAAGGAGGCAGCACATCAGGGTCTGGTACAGAATCATCAACTCCAGAACTTCCAGAGAGTGAGCCTGCGCAACAGAATGACAGCTCTGTGGGGACTCTCGGGATCCTGGGAGCTGGAATAGTAATCGGGATACTTGGCTCCTGGTTCGTGATGAGGTTAGCACACAGACAATGATTGGCCGCCAAGATTCACTCCATCTCAGGTATTTTTCTGTTCCTTTTTGGTTTTGGTTTCTTGAATTACTGATGATGAACTTTTTTGAAGTACTGGTAATGAGTGGTGATTTCGGGTTTACACTAAATGATACACACCAAATGATTAAATCATGGAAAGCTCCAAAAGAAATGGAAGTGAGATTGAAGCCCGATCTCGAGGTTGAACGGGGGCACCAGTTGAGTTCATGGGGACGGCTCTCCCTCACTTCCTTCAATTCAGGGTTCCAGCAGTATCATGAGTTGAAAAAGAGAAGAGGGAGAGACTACTCCATTGATTCAAATCGGTTCTTGAATCTCTCCAGTACCTTGGGGAGAGTGGTGTACTCCATATCTTCCTGCGGCAACCTGTGTGGTTCAAATGGTCCATGCCTGCGCATGTAGTCTGCAATCTTCTGAGCTTGCCTCCTTGTCCTGTCAAAGGCAGGATCATCAAACAGGTCAACAGGTCCTATGAGGGTTCCACCAGAGCACTGGAATCCCAGCGCCACCACACGGGGTGGTCCATCAAACCGGGTACATCGAGCACTTCTTTGCGCTACAGGCATAATGGGCCCATTGTGGCTTCCTCTCATCCATCCCGACACCAGATGGGGGAACGCAAAGGGTTCCAGGACTTCACCTAGGGCGGGTAGCCCGGATTGAGCCCTCACAATTGCTACAGGATCATCCTTACCTACATACTCACCTGCTATTAATGACAGCTTTTCTGTGCTGATACAGGCAACCGGTTCATCTGCAGGAAGTTTTCCTCCCTGTTTGGGATAGACTCTCTTTATCACATATCGGGACTTTGCCCCAATCAAAGCCAGCATGTCATACATCTCTTCCGGACAGGACATCATGACTTTTTTATGTTCTTTAATGTCCCACACTTCAAACCTGAATCCCTGATGGAAGGAAGGGTCAATGATGAGCCCAGCGGTACTGAAGGGATCTGCAAACATTCGAAATATGGGAAGGTTGAAGGCTCCCGGTTCAGTTTTGTCCATTAAAAAGGTTACGACCGGTTCTGCTTTTCTTTCTGTAAATTCTATCTCTGCAATTCCGGGGCCCATTCCTCGGATATTGCCTGAGAATGCATCTTTTAACAGATCCTGTCCTGCTCCATAGAGTCTGAGTTCTTTTGCTCTGTTGGCAGCTTTTTCAAATGTGTCCCACGCTAGCTGATGGATCTTGTCTGAGTCCACCCCATGGTGATGAGTCATGATCAACTCCAGGTCATCTCCGCAGTTGGTCACTACATAGTCTATGAGAAGGTCGGTCTCTTTCAGTGCCTTTTCTGCTGTTTTGATCAGATCTGGATGAACAACAGCATGTCCCGGACACGAGCCAACATCAGCTTTAATGAGAGATATGGTCGTTTTCATATATGCCCTACCTAGACAGGTAATATAAATCTTATGCATTAACGTGAGGAATGAGACCACCCAGCCCTTTCGCTACGATTTCATTGATTGTCACGAGCTGATATTATCAAAGGAAAAAAGAGGGTAAAAGAGGAAATGAAATGATTACTTCTGCATGATCTCCAGGACTTCCCCAATATCAGGAAGCTGAGAAATTGGATAGACCTTGACCATGACTACCTTCTGATCTTCATCAATTACCACATTTGCCCGTTCAGAAAATCCATCCTTCTCCCTGAACAGCCCATACTTTCCTGAGACTTCACCATGGGGCCAGAAATCGGATAGTAGTTGAATGTTCCTGATTCCGAGATGATCTGCCCAGGCCTTCTTGCAGGGAACACTATCCACACTCAGCCCGAATGCTCTTGCATGTGCTTTCTCAAGTACATGCCAGTGCTGTTCCAGAGATTTCATCTGCTCTGCACACACCTTCGTCCAGGCCAGAGGATGGAAGGACAGGAGTACCTTGTTCCCTCTGTTATGAGATAGCTGTATCTCTTTTCCATTCTGGTCTTTTAATGCAAAATCGGGCGCCTGATCGCCAGGGTTGATTAATGTCATGGCATCACCTATATAGGCAGTAGATTCCTCATTCTATTGATCCTCTCCTCTCTCCTGAGAGAGTCTCTCACCGGATTTCCTCCCCCATACAGCTCCTTGTGATATACTGGCTTTTCCACCTGATAGAACACTCCAATATACAATGGATTTTGAATCCGGGCTGTACTAATAGCTTTTTCCAGTGTATCTGGCGTCTCCTCAAGTATTTTCACCTGTTCATTATACAGCCTGTAGGTATCATTATACGTCACACATGGCTGAAGTACCTCTACCAGCGAGAATCCTTCATGTTCTACTGCCTTGACTACCATGTCTGCCAGATGAGCAATCTTCCCCGAATAGGATCGTGCAACAAAGGTGGCCCCTGTCTCCAGGATTACAGCCAGAGGATTCAACGGGTCTTCTACACTCCCCTCAGGTGTGGACCCTCCTTTGAACCCTTTCTTGCTGGTGGGGGTGAACTGGCCTGTTGTCAATCCATATACCTTATTGTCATGAACCACCACCGTAATGTCTGCATTCCTTTTGGCAGCAAAGAGCACGTGGGCAAGGCCTTCACCATATGCATCGCCATCTCCCACAAAGGTCATAACCTTCAAATCAGGGTTGGCAACCTTCATACCCTCCACAGTGGCTATGGACCTCCCGTGAATGGAATAGAACCCACTGATCCTCAGGTAGTCAAAGATTTTCCCGTGACATCCAATCCCCGCAGACATCATCAACCTATCTGCACCAACTCCTCTCTCAGAGAGTATTTTCACTGCTCTCGTCACTGCATTCATTATGCCAAAATTCCCACATCCGGGGCACCAGGTGTTCTCCGCGTATGTTCCAAGTTCCACTACACCACCTCCTTTATACGTGATGCCAGTTCCTGTGGATCAAAAGGTCTCCCGTCATACTTTGTGATGACCTCGGAATCAACCCGGGCTTTCTCCTTCAAGAGGGTGGCAAATTGCCCTGTTGAGCTCTGCTCTATCACCAGAGCTGTATCGTACCCTGCGAACTCCCACACAGGGAAGGGTCTCAGGTACACTGGCTGCACGACGGTGGCATCAATGTCCCCTGCTCTCAATGCTTCCAGAACACTCATAGTGGTGCTCCCATAGGTCATGATAACAGGATATCCCGGGTTATACACATTCACTGTCGTGATAGTCTTCATGTATGCTGTTAATGTCTCCAGTTTCTTCTTTCGCTTGTCATGCATGGCTGCGATTCTCTCTGCTTTGTCTGTCGTGATTCCGAGTTCATCATGTTCATAGCTGTTCCACTTTATTACTTCAGATGAGGGTGGAAACAGCAGGGGAGAAATCCCATCATCCGTGATCGTGTATCTCTTATATTCACCTGAGCCATGGGAGGAAAAATCTGCCCATGCTGCTCTTTCTGGATCAATAGTGACTGTATGACTGCTTTCTGAGAGGTGCTTGTCCAGAACAAGCGTCCCGGGAGTCTGGAATTTCCATACCAGCATCAGTAATTCTGCTGCTACGTAGTAAGTTTCTTCAACACTCCCCGGGGCTGCAACAATCCTGGGGAATTCCCCATGACCCTGGTTCAAGGCAAAGTGTAGATCTCCCTGCTCCGTATAGGTGGGAACTCCTGTTGAAGGACCACTCCTGGAGGAGAGAACAAATACTACAGGTGCTTCAGTCATTCCGGCCAGTGAGTAGGTTTCTTCCATGAGAGCAAGCCCCCCTCCACTTGATCCCACCATGGTCTTCGCTCCTGCGAATGCAGCCCCCACTGCCATGTTGGCCACGGCAATCTCGTTCTCAGGGTGAATAGCCACCACCTGCAGATCCTTCGTATGTCCTGCCAGAAAGTGGAGGATAGAGGTAGAAGGAGTCATGGGATAGGCGAAATATATGTCCAGTCCTGCACTGTAAGCACCCAGGGCTGCTGCCTGGTTTCCCGTCAGCACAGACGAGGTATGCTCTCCTCTTTCCAGATGGAGTTTTCCCATCACTTCTGAAGGAATCAACTCATAAACTGCCCTGGCGTAGTCAATATTCTTCTCAACTTCCCGGGGATATTCCATTCTTATAATGTCCTCCAGCTGGTCTAGAGATACGCCAATGGCAGCAGCCAGCACTGTCACAGAACCCACACCCATTCTCAACATGGTGTTGGGAGGATACTTTCTGGCTTCTGTTGTCATGGGTATTCCTATGCCTCTCACATCTTCTCCAACCTCATCAGAATTATATACCACAATTCCTTCTGGCTTTACCTGAGACTGGTGTTCTGCGTAGCTTCTCTCGTCATGAAGTACCAGGAGATCGGCCTTCATATAGTGACTGGTGATGACGTCTGCTGCTGTGCTCACAACAGTAAAATTGTGACCTCCCCTGATGAGACTCGGGTAGTCGTCCATTTCAAAAGCAGCTCTGCCCATCCGTGAAAACATGTTCATAGCCACGGTTCCAGCCTTTTTCACACCTTCACCTGCTTTACCACCCACTAGGTAGGTAAATACTTCATCTTTTTTCATAGTATCACCTTCAGGACGAAAAAAGTGTAGGTGCCCGTTTCCTATATCAGCCCTGCAGAGAGTATCCCGGATGCAGCCGTGACGATAAGCAGCACAAGTGTCACTCTACTGAACCATATGTGCATCCCGCGAATTCCCGGACTGGGAGGTCTCCTTTTCAATGACACCATTCCCACTACAGGAGTCAGAATGGCAAGGAGAAGAGTCACTATTCCCAGATACGCGTGGTACACTCTGAAATGAGGCCCTCCACGTGCAGATACCATGTACAATGCCAGTAACAGACCCACTACAACGAGAATGACACCCAGGACTCCCACTGCTTTGTGAACACGCAACCAGGATGTCTTTGGCGTCTTGTTCATTGCACTGGTGGCTGCCACAAGTGCCAGTACCAGCCCCGACACCATTAGTGCTGCATGAAATGGCCAGAATTCAGGGACAGCAGTCACAGTGAGAGGTCCACCAATAATCAGCGATCCAGAAATAGACCCTCCCAGGTTACAGTCAGCTGTCACTTCCACAGTGTCTCCAGGACGAGCAGGCAGAAGAAATTCATACGTAAATTGGGAATCAGTGGGCTGGCTTTCGTATTCATAGGTTGCCACAGTGCCATTCAGGCTGACGTGTATCAGGTTCACGTAGTGGGTTGCAGGGTCGGATACTCTATGCGAGAGCGTGACCCGTAGTGTCTGGGAATCTGCGTCATAGTCAAGCACAATGTCAGAAGGTGGATGAGCCAGCACAGGTAACACTGTGACCAGAAAGGCAAGACACAGAATACTCAACACACGTTGCAGCCGGGGAGAAGGCTTCGACCTACCTGTCTGATACACAGATGATTTCCTGCCGAATACAGAATGTTGATTCATGTGACCCTCCGTATCACTTCTTCTCTGTGAGTTCTTCCACTTCCTGCCGTCCTTCTTCCAGCTCTCGCACCTGTTCCTCGTCCATTCTCAGCAGCATGGTCTGGAACTCTCCGACGTGAGTCTTTTCTTCCCCTGCAATGTCCAGGAGAATCGTCTTGATATCCTCATCCTTGGCCATTGCAGCCATTTGTTCGTACAGGTTTATGGCATCTAATTCTGCAATCACTGCTGCCCTCAAAATTTCTTTATCCAGGTCTTCTCTTTTCACTTTGTCCAAATTAATTGGTATTGCTGACAACATTTTCTTCCTCCTACTGTGATATAAACATCCATCGTTTTAAACTTTCTCATGATTATTCTGCAGAAGACGCTCTTTTCAAAAATAGTGACGTTACTTGATAGGGTTTGGAGCATAATAGCAGGCCAAAAGTCTTTTGCCAGATACATCCCGGTGTCTCACCGCAACAGTCTACTCCAGGTATTTTCGTATAGACAGCATGGCTGTTACCAGATCCTCCCAGTTACCAGATGAAAGCCCCCCTTCAGGTTCCATTGTCACCAGTCCGGAGTATCCCCAGCTTTCAATAGTATCCAGTGCTTCCCAAAACCCAAATGGCGAGTTGTTCAGTACCCAGGCAGCATTTTCCAGGGTTCCCCGAAGGTGTACATTGATGATGCGATCTCTTACTGATTCAAACGCTTTGAGTTCGTTGTATTTTGCTGCCCATCTCATGTCCAGTGTTATCCATTCAAAGTGTTCAACCAATCCACGAGGAGTTGTGCTTTCAATGTGGGTGGGGACGTTCTCTACACTCGCTTTGACAGCAAAGGACGGCGTGACTTCACCTAACCACTTTCCCAGAGCAGCCATATCAAGGTTTCGTTTCCATGTATCCCACAAATGAAAAACACAAACACCTGCCTGAAGAGTCTCTGCCAGAACAAGGGATTGTTCCACCATTTCTTTTCCTTTCTTCTGGTCCTGGCTGTTGCCACACAATAAAATGCCCACATCTCTATTAGCATGAACAGAAAAAACGGGCAATCCCTCTAGATGAGAGAGCAGGTCCTCTGTTGTATATTTGAGACTTTTTTCCCAGGCAATGCGCCTGTCTCCAGTGACATCGTCTCTGGGAGGATGCTCTTTGCTCCATTCGGCCAGATGCTGCACCTCGAATCCATCCACTGCTCTATCCTTCAAGAGGCTTTTCATCACAGTGAGTGTGGTTTGCAGGTCGTAGTACGGAGTTCTCATGATGGCAGTGGTAGGGGCTGAGGAGATTGCCAGATTGAACATGTATTCCCCATACTACAGGGTAATATACTCTTTTCCTCTCCTTCCTGATGCCAGCACGTAATCAGAGCCACAGAGGGTTAAGGAGCGTTTCACAAACAAGGTTTTCTAACTGAGTCTTCCTGGATCTTTCATATTCACATAATATGATATTAATGCCGTCTAAAAGGAGAAGAGTGAGTGTTCTGTAACGGAAGAACCATCTTATTGAGAACCAACGCTTTACTTTCTGTGAAGAGACCGGATTCTTCCACTACATTTATATACCCTATGCACGTATGTACTGATGACCGGGAGGGTAAATCCCCGAGAGGCTCAACAAACTATTGCCCCCATAAATCTTCTTTTCAAACACAATAGCCTCTAGAGGAGAGCCCATATCCCGGTTGTTACCACAGATGATCATGCATGATTTACAGTCAGTAACCTATACCAGCAGTGGTCCTTGAGTCTTTTCCTCTGTGAGAATCTTCTCTATCTCTATTGTGCAGTTATTCTTCTTGTTCTAAGGATTCATAGACATATCGTCCTTTCTTATTCCTGCTCTCTCGCTTTCCCAGTTTGCCTTTCCTGACCAGATCTTCCAGGATTCTCTCCACGCGCTCCTTGTCATTGACCTTGTACTTGTTATTGAGAGCAGCAATGGAGAGAGATTCCTTCTGCAGTCTGTTGAGGAAGTAGCTTGCCAGTTGCTCATCATCTCGTTCATCTGGGAGTACACTCACTACCTTATCAGGCTCAGCGGCCACTTTTGAAGGCCGAGGTTCGCTTATAGTACGTTCCCTCTCGATCATTGAAAAGATTACGTCCCGGGGAGTCATCTCCAATAATTCTGATACGTCATTCAGTGTCTTATTTCCATGACTCAGGATATCCTTTATATCTGACATGGTATCACCTGATTTACTTCTGAATCTCATTCCTGCAGTCGAGGGATATAAAGCATTCCATATACTACAGGGAGAGATTCAGGTATACCTGTACGTGTCTCTTCTCCCAGGTTTAAAAGCATTATGGATCATCCAGCCTTCTCTCTGCAGGAGTGAACGCCAACATTTATAAACCACAGAGAAAACAGCCTTCAATGAACAAACTGGTATATCTTTCCATAATCATTATTGCACTGGGAGCTGTCTATTTTCTGTTTCCACAGGAACAATCGTCGTCTACTGAGGTTACAACCCTGGAAGAAGCAGTTCTGATGGCCAGGGAAGAGAATAAACTTGTATTTCTCTACATCAATTCCCAGAACTGTCCCTACTGCCGTATGCTGGAAGAGGAATTCTCAGAATCCGAGGAATTTCAAAGAGTGATACATGAGGAGTACATATGGATAACCCTGGACTTTACAAAGAACCTCAACCTGGCTCGACGATTTGGCCTCCAGGGTCCCCCCGCCATGATAATTCTGGACCAGAACGGTACAGCCATTACGGGTATACCGGGATATCCTCCGGAGGGCGTCCGGGATGTCATTGCCATGCTGAAAGAGGTCTCGCAATGAGTTTCTCAAGTTTTGATGTCCGCGAAATGGTAGAAGAACTCCAGGAAGTCGTGGGCATGCGTTGTAACACAGTTTATCAAATCGGCAATCTGGTGAGAATCAAACTCTTCGGGAAGGGAAGAAAAGATCTGGCGATCACGAATGAAGCGTTCTATAATACCAGATATCCGCGTCAGGCTCCCCAGAAAGCCACTAATTTTGCCATGCTTCTCAGAAAGTACCTGAAGGGATGCTGGCTGTACCAGATCAACCAGGTGAATTTTGATCGGGTTGTGGAATTCCATTTTGGGTACAGTGAAGAATCCCACTTTGTCCTGGTGGCAGAGCTCTTTGGGAAGGGAAATATCATCCTGCATTCACACAATGAGATTATTGGAGTGCTGCGCAAGGAGAAATGGAAGGACCGCATACTCTACCCTCACAAAGAGTATTCATATCCTCCTACCAGGTTGTCTATTGACCTGCCTCTTGCAGAGTTTGAAAAGCTGAACATCCAGACGGAAAAGGATCTGGCAGTGAACTTCAACTTGGGGAACCTGTATGCCAGAGAAGTCTTCCTGAGAGCAAAGAGCCCGTCTGCAGAGGATTTGTATGAAGCACTGCATTCTTTTGAAAAGAATCCAAATATCCTTGAGAACAACAGTGTGCTCCCCTATGATTTACTGGTGTACAAAGACTGTGAAAAGGAGTTTTTCCCTACCTTCACTGAAGCTGTGGATGAATTCTACAGACGGAAGGAAGACCTTTCTGTGGGGGAAGAAACTGAATCCCAGGAAGATAAAATTCTCAGGTTACAAAAAGAGGCTATCAAAGATTTTGAGGCAAAGAGAGACTTGTATAAGACATGTGGGGATCTCATATACCAAAACTACACCCTGGTGGAGGATGTCTTGAAGACTCTCATGGAAGCCAGAAAGACACATCCCTGGGAGGAGATTATATCCATTGTACAAAAAAGTGACCATAAAATTGCTCAGAAGATTATGGATATTGATTATCGTAATGCAAAAGTCGTAGTCGGGTTGAGTGAGCCTGTAACTCTTGATTTAACCCTGAATATTAATGAAAATGCGGCAGACTACTATGAAAGGGCCAAAAAAATGGAAAGAAAGATTGAGGGTGCCAAAAAGGCAATGAAAAAACCGAAGAAAATTGAAAAAGTACCTCTTCCGAAACGGACTATTCTGCGGAAGAGAGAATGGTTCGAGAAGTTCCACTGGTGCCTGTCTTCAGAGGGTCATCTCATCTTGGGAGGAAGGGATACCAGAACTAATGAGTTACTGGTCAAGAAGTACATGGAACCTACTGATGTGTATGTTCACGCAGATATTCAGGGCGCCACTTCAGTGGTTGTGAAGAAGGGGAAGGAAGCATCAACATACACTCTGGAAGAGGCAGCACAATTCGCAGCTGCCTACTCCCGTGCCTGGAACCACTTTGGATCTCTGGAGTGCTACTGGGTGAATCCTGAACAGGTGACCAAGAGCCCACCGTCAGGGGAGTATTTGACTCCCGGGGCATTCTTCATTGCAGGATCCAAGAATTTCATGAAAGTGGACCTGGGTATTGCCCTGGGACTTCATGATGACAAAATCATGGGCGGTCCTGAGTCTGCAGTGAAGACTCATACGTCAGCCCACGTAGTTGTGGGATTTGGAGATGAGAAAAAGGAACGACTGGCCAAACAGATTGGGAAGATATTAGACTATCCAGACATTGATGAAATCATAAGAGCCCTTCCTGGGAAGGGCAGAATTCTCAGCAGGAAGTGACTGCCTGCAGCAACAGATGGCACGTAAATTCAAACCTCGATGGATACATACAGAACACGTTGTTACAGCAACGGGAGGAGCACTCTTCCATGGCACTGGGGGTATCATGGGTTGTTATAATGATCCCTCACAGAAGATTTCTACATGGTCACTTCAAGGCTGCCCCGCACCACGTTGAGAATCCCCATATGTTTATATCAACTCGAATGAATAAAGAACCGTTGATACTATGAGAGAGATCAACTTTCGTGATACAGACACTGCCGTGAGAGATAACGTGAAGGAACTTGAAGGTTCCATTGAATACTGTTATCAGTGCGGTACCTGTACAGCATCCTGTCCCGTTTTTGAGGTTCATCCCGATTATAACCCACGAAAGATTATTCGAATGCTCGTACTGGGAATGCAGGACGTTGTAAGAGAAGACTTCGTATGGTTATGCAGTTCCTGCTATGCCTGTCAGGAGAGATGTCCTCAGGGTGTTCTGATACCACGCGTTATGAGGATTCTCACAAACATGGCCTTCTCTGAGGGATATGTGCCTCACGGTGTTGGTGTGCAGTATCAAAAGGTCAAGAATGATGGAGTTCTCTACACCCCATCTTCCTATGACAACAGAAAGAGGAAGAGCCTCCACCTGGAGGAAATTAATGAAGAATACGATGTTGCAGAGATCTTTGGGGGCTGACTATGGACTATGCTCTCTACACTGGGTGTACCACCCCTGTGATTGCACCGCACTATGAAGTATCTGCCAGGAGAGTCTGTGAATCTCTCAATATTGACCTCGAACTGCTGCATGCACCCTGTTGTGGCAATCCTCTAAAACCAGTAAACGAGAAGGAAGCTGTAACCATGGCTCTGTATGTTTTGAGTCTTGCTGGCAGAGCCCCTTTGATGACCCTGTGCAGTGCATGCACGTCATCTCTGTTGGAAGCTAAGAAAAGGGCGGATACGGAGGCCCTGGAGAGGCTACATGTAGATAGGGAGAAAATCGAGAGGTTACAGGTCAAGCATTTTATACAGGTTTTGGTCGAGGAGTATGGACTGGAGCCTCTCAGGGATAGAATAGAAATTCCTCTGGACTGCAGAGTGGCTGTGCACTATGGATGCCATTTTCATCGTCCTTCTTCCCTGTATTCTGAGGACCCAGAATATCCCCATTTACTGGATGACCTGGTGGAAATCTGCGGAGCCTGTTCAGTTCCCTACAGGAGAAAATCCATGTGCTGTGGTTCTCCTGTGATGGGAGTGGACTTTGATGTTTCAGTGCAGATGACTGCCAAGAAACTGCAGGATATCAAAGGAAAGGCAGATATTATGGTTATTACCTGTTCGGGATGTGGGTTCATGTTTGATAGAAAGCAGAAGAGTGTAGAATCTCTTACCGGGGAATTGAATATTCCTGTCCTGTACTATTCTCAGTTCCTTGGGTTAGCCCTGGGGATTCCTCCCGAGAAATTGGGATTTGAAATCAACAGGGTGCCGGTGAAATCGTTCTTGGAGAAGGTGCTTTCATGAGGTCAGCCATTATTGGTGCGGGTGTAGCAGGGGTGAGGGCTGCAGTAGAACTGGACAGCAGGGGTGCCAGTGTCTTACTCATTGAGAAGAATTATTACATTGGCGGGAAATTGACAGAATTGTCCAGGTTATACCCGGTCTGCGAATTGTATTATGCTCCTCGGTTTTTCTCCCAGTTGAATGACTCTCCCAATGTAGAAATCATGACAGGGTCTGAAATCGTGAATATAGAAAGAAATGAGAAAGACATGTACGTCTTGACAATCCGGAAGACTCCCCGGTACGTCACTGAAGCCTGCACGCTCTGCCTGAAGTGTGTGGAAGTCTGCTCCCGTGGGGCTGTCCAGAAGCCTCCTTTTCAATCCGTACCTCAAATAATGGTTATTGACAGGGAAACATGTGGAGACTGCAGGATGTGTCAGGAGAGTTGCCCGGAACATGCCATCACCTTCAATGAGAAGGAAGAGATTGTCAGGAGAGAAGTGAAGGACATCATATTCTGTACAGGCTCAGAGTTGGTTGATCCAGGAGTGTATAGCGAGCTTGGATATGGACGGTTCCCGGATGTTATTACGTCCATGGAACTGGAGAAAATGCTTCATCCGTCCTTTGAATCAAAATTTACCAGACCTTCAGATGGGAAAAGACCTCAAAGAATTGCATTTCTCCAATGCGTGGGCTCACGAGATTCTGTACGAGGGGAGCCTTACTGTTCCCGCGTCTGCTGCATGCAGGCACTGAATGAAGCCAGGATTATCAGAGAGAGGTATCCTGATACTGAGACGGTTATATTTTTCATCGATCTGCAGTGCGCAGGAAAGAGGTGGGAGGAGTTTTGTGAGAAGGCCAGGAGGATGGGGGTCACCTGTATCAGGTATCGAATACCTTCAGTGTATGAGGAGGACGGAAGAATCACTATATCCTATGCAGACGATGGACTGACAACCCTGAAGGTGGATCTGGTGGTACTGTCCACAGGTATTGCCCCTCCTGCGCGGACGTATGGGCTGCCCAGGAATGAGGTTGGATTTCCCACAGAAAAGGCATGTGGATTCTTCTTACACCCGGCAGATATCACTGAATCTGTTCAGGAGGCCCTGGCGTCTCTTTCCAGAATCCCCGGGTGCTCTTCCAGTGAGCCTGTGCATACCTGTGAGCCCGGGCTTGAAATCATCATATGCAGGTGCGGCAATGATTATTCGCAGCTTTCAGATGCGCTGAGGAATCGAGGGCATACAGTCCGTGAGGTTGACAACGTTTGTAAAGCAATACCACATGGGCTCCTGAGAAAGGAGAGAACAGTGGTGGGTGCGTGTGCTCTCCATGAACACCTGTTCATGAAGCTGGCTCGAGCAGGTGCCTCCTTTGTGGAAGTCATTCCATTGCGGGAAATGAATTGGACAGCAGGAGATCTAACCCAAAGAGAGAAGCTCATACAGATGGCAGTGGCCAGCCTGGAGCGGTTGGATACTTCGAGAGTTGTATGGTCACAGACAGATACGCTCCCCGCCGTGGTGGTCATTGGCGGTGGGGTGGCAGGGTTAACAGCAGCACTTGATCTGGCAGATACGTATAAAGTCTTCATCATTGAGAAGAGCCCACGCCTGGGTGGGAGAGCCCTCACTATCCAGTATTCTCTGGGATACAGTCCCCAGGAAATTGTACAGGACCTGATAACCAGAGCTGAAACTCATTCCAACATTGACATTTTGACAGGAACTGAGATCACCACTCTGACAGGAGAACCGGGCAGGTTTACTGTGGGAACGGCCCGGGATGACATTGACTGTGGAGCCATAATACTGGCAGCAGGTGCAGATGAATTCCAGCACCAGTACAGCCACCCGAAGATCATCACACAGATGGAGCTCGAAGAGAGAATCCGGAAGAATGATATTCCGCAGCTGGTGGTCATGGTCCAGTGTGTGGGTTCGAGAACGCAGGAACATCCCTGGTGTTCTGCCGTCTGCTGTTCAAAAGCTGTCTCCAATAGCCTCAAGATCCTGGAGAAAACACAGTCTCAAATTCTCATCCTGTACAGAGATATGCGAACGTATGGATTTCAGGATGTCTCCTACAGGAAGGCCAGGGAAAAAGGGGTCATATTCCTGCAACAAGATGAGATGCCCGTAATACGGGTGGACACTTCTTTATCTGTGGTGTATGAAGATCCTGTTCTGCATACAAGAATAGTCATTGAACCTGATCTGCTTGTTTTGAGTACTGGTATCACGCCAAAAGAGGAATCTGGTGAACTGGCAAAGATTTTGGGGGTCTCTCTGGATCAAAATGGATTTTTCAGGGAATTACATCCACTATTCTATCCAACAGACTCTGTAAGGAAAGGAATTTTTATATGTGGGCTCTGTCATTCTCCCCAGAACGTCATGGAGACCATGATACAGGCTAAGGCTGCAGCCTCCAGGGCGAGAACCTTCCTTTCTTCAGAATATGAGACGCATACTGCAATCACTGTTGATAGAGAGGTATGTACTGGCTGTTCTATTTGTGTGGAGGTGTGTCCATTCGGAGCTCTTTCTCTTGAGTCAGGTACCCTTTCTGTTGAGATGAGTCTCTGCAAGGACTGCGGTCTCTGTGTGGGCTCCTGTCCGGTGAGCGCTTTGAGCCAAACTGCACTCTCTGACGAGCAGGTTCTGGGAATGGTGGGGGCCCTATGAGGATAGTGGCTTTTGTCTGCAACTGGTGTGCCCGGGCTGGCGTGGAACTGGCACACTATGAACGGATTGACTATCCCGATGTTGGACTTATTTATGTTAATTGCACAGGGAGAATCGATGTCCAGTTGATTCTACAGACTCTGGAAAAAGCAGATGGCATCCTGATTTGCGCATGCCATCTGGGAGATGACCACTACGGGACAGGTAACTATAAGACACTAAAGAAAGTGTTGCTGACAAGG
The DNA here is from genome assembly GCA_018992565.1 of Theionarchaea archaeon. GTDB lineage: Archaea > Methanobacteriota_B > Thermococci > Methanofastidiosales > SZ-28-30 > SZ-28-30. Next base: position 27,113 of record JACVGW010000009.1, read on the forward strand.
AAAATACTGGAACAGCAGGGTATCAATCCGGAGAGACTTCGTCTCGAATGGATTTCCTCCACAGAGGCTGAAAAATTCGTTGAAGCAGTCAAAAAGATGCAAGAGATCCTTGAAGAAGATACCTTTCCAGAGCGTTAGAAATTCCCCTCATCCGGGTGGGCATTCACCTGTGTTATAGAGGGAAAGAGGGTTGCCATCCTCTACTTTCTGAATCGTCTACCTGGCGTCTTGCAGTCCCTGTTCAGATGTCTCCTATCCCCGTGAGAGGTTCTCTCCTGTTGTCATAGAACATGTGTCAGTTGGATCAGACCTCGCAGAAACAGTCAGAGCTACCAGTAAGGATGCAGTTTGAGGGAAAGACCTGCATCCCGCTGTTATCTTCATTGGAACCAGCAGTCAGCTTTCACTTCGGTCTCTCTTGCTCAGATACAGGATATCTTCACCTACAAGATATCCCATCCTCTGAAACAGATTGAGAGAAGGCACATTATCTTCGTATATCAGGATCCCAATTACCTCAGCACCTCTCTTTCTCAGAGCATCCTCGGCACCCGTAATGAGGATCTGGGCAATTCCCTGCCTTCGATGTTCAGGAAGAACAGCCAGCCTGTTGATCCATCCCTTCCTCCCATCGAAGGTGGCAATAATACATCCCACCAGTTCACCTTCCAGGAAAGCCCCCAGGAAGAAATCAGGATTCTCTTCCATCTGTCTGCATATTTCTTCTCTGCTGTCTCTGCCTCCAGGCCTGAATGGCAATCCTGCCTTTTCCCAGAGGGATACGAGGTGATCGTAATGCTCCGGCAAGAGTACTCTTATCTCGATCATCCTGTCCACTGTCAAGTATACCTTTAAAAATATTCACATGCAGGAGGAGAAAACGAATTGCACCAGGTGATTTCATGAACCTTGAAACGGTTACTGAATTTCTGGATGGATATTTGCGGACACAAGAAATCGAGGATGACTGCAATAATGGACTGCAGGTTGAATGTGAAACAGACATCAGGAAAATCGGATTTTCTGTTGATGCTTCAATGGAATTATTCAACCGAGGTAAAACCGATGAGTGTCAATTGCTCATTGTTCATCATGGGCTGATCTGGGGAGGTATCTCCTATATCAGAGGATATCAATACAGGAGAATCAGAGAGCTACTCAGGAATAATATAGGATTGTATGCAGCTCATCTCCCTCTGGACGTACATCCAGAAGTGGGGAACAACGTTGTCCTTGCCAGGTTACTGGGATTGAAGATATCAGGCGACTTTTTCACCTACAAGAATGTGAATCTTGGATTGCTCTGTCAAACCAATGTCGCCAGAGAAGAACTCATTGGGAGAATAAAGCAGGAGGTGGGAGACTGTACTGTACTGGACTTCGGACCTGATCACGTTGAAACGGTGGGCGTAGTAACTGGGTCCGGCATGCAGGCTCTTGAATCAGCAGCCCAGTCCGGATGTGACACCTTCATAACGGGGGAGTCCAAGCATGCATCGTACCATGTGGCAAAGGAATTGAAGATCAATGTTGTCTATGCAGGTCATTACCAGACGGAGACTCTGGGAGTCAAAGCACTTATGAAGAAAGTGAGTGCCACCTGTGAAGCAGAACCAGTATTTTATGATATACCAACAGGATTTTAAGGATTGGATGTGGAGAGTGCAGGATTCCAGAAAGCCTCAGCGTAGTCTATGTCCTGTATTTTTCCTTCAAGGTCAGTAACCATTTTGCCAACCCCACTTTCTCTATCTGTCTGTTCGTATCTATGATTGACTTTCTGGCTTCAGGAAGAGTCCCTTTCTGAAGGTTCTTGCAGGGAAAACAATCACATTGATAGCAGAAGTCTACTCCCTTTCGTATGCAGCAGTCACGAGGTGGACAGTCTTTCCACCAGGACCATCCTCCCCCGAACCTGCATCCCTTACATGGTTCAGTCTGCGAAGCAATCCATTTCAGTCCTTTGGTGAACTCATGGTAGTCACAGGTCTCATATGCTTCCGCCATGAGCTTCAGCGATCCGGTTCTTTCAACGAATGTCAGGAGTGTATTGGCCGCCTCGACTATTGTCCCTTTATGGTAAGAGCAGAGGGCACAGTAGTGTCTCCCGCAATATGAAACATATTGATACTCACCTTCCAACATTTTTTTCACCGTTGACGACTACACAGACCCTCCTTAAGAATGTGTGCCCTCTCTGTCTAGCTGATGTACTGGGCGAAGAGGCTGACCAGGAAAGGAACCAACAGGGTTATGATCACTCCACTGATAACAGCCAGTACGCCCACAGTCTTGGATGTGCATTGAATGATGACAGGTAATGTTGTGTCCATAGAGGTTGCCCCACCAGAGGCTAGAGGTGCCAACCTGCTGATCCGGGCCAAAATGGGGCAGGTGACAACAGTCAGGATCTCTCTGAAGATATTGGACAGGAAAGCCAGAGTCCCCAGCGTGGTGCCCACTGCCTGGGTGAGGATAATGCTTGACAAGGTGTAGTAGCCCATTCCAGAGGCGACGGCCAATGATTCATACAGAGCTACATCCGTGAGAACCGAGGCTACCATTCCTCCCAGCAAGCTCCCTGCAGTAATGGCCAGAGGTAACACAAGGATTTTCGCACCCATTCTTTTCAGATCTGCCAGTACTTCCTTGTTTCCCCCCACGTCTATTCCCACCAGAAAGAGCAAGGCGATTAATAACCACCGTGAACAGAGACCCACACCACCCAGAGCAGCCTCAGGAAGTATGTTGAAGAACCCAAGAGCGACTCCCATGACCAGAGCACACACAATCAGTGCTATCACGACATCACACCTGCCTTCTCCACAGCCAGCACAGCCAGCACACTCCCTGAAATAGTGACTACTGCAAACAGAGCCGCGTATACACCAATCGTGGACAAATTCCCCATAATCGACTTGTTCATCCCAATTTGCAGTCCCATAAATAGAATCAAAAGAAAAATCACTGCAGTATACCCCTTTTGTATGAGAATCTTGTGGGATTCCTTGAGAGGGAGGATTCTCCCTATAATGATGCCGCAGACCAGTGAAAGAATAATATCTATCATAGTCATTGGTCTTTGCCAGTGTTTTTAAGGGTTCATGTAGTGTAGAAAGCTCGACTTCCCGCAAAGGTTTATCTTCCTGTGAGATACTAGACTCCCATGATAGACCAGTACAGAAAGACCCATTCCCGATCCTGGAAATTCCATCAGAGGGCAGCAAAGGTCTTGCCCGGTGGAGATACCAGGTCAGTCACCTATTTCGATCCGTATCCCTGCTTCATTGAGTCTGGTTCTGGATGCAGGATCTATGATGTGGATGGAAATGAGTATCTGGACTTTCTCAATAATTATACGGCCCTCATTCTGGGCCACGCCCATCCGCAGGTGGTGGCCAGAGTCACTCACCAGATCAAGAAAGGCACCGTCTATCCGGCACCCATTGAGGTTCAGACGGTGCTGGCAGAGGTCCTCACCAGGAGAATTTCTTCCTGCAAGAAGATTAGATTCTGCAATTCAGGTACTGAAGCCAATATTCAGGCTCTTCGAGCTGCAAGAGCATTCACAAAGAGAAAGAAAGTGGTAAAAGTGTACCGGGGATACCATGGCAGTTTTGATTTTGATGACTCTGTTGATATTACCTTTAACGACCTGGAAAAGGCGGAAGGAATCATAAGAGAGAACAAGGATGAGATTGCCTGCGTTATCATCGAACCTATCCTGGGCAAAGGAATGATACCTGCCACAAGAGAGTTCCTTTGCGGGCTGAGGGAGGTTACAGCTCAGTATGATATACTCCTTATCCTGGATGAAGTGGTGACCTTCAGATTGGATCTCGGAGGTGTGCAGAGCGTATACAAGGTCGAACCCGACATCACGGTGCTGGGAAAAGTGATTGGAGGAGGATTTCCGGTGGGGGCCTTCGGAGGAAGAGAGGACATACTGATGCAATTCTCTCCCCAGGAAGATGGGTTTATCCCGCACTCAGGAACCTTCAATGGAAATCCCGTTACCATGGCTGCTGGACTGGAGACACTGAAGATACTGGATGGTCCTGCAATTAAGAGGCTGAACGACATGGGAGAGCACCTGAAAAAGGACCTCAATACTCTCCTGGAAGGTAAGGCATGCATATCAGGGATGGGTTCTCTTCTGCACTTCCAGGCTGCTGAAACACCTGCGTCAAGTGCTGAAGAATTCGAAACCCAGGATAGAGACTTCTTCAGGAACCTGCACATCCTCACGCTGTTGAATGGGATATACATGGCGCCCAGGGGGCTCTTCAATGTGTCTTTGCCCATGGGCGATACGGAGTTGGGTCAATTTACTGGATGTATCGAAGGGATCATTGATGATATAGCTCCTTAATGAGGAAATCCTGGCTTGATATCAGGCGTAATTCCTGAAGATTGTGTATTATCGGATTTCAAAAGAAGGTGCATTCTGAATTCAAGAAACACATATAAACATACCTTATTTACACTGTGAACAGAGGCTTTCACACCCTCTGAGGAGTCGGAAATATAAGGATTTTGAGATGTGCAGTCCTCTTTCGGATTTCGACTCCTCATTTCCTGTGGTTTTTCTTGCTCAAAGATTCAGAGTGTTACGGTGCAGTGCTCTATATGCTCCAGTTCTGTTGAAGATGCTTGATTCTGATATGTTGATGTGTAGCATTTGATTTTTTATACAAGAAAGAGACACATGCAAAAAAGAAATGGATCCCTGTATGATGGATATGCAGATAGTCTTCAAGAGTCTAGGTTGTGCGGAGAAAAATCACTTCAAGGCCTTTTTGCTCGCGATAGACTCCGGAGAACGAAAGGCTGCATCTCAATGGGAGCCCGCCGCAATAGGCACCAGTGGCTGTTAGTGTGCCCATGCGCCTGCAACCGACATTTCCTTTTCCTCCAGGGTATATGTGGTTCTCACTTTCCATGAGATACGTCTCCTCTTATCTTCCAAAATCCGCACTACTGTTTCTCGGGATCCTAAAGAGAAACAAGTATCTCTCGATCATGTGTATTATTCTTAAGGTTTTGTGACAGTGATGTTGCAGTTTTTTTTTCAGAGTCCAGAATCGGGCAGGAAAACGAAATCCAGAACCCAGAGATCAGGAACCTCGGCCCTTTTCACTATCTTTTTACATAATACTTTTCACAAATAATCACTCTTCATCGGGGATAACTCATATAAATTGCACGATCTAGCATATCGTGCCTCTTGATTGAAGAAATCAAGGATAGGCCGGCCCTTCTGGGGCGCTTACTGCGTCTTACAGTCTCTTCATGTTTTCCCTCTGTGAAGATATTGGTGAGCTCCCAAGGGCCACAGCCTATTTCTCTGTTGAAATGGTGATTTCGCAACAAACGCATCGGATTCTGTCCCAAATGCTACAGACAGAAGGGAAAGGTAGTGGCGGCCTTTTCAGAGCCAGACATCAAGCAGACTCCATACTTACTCAATATAGGTGAGAATCTGTTGAACTGATTTGCGTGGCGGAGAATCAGGGTTATGATCGGGAATTCCAACAGGAACGAGGGCCAGTATCTCCCATGGCTCATGAATATTGAGAAGTCTTTCCAGTTCATCATGGGCATAGTATGGGATGCGAACCCAGCATGAACCATATCCACAGTCGAGAGCTGTCAGCAGGAGATTCTGAACTGCAGCCCCAACGCTCTGGACACTGACGAATCCCCCGTATCGATCAATGGCTCTATCTCTGAGGGCGCGTTCTTCTTGAAATATACGGAAATTTGGATCTCTCTCCAGGGAAAAGGGCATGACCAGCACTGCAAAGACCAGAGGTGCAGTCGAGAAAACCAATGAGGAGGCAATGCGCCGGGCCGCAGATTTATTATCTGTGTGGTTGAAGAAGGCAACTCCCTCGTCATGGATAATGCGTCTCATCTCATCTCTATATCCCTTGTTTGTTATAGCGATAAACCGCCACGGCTGCAGGTTTCCACCACTTGGCGCCAGGGAAGCTGCGTGAATCATTTTTTCAATATCTTTTCTGGGCACAGGATCGGACTTGAATCGCCGGATGCTTCGCCTTTCACGTATGACAACTTGAAGATCCATATAGACACCTACGAAGACACATCACTCCCAGTGCCGCTTTGTTGACCTGTGATATTCTGAAGAGTGATAGAGCTCCAGCAATCCACGTATCCGTAAATGAATTGTGGTCTCCATCTTGGGCACAAGAGGTACTCGACAGAATCCAGATGCATTCATATAGGTTTGCCATACTTCAAGAGCAGTTACTTTTGAGGTGGAGCCCATGAAAGGACTAGTCTTTGATCCACGCAGGATACATCCCCTGTGAGACCCTGCGCTCTTCTGCCGGCTCTGCTTATCCGTTCTCACGCACACAGAGACTCTCTCCCGGATGAGTCGCCGTTTTTCCATGACGTTACCATGAGCACAGCCTGACTCCCACGTAATTTCAGCAGTTAATTTCCAAAAAAAACGACCTTTTATCCCTGAAAACTCATATAAACTTTCCTGACAAGAAGTCACATCTATGTGCTCTGTAATAAGAGGTGAAAACATGAAACCTTCGGACATAAATGCAGACAAGGAGTATCTAGCATGGGATGAGAACTGCATCTGGTTGTGTAGAGAAAATGATGCTATCATTACGAGAATCCATTCAATTGGAGCGCAGCTCACCGTGAGGGTCAATGCAGAAGGGGTAAGCCTCTGGAAATTGTGTGATGGAACTCGGACTCTTGAAGACATCATTACTTTCCTGGAAGATGAGTACTATACCCCACGTGAAATCCTGATACGAGACGTGGCATGTGCAGTGGAAGCTCTTTCAGGAATGGGATTGATTGTCACGAGAAAGGAAAAGAAGCAGTCTTTCCAGCATATCTACAGTGTAGAAAACCATGTACGCTGGGCAGATGATGTAATACTCAGAGAAGAGGATGGAGAACTCATATTGATGAACCTGAGTACCAGTCATGTATATGAGTTGCCTCATAAATTCCTGCCTATACTAGAAGAATGCAAAAAAGGCCACACAATAGCAGAAATCCAGAATCAGGTGGGAGAAGGGTGTGATGTAGTGAACTACGTGCTTGAATATCTGGACAACCTTGGTCTGATTGTTGTCAATTCCCAAGAGTGACTATCATGAGAGTCAGTCTTTTCACACAGCTTTTGAAGATGGATGAAGGGAGGTATCTTCTTCTCAATCCCGTCTCTGGGAACATACGTGTTGTAGATAATGAAGTCGCAGACTTCCTTTCAGAATATAGTGAGACAGGATTGGATGGAGAGAGAATTGAAGGGCGGTTACTGGAAATACTCAAAAGAGAGGGGTATATCACTGATTTTACTGAAGAAGAGGAGAAAAATAGAATACTAGATGCAAGTAGTGCTGTATCACAACGTCCTGTTTATGCGCATGCGATTATCATCACCTATAGATGTAACCTTGAATGTTCATACTGCATCAACAGTTCTTTGCTCGGTAGCGCTCCTTCCTGGCTGAATAAGAGAATCTCCAGAGATTCTGTTGACAAGGCCTTCGCCGTCATGAAGGATATGAAGGAAAAAACGGTAAGACGTCATCCCATTTACGTGACAGGAGGGGAGCCCCTCCTTCCAGAAAACAGAGCGATTGTGGAGTATATACTGGATCTTTCTGCGCATTCAGGGGACAAGGTAGCTGCAAACACCAATGGATATTACCTTGCTCAATATGCTGATCTCTTTGAAAAGTATGGGACCTTCACCATGGCGGGAGTCACGCTTGATGGCCCCCCCACTGTGCACGACAGAAGAAGGAAGACAGGACAGGGCCCGGGTTCCTTCTGGAGAATCGTTGAAGGAATTGAGGCCATCAGGCCCCTTTCAATACATGTAGGCATTCGGGTCAATGTTGATAAAACGAATATTGATGCTCTTCCCGAACTTGTTGCCTTTTTTGAAGAGCGCGGATGGGCAGACGACAAGCATTTCTCGTTTTGTGTGTGCAGAGTTCTCAGGACAGGTACTCCACATGATGCCTGTCTCCTGACTCCGCTCGAGGCCATACAGAAGATAATTACCATGCATACAGAAGGTGTGCTACCTCGGTACATGAAATATGAATGTTCTTACAGCAACCCCGGGACTCTCTGGGGCACCTTGCAGGGAAAAGGACCGCTTCGTCCCCGATTGTACTATTGTCCGGGTCTCGGTGAGACCTTCATATATGATCCTCATGGTGATATCTATGGTTGTCCACAGCTGGTGGGAAATCCGGAATACAGAATCGGAACATATGCCCCTCACTTCAAGCTGGAGCCCTTTCTTGATACGCTTAAGGCGAGGACGCCGTTGAACATGGCTGAATGCAGGGAGTGTACGTACGCTCTCTTATGTGGCGGAGGATGTGGCTACAATGCCCACATTGAACATGGCTCTTTCATGTCACCATATTGCGAGGAAACTGAGGCCTTCCTCACGTACTGGGTCCCCTTCTACCTCAAAAGACTCATTCAGTAGTTGAAAGCAGTCAAGCGACGAACATGGCAGAGGTATCACAGAGACCCTGGGAAGCTGCGTACAGTAAGGGAGTAGGCATAGTGGAGAGACCTGCGTTTCTTACCTATCTGGCAGCTGAGATGATGAAGAGGGAAACCCTCAAGAGCGTACTGGATATTGGCTGTGCCGCAGGCAGAAATTCAGTCTTCCTGGCGAGAGAAGGATTTGATGTCGTGGGCATTGAACCACAGTCAACTATTCTGGAAGTAGCACGCAGCAAAGTATCTGATGAGGGTGCAAAGCCACGGCTTCTGCTGGGAGACCTGGTTGATCTTCCCTTCAAGGAGTCATCATTTGATGCTGTCCTGTGTTTATATGTCCTCATGTTCCTCCCAGTGGTGAAATTGGCCACGTGCGTGCGGAATATTTTTCAAGTCCTTCGGGACTCAGGAATGGCATTTTTTGCTTTCTATTCTCCTGAAGACGCAAGTTTTGAAATGGGAGAATGTCTCCATGAGAACACCATACGATGGGACAGGAGGATGGGCCCCTGGGCAGGAATTGAAGCACACTATTTCACTCACGAGGAAATTCTTCACCTTTTCAACACAGTTGAGATTCTATCTCTTCACCTGGTAACGCAGAGGGAAACACATGATGGAGTACCCCATGTACATAGGTTCTGGCAGGTTATTTGCAGAAAAGACTCCACAACCTGTACTCCCGTGAAAGAGAGAACAGGGTGAAAGGGTTATGCTGGAAAAGTCCTCAGAGGCTTCTTCTTCCTGGTGGTACAGAACATTGCGGATCTGGCATGAATGGATCACCATAGTATCCGTAGGAAATGCATGAGGCCCCTCCAGAGCAGAGGTATGGAGCATTGGTATTGAAATAGCAGGTCTGGCACTTCCCTTTGACGTGCTTTGACTTCCGTCGGAGTTTCCACAGGAGAGGGTGGCCCCATATGTCCTGGATGTCTTGTGTCAGGATATTGCCTATAGGAATGGGAAGTCTCCGACATGGATAGACACTACCATCTTCCATGACATTGATGATATTCTTACCAATGTTGCCACCGATTCCGCATGAAACTCCATTCTTGGCGTGATTTGATGTATCAGCAGGGTCTTGGTATATGACAGGCCAGTCACATCGAGAGCGAGTGAGCACGGGCTTGGGAATAAGGGGCGCAGCTTCTCTCGTCATGGAATCAAGATCGTCGCTGAGGTTCCTGTATAGAGCATACGTCTCCTGAGAAGTCAGCATTGTGTTCAGCATCTCTTTCCCCCTTCCCCAGGGCACGAGGCGAGTCACTGTCAATACATCCACATCTAGTTCCTTTGCCAGGGCCATAATGTGGAAGGCATCTTTGTAGTTGCCCTTATGAACAACAAAGTGCATATGGACCTCCAGTGATGTGAGAGTCAGTGTCCTGATAGCCTGTATCGCTTCCTGGAATCTCCCGCTGCCCCGAATTCTATCATGGGTTTCAGCCGAAACACCGTCCACACTGATTTGAATATAATTGACAGCTCTGTTTTCCTCGAGTCTATCAGCAAGTGTCCTGGTGGTGGTAGATCCATTGGACAGGACTGCAACATGGACGGGAGTCAGGTGATCTTCAACATAATCCTGCAAGTAGGCAAGGATATCCCAGAAGTGAGGTGAAATTGTGGGCTCCCCTCCAGATATCCAGATATAGGGAGTTCTTCCCCACTTCTTCATGGTTGTCAGGAACTTGTCAATCACGAGCATACACTGATCAAGTGGCATGTCATAGTGCGGTTCATCTTCATTGTAGCAATGTCTGCAGCGCAGGTTACACCGACCGGTGATCTGAAATTGCATAACAAAGAACTTCCTCCTGTCAGTTCTCTCAGTTGTCCTGATATCTCTCTTTCTCGAGACGTAACCTGGTTCACTCGGTTCTCTCATGAGGTATTCCCTCTCTCCATTTTCCTCTCATCTCGTAAAGAAACTGCAGGTATGAATTGACCCAGGAGTCTGTGATGTCTCGCGGTAGTGGGCATATTGGATTCTCAAAAGACCCCGTTGTCTGGAAAGCTTCGTATGCGCAGCCTGAGCCGCAGAGCAACCCATACTTACATCTCCTGCACTGCTCAATACGTGCTACATTCCTGGTTCTCATTTTCTGACGTTCTTCGTCATAGAGTTCGAATGTTGGGGAATATCTGCCGATTTCATGTTGCAGGACAGTGCACGAATAGATTATCCCTTCAGGGTCAAATACAAATCCGTATGGCGTATAGCAGCAGTTGACAGACAGCAGGTCCTCTCTTGCTTCGAATTTTCGAGACGCAGAGAGCTTCAACCATGAGTCAAAGAAATTTGTGAAGGTATTATAGAAGTTGAAGAGTCGAGTTGAAGGAAATTTCCTGTGTAATTCCATGAGTCTTTCCAGCATGTCATACCATTTCAAAAAATAGGGATATTCTGAGCTCACGAATTTTATTGTACTGACTACAAATGAGAGATGCCTGTCTTCATGCCATCCTCGAGATATCACAAAGTCTGCAACCTCAGGCAAATACTCTATGTTCTGGCTATCTGCATTGAACTTCAGTACTATGTTCACATGTTTACGTGCTTCCTCTATATTCTGCACGATAGACTCAAATGTCCCACTGCCATCTCTTCTGATTCGTCGTTTGTCATGAATTCGCTGAGGACCATCCAGGGATACCTTAACCGGTATCTGATATTTTCTCAGCAGCGGAAGATATACATCCATATCCACTCCATTTGTGGTTATGCTGAGAAGGTTCATCTTCCTCTTTGCAGCCTCATGAAGAATTGAAGAGACTATGTCTTCATGTGCGGGCAGCAGAGGTTCCCCTCCTGTCAGGGACAATTGGGAAGAGGTGATCCCTTCCTGATCAAAGAGCTTATCAAGGGCAGCACTGAACAAATCAATGGGCAGCTTCTTTGAGGGTGAGTCATTCTTTATATCAGATCGTAATCTCCGGAAGCAGTAGACGCACTTCAGCTGGCAATCGTAGGAAGGTATTGCAATACATACTGCTATCTTCCTCCATGTCGCTGCCTCTTTTTGGTGCAGATCTTCTACGAGTGCTTCATCCTCGCGATAGTCTTCGACTATGTAATGATTTCTTTTTAGGAATTCTTGAGTATCTTCCTGTCCTCCCCCGGTTCTATCGGCGTCTGGGCATGTGAGTACTCTAATGACATCCTCATCGACTTCGTGCATCGTTCCTCGAAGGAAGTTCATTAGGAGATACTTCCCTTCCGAGACTTTACAGTAATGAGTGTACGGGCTGATCATCCTACTCTCCTCCAAAAAAAGAAAAATGTGGCAAGGCTAAAACCACACCATGCTACAATGGCACTCCTGGCCTAGGCACGCACAGCATGCGCAGCCACAAATACCGCACGGATTGTTATCTGGGGTAGTGCCTTCGATGTTAATGGTTATTCCTTGCCACGTTTTGCCTACTTCCTTGATTTTCATGTTCTCACCTTCAATTATATGTGAGAGACCAAAGTGCTTCTTATAAGTTTTGTACGGTCCAAAGGCAGTTTTTTTGCAGGGGAACTTCCATGAATTAGTTACTGGGTTCTCCCTTTACAGGAAAAGAGCTTTCATACAACAGAGCTGGAAAACACCACAGCACACAATGGAATCTATGCCTCAGAAAGAGCAGTTGCATTCTTGACAACTGTACCTCTTATGAGGCATGTTCCCAAAGATAATTCTCTTATTAGAGGTATCAAGATGAAAAAAGCACTAATTGAGTAGATTTGATGTCCGATGTGTGGCAGCCAATTGGGACCGGTACACGTCTTGAAATGTGAAGGGATTGAAGGCCAGTCCATGCAGTGGATTAATCCCTTCAAAGGTTCTTTGCTATATGATATTCAATGATAGCATGTTCTTCACTGTGGATTATCTCTTTTTTCAGCAGCTTATTTGTCAATGAGAGCAGACAGGGTTGGAACCCCTGGAATCCTTTGAAGTCGTTGCTTCTGACAATGTCCTTCTTCAGATGTGCGAGCACAAATAGTCTGTCTGAAACTCTGAAGAAAAGACTTGATGTAGGAATCTGGGAAAACAGGTCTATGATAAAGTCCTCGTACTCTGTTCGAAAACAGAAGAGGTAGGGATCATATTCTGAGATTCCTTCAGGGAAGTAACTGGTGGTGACAGTGCAGCACGTGGGCAATTTTGCCAGGAACTTGTAAACCTTCGCTGTAGTGATCAAATGCTCTCTCATTACGGGAATGAACGTTTTCCTCAGGTTATGCCTGAAATACGTCAGTAGGTTCTCATCTTCTGAATCCCACTCTGCGGTCTCATTCCAATGTGTCCTTATGGCACATTGGGGGTTATATCTCAGAGGGCTAAAATCGTCTATCTTATTCCTGATGGTTTCAAGCGCTTGATTCCATGAGCAGTCTGGAGCGTAGGACATGTAGTAATCGGAACGAGGAGCTTCTACCAGGATTTCCCCACTAATGTCCACTCTTTCTTTTGAAATAATCCATGAATTTGCAAACCCAGTCATTTTCGCATGATAGGATATATTTGAGTCTTTTTCAAGACGTGTGTACGTTTCGAGAGGATCCTTTGCACTACAAAAAGAAATGTATTCCTTCATGTTAGCATATGAACGCTTCCTGACATGAGGACCCAGTATGTGACTTCCTTCCATTGCTTCTTCTATTCTCCTGCTCGCGGTGCGGGGATCCACGCCAAGAGCAGCTGCTATCTCTTTCTTCTTGATTCGAGGGTTCTTGAACCACAGAATTTCATACAGCCTCCTATACTGCTTCATCCTATCCTCAAGACTGATGAGCATTTTCACTTCCTCCCTTCTTCGAAACAGGAATGCTACTACTGATCTGCAGATAAACCATCGAATGAGATAGATATCATGCTGCTCATGCCATCTGAGTCTTTTCCAGGTTCTTCTTCTCTCAGTCTCCAGCTCCTCACTTCACTCGGTTTTGATTGTATATGTTGAATTCCTACTATTAGATGTAGTAGCTAGTGTTTCTTTTCCTTTTGATATTTATATCTATTTCCCAAACCTCATTGGTATTTTTTTTTAAAGGGAGATTTTGTAGGGATTTCCTTCAACCAAGACTCTTTCAAAGGGATTTGATGAATTTATTCCCCCTCTTACAGTCACAAAGGTGAGGAGGTCACACACATCGTTCCACACGGATCATGGATCTCAGCTCGTATTTGCTATAGTTGCCCAGTATCTCATCTCAGCGTAATCGCTGATAGAGAAACAGGGAGGCATAGACTACGAGAATAAAAGAACATGTGTCTTGAACCGTTGAGACTGAACCTGCTGCAAAAAATTACGTTCTGAGCATTAAGAAATCATATAAACTACAGGAACCACTATCAATAGAAAGTAATTCTTCAAGATGCCCGCCCGATTCTCCAACTTTTTGCATCCTGAAATAGTGGGCTCCTGTAAGAATAGTGAAAAACAGAAAAGAGGTGATACAGCATGAAAGCAATCTCACTAAACAAGAAGCTGTGGACAGATGTGACTATGGACAGTCTCGATTTTGTGTCTCCAGACTGTGAGGGACCTCTGATCAATGGTTGCGGAGGAGGCGGCTGCTATTTCAGTCCGTGTCCGCCCTGGATTTGGCCATGTAACTTCTTTTAGATTCACTTTTTTTCTCTTTTTCTTCTGAGAGTTGTTGAGGGATTCTGTGTGGATGCTAATTCTGAAAGTTCCAGGAAGGTACTATCGGGTTTCAATAGTCTTTCCTTGTCAAAAGTCATCAAGAAAGGAGGGAACCCGCTTTCACTTATTCTTCCTCCTCCTGAAACCAGAAGGGGGAGAGGCAACATGCATGAGAATTTTTCCCGGAAAAAATACGCATTCCAGTGGCTGACAAATCATATAAGTATGAAGTGCCATCCCTCACCATACTGGAGGACAGCCACCCTCTTGTCCACAGGAGAAGAAGAGCTTCCCATCAGTGTTGGAGTGAATATCATGAGAATGAGCACATACTGCATTGCAGTACAGGCAGATGAGGATGAATACCTGCTCATCAATTCCTTAACAGGAGCTGTTGATGTTGTGGATACTGATGTTATCAACCTACTCCAGACTGACCTCTCTCAGGGCGATCCTTCAATCCTCAACTTTCTTCAAGAGAGAGGACATATTACAGATGCCTCTTCTCAAGAGGAATTCAGCCACATGGAAGACTTCTATAGAGGAGTTCGTCCAGGAATCTGCAACCGTAAGAGACACATCATCATACCAACGTACAAGTGTAACCTGCGGTGTACGTATTGTTGGGAAAGCGCCCTATATAAGAATGGAGCATCCTGGATGGAGAAGACTCTCTCTTTCCAGGAGGTTGATTCACTCTTTGAGGCCGTTGGAGAACTCGACAAGGGAGTACAGCAGCTGGAACCTCTCATATACTTTGGAGGAGAACCTATGCTCCCCGAGAATGTAAATCTCATAGCCCATATGATGAAAGAAGGCACAGAAAGGGGATACGAGCACTATTTCGTGACCAATGGCGTCACTATTCCGGACTATCTGGACTTGTTAGTATCCCATCCAATTAAAGGTATTCAGATAACAGTGGATGGAATGCAGTCAACTCATGATTCGCGAAGGAAGGGTCCAAGGGGCGAAGGTTCCTTTCATCGGATTGTGGAGGGAGTGGAGCTTCTGAGAGATCACAGCATCAAGACATATATCCGGGTGAATGTTGATAAACTGAACATCAATTCTATTGGGGAGCTGGCTTCTTTCTTTAAAGAATATGGATGGCATGATGATGCTTATCTTACCATGTATCTTGCTCCTGTCTTCCCACATGGATGTGGCGGTTACTCCAAAGCGTTCACTCGAGAAGCATCCATATCAGGTCTTATATCTCTGTGGAACAACCATGATGTATGGGACGTCTTCAAGAAAGGAATCAGTGATTTTCATCCGGTCGAGTCTGCTCTCAGGGGTGAGGCGTGGAGCCCTCAGTTCTTCAACTGCGGCGCTCATTGTGACCAGCTCTTCTTTGATGCTCACGGCAGCATATACACGTGCTGGGAAGCTGTGGGAGAAACCCAGCATTGCGTGGGGCGGTTTATTCCTCACCTGCAGTTCAATGAAAACTACAAGAAATGGATGGAGAGGACTGTCTTCACTATTGAAAAGTGCAGGAGCTGTGAACTTGCTTTCCTCTGTGGAGGAGGATGCGCTTATGATGCTTATGAGCAGCATCATACGATCTCAGAACCAACCTGCGGGCATGCTGAGAAAGTGTTAAGAGAATACATTCCCTTCTACTACAACTATGTGCTTCGAGGCAATTCACATTCGAAGTGATTTATGGGAATTATTTTCGCTGGATTCAATGGAGGTGAAGAGGGATAATGTGCTTTGCAGTCTGAGCCAGACGAAAGCAATCTGGTATCATACATGGGTTCCAACTACTTTCTATGGTGAATGACTAGTGAAGAACGTGATTCTCCCTATCTGTACCTGCAGGTGCCTGAGAGGGGTCCACGGGACATTGCGGGTCTGGCTGGAAGGGGTCATTGTACACTGCATACGCAATACAGGATGCACCTCCGCTGCAGATACGGGGAGCTTCTACGTTGAAAAAGCACTCCTGACACTTGCCCTGGACAAATCTGTGTTTTCTCCGGAATTTCCACAACAGGGGATGCTGCCAGATCGTCATGAGATCCTCTTCAAAGACATTCCCTATTTTGATGGGCATCCGCCTGCAGGGGTACACATCCCCATTTTCCTGAATATTGATATACGATCGCCCCACTCCACATCTGAAGCCATTCTTGGTGGAGGCCTCAGGAGTGGAAGGATCAGGGTAAATAATAGGCCAGTCACACCGAGCTCGAGAAATGAGGGCCCCTGGTGAGTCATCAGCATCCATGATTTCATCCAGATCATCACTGAGGCTCTTAAAAAGGTTCTTGACTTGTTCTGGAGAGAGCATCTTCTCATAGAGCTTTCCCCCCCTTCCCCAGGGGACGAGGCGGGTCACTGTCAGTACGTCTGCCCCCAGCGCTTTTGCTACGTCGGGCATGGTGAAAGCATCATCATAATTATCTCTGTGAACCACAAAATGAATGTGGGTTTCTATTGCAGTTGGGGTTAGCAGCTCAAGTGCAGCAACTGCTTTCTCAAAACTTCCTTTCCCGCGTATAGCATCGTGTGTTTCAGCTCGTGCTCCGTCCAGGCTTATCTGTACATATATGTCTAAGGGGTGCTCCTCAAGTCTTTTGACGAATTCCTCTGTGAAGTTGATTCCGTTGGAGAGAACAGCCACTAATGAATGCGCATTTATTAAGTCCGAGTGGATCTTAATGTAGTCAAGGATGTGCCAGAACTGTGGATGGAGAGTAGGCTCACCGCCAGTCAGCCAGATAACGGGTGTTCTTTTCCATAGGCAACACAAAGCAAAGAATTGGTCAAGTATGTTTTCACAGCTCTCTACAGGCATATCCTGATGATCTTCTGCATCATCATAGCAGTGCGTGCAGCGGAGGTTGCATCGTCCGGTAATTGAAAGTTGCAGTATGAAACCTGCTTCCTCTCTTTTTTCAGAATGTGAACCTTCACCATATATTTCGTCCACTTTATCACCACATGATTTTTCCTGACTGTCATTCTCAGCAGATTTCTGCAGCATGGTTCTATATGGTTTGGCAAGAGGAGAAATGCTGCTTTTCTTTTGCGCCCTCTTGCAGCTTTCCAAAAGAAAAGAACAGGCAATAGGGGAATATTTCGTCTGTCAGTAAGGACTCTCTTACCAATATCTGTTTTTATTTTGTTGCGATAGTTATCTGTTGAAAGAATACTATTTGAAGAAGCCACTCCCGTAAAATTTCCGTTATGCCCCCTGTAGAAAAAACATACAGTCACTGTTTCATAAACTCATATAAGGTTGGTTAGACACTTCTACATAACTGAGAAGAAGGATGCTGGGACAGCCCAGTTTGTGCTTCAGGAAGACTTTCAGGGCAAGAATGAAGGAGACCTCATGAGAATGAAGGAGCGTGAGAGTATGAAACCTCTAAAGAAAAGCATTGTCATTGATTTGAAAGATGGAGATTATCTTCTTATCAATCCGTATCGAGGACTCGGTGATGTTGTAGATAAGGAGACTCTCAAAGAGCTTTCTTCTCAAGATGTAGAGATTTCCAATGGGACCATGCAGGCTCTTGCACGGAGAGGACATCTGGTAGAGGATGGAGAAGAGGACGACCTTATTCAGGCATTGAGAAGACGTGCCAACAAAATGCACACAGAGTCGAAAAAGATCAAAGGTCATGGGATAGTAATAACATATGACTGCAATCTCCGCTGTCCTTATTGTTACGAGAGACATCTGTTTGCAAAAGAACAGAAGCGCCGTGCCACTATGAGCAGGAAAACTGTAGATATGCTTTTTGAAACAATACAGGTTATTGATTCAGAAGACAACGATGGAGGGGCCTCGGAGAATCGAGAAGAGAACCCCATGACGCTCATAGGAGGAGAACCTCTGCAGAAAGAGAACTTCTCCATCGTTGAATACATACTCAAAAAAGGTGCAGAGCTGGGATACCCCTTTTCTATTGTTACCAATGGGGCTGATCTCTCCCATTTTGCTCCCCTCTTATCTCAATATGACATCAAGAAGATCCAGATTACTATTGACGGCGTCAAGGAAGTGCACGATAAGAGACGATACCGAAAAGGTAATCGAGGCAGCTTTGATGATATAGTAAAGGGTATAGATGAAGCGCATAAGAATGGTCTTCCTGTGGTTATTAGAATTAATGCTGATTCTGACAATATCGACAGAGTCCCGGAATTTGCAGAGTTCTACATGGACAAGGGATGGTATCCAGACATACCAGCTCACGTATCAAATGTAACAGCCTCGGAGTGTCTGATGTACTCTCCCCTCATTACTGCTGAGCAGTTTACTAAAAAGACTATTGATCTCTTCCTGAAAGATGAGAGGATGAAAGTCTTCCGGCATTCACTCCTGACTCACAACGATCTCTTGAGACATCTCGTAAGGGACGAGGAGTTTAGCTTGAAGTTCTGGTATTGTGGTGCTCAAGTATCAATGCTGATGTATGACCCACTGGGGGACATATATCCCTGCTTTGAAGCCGTCGGCCATGATAGTCAGAAGATTGGAGAATATATTCCAGAATTGAAGTTCAATGAGACCATGAACCAATGGCAGAGTCGAACAGTATTCACCATTCCTGAGTGCCTGGAATGTAACCTGGCATTTATCTGTGGCGGAGGATGTGCATACGGTGCGATAAGGACTATGGGGTCACTGAACAAGCCCTATTGCGACAGGATGAAATTCATCATTGAACATGAATTTCCCTATGTATATCACCTGATGAAGACGGAAGAGGGGGGTTTCAAAAAAGCAGAGTCACAGGGCGGAATTCAGAAGCCCTCGCATCCTTGATTGCATTCTAAAAGGCACTTCAGAGTAGGACAATTATCCAGAGAAGAGAAAAACGTGCATTTCGGTGGTCAACAATCACATACGTTGTGGGGATTCAACCTGCAGGGAGATGTGACAGACCAGTCAGGTGAGGAGGTTGATTCAATATGAAAGAAAATCAACAAAAGTATGTCCGATGGTCAGAAAATTGTGTCTGGCAACCAGTTGGAGAAATGCTTTTCATTGCGAAAGTTCTCCACCATAATGAAGGACTCACCCCAGCCCGGGAGAAGAATGACGGCAAGAAGTTGAATGGAGCAGGAAAAGACATCTGGGACCTTTGTGACGGTACCAGAACCATGGAGGAGATTGTGAATCAATTGATGGAAGAGTATACAGGTGACCCTGAAGAGATTCACAGTGATGTACAGAATGCAGTCTCAAAACTCATAGAAGAAGAATTCCTGGTTTGGGGAGAGAAATCAGAGAAATGTCACCCCCTTGAGATTAAGATGAAGGAGTATCCGACCTGGGATGGCAATGTGTTGTGGAACCAGGTTGATAATGAAGTTGTTGTCATTAATAATGTAACAGGACTGGACTATGGGTTCAGGGACGACGTGGCTGAGACATGGAAGCTCTGCAGTGGGAAGCAGTCGCTGGACGAAATCCTCAGTATACTAGAGGAAAGAGGAATCATCAATGAAGAAAATCCGCCTGTTCGATTCAAACTATTGATCAAGCAATTCATCAACATTGGCGTTGTCACCATGAGAAAGGAGCCTGGTTCCTGAATGGGAACTGGAATATGAAGCGGATCATGACATATTAGAACGTGACCGTCTTCCAGAGCAGAGGATACTACACATTTATTACTTATTTTGGGAACCCGTAAGCCGCACGACGCTTTCTGATTTCATAATAGACAAGGAATATTCCTATTTCACAGAGAAAATTCACTTTGCAGAGTATTTTCTAGAGGTGAAAGTACATTTCAGAAGCGTTGGTTTTCAACAAGAAAATTAGTGCTCTTTAATCGCAAAAAAATCATATAAACATGACGTTAGAAGGAGAACCGAGGAATATTCCTGGATGCACTGAAGCACCGCTGAGGGCAGAGTGCCCGATACGTGGTGAGTTTTGAAGTGCAAGAAAACCATGAACCAGGAGGTGATATATCATGAAGGCAATTTCACTGAACAAGAAGCTATGGAGAGATGTGGCCATGGGTGATCTTGATTTCGTATCTCCAGACTGTGATGTACCGCTGGTGACTGGCTGTGGGTCTATACCGTGCCCCTCCCTTTGCATACTGCATTGCTATCCCCATATGTGTATTCACTTCTGAGCAACAGCTTTTTACAACATCCCTGCCCCCATATCGCCCATTGCAGCTTTTGCGGTAGGGATGGTAACCTGTGATGCATTGCGAGAGACACAAAGAAAACTTCACAGCAACTCAGAACCCACAAGACTGAAGAATGATTCCAATGAAAGATGTTGTATTATTCTCCCGGGATATTTTCCTGGGTTCTTTTTCTTTCTCCCTGAATCATTTTCCCGAACAAGGGATAATAGACATCTACTGCTTGGTTTGAGAACTCGCAATCAGGCTTCAGAAGGTCCCCCTTGGTCTGGGCAGCATAGTTGCCACAACCTCCCCCACAGATCATGGCATACCTGCAGTGTCTGCAAGATTTCATATTGAAAATTGTTCTTTCTTTCCATTGATTGAATCGCTCATTGAAGGTGACCTCAGGATAGTATGTGCCAACTGCCTCTTCTTTATTGCCTAGAGTGTCAGTACAGAGGTAGATATCTCCGAAAGGATCGAACCATGTCTGCGATAGATAGGAACGGCAGTAACTCATTTGGGGAAGCCACTTATCTACAAAACCAAGTTTTTGGGCTATTGGACCTAACCCTCTCAGGAAAACGTCTCTGAGAACCTCATCCCCCAACAAGAACTGCAGGTCTTCTTTTTTCAGGTTATGCATAAAATTGTAGCAACCTCCTGGTGTATGATGGCGAACTGGCGAGAGGTAGATCATATTGTCTCTCTGATCCCATCCTTTCTCGTGGGCAAATTCCATAAAACTGGGCAATGTCCTCACTGTGGAATGATCAATATTGACTCTCACATACACAGTAAAGCCTGCTTCTGCGAGCTGATCTATAGATTCAACAATCTGGCAAAAAGAACCAGTTCCATCAGCTCTTTTCTTCCTCCTGTTGTGGATTTCCTCTATTCCATCTACTGTGATTTGGAGTGATGTGATCTTGCTCTCAAGGAGGAGAGGGAGAAAGAGGCTGCTCTCCAATCCATTGGTTACAATAATGAAGGATTTATCACAGCGCGTTCCTCTTGTCAGGATGTACTCGATGAGTTCATAGTTGCTTGAGATGAGAGGTTCTCCACCCAGTAAATGTATGGGTGCTCTTGTATGAGGATTCAGAGTTTCCATTGCCTTGAAAGCTGCATCCACCTGCGAATGAGTCATTTTTCGCTGTAACCAGGGTTCATCTCGTGTGAAGACAGATGAAACATAGCAGTAGTCACACCGCATGTTGCAGTCATACGTGGGTATAAGAGCAAACAGTGTGTGGTCTCTGTGCAGACTTTGAATTGATTCCAGGCTCTTGAATGCTTTTTCAGTTTCCTCTTTTGGAGAGAGTTCTGTGAGAAACCCCTGGGAAACGAGAGCAGACACTTCTTCTGAAGTCTCTTGTTCAGGATTCACACCATTGAGGATTCGCAGTATTTCCTCTGGGCCAAAGAGGATAGCCCCTGTGAATGTATTAACAAAAAGAAATTCTCTGTTCTGGAGAGGTATCACCAGGACGTATCGACTACGTCTGAGCAAGGTCCTCCCTCCGTGATCTATATAGATGGGGGACGACCACATTGAGAATTTCATGATATTCCAAGCAGAGAGGCCTGTCAAGTGACCCATATTTCTCCAGAGCTGCAAACCCACACCCCCCACCACATAAGAGAGCATACTTGCATTCTTTACATTCTGGAATGGTGAATATCGTTCTTTCTCTCCATTGACTGTATTTTTCATTCCACTTTAGTTCAGGATCGTACCTGCCGACTCTTCCAGCTTCGTCACCCACATGTTCAAAACAGACGTAGAGATCTCCGAAGGGATCATAAATAATCATGTCGTCGTTTGCCTCGCAGTACCAGAAGCGGGGAGCCCCTAATTCTCCCTTGAGGAAGAGCCTTTCAAGTACTGCGATTCCTTTGTGGTCAAAAGAAACGGTGTTCAACTCTTGGTGAGAAGTTGCGTTGGAAACAACAGCCGTATACACATCCTTCCTTTGCATGGAATGCTTGTAAGTGCCACAGGTTTTCTCGAAGATAGGTGAGAAGTGCATGGAAAGGAGAGGATTATCCACCCATCCTTTTTTCCTGGCGAAATCTACTACTTCAGAGAGGGCACCAAGATTTTCACTATCAAGATTTGTCCTGAGAAAGACTCTCAGATTCTCCTTGAGTGCTGCGTCTATTCCAGCTGCAATCTGGTCAAAAGATCCAGTACCATCCTTTCTTATTCGTCGTTTATCATGGAGGTTCTTTGGTCCGTCAATGGTGACCTGAAGGGTGACATTCCGGCCCCGCAGCAGGTCCATATACTGACATAGTGATACCCCATTTGTGAGTATGATGAAGGAATGTCCAAGCGATTCTCCCCTTTCCAGGATTTCTTCGACTGCCGGCATAGTTTTTTCCATCAACGGCTCTCCACCATACAGGGCGATTCTACCTTTCTCAGTTCCATCAACTTCAGCAATGGCCTCGAATACCTTATCAATAAGTTCCTGACTGATGACTGTGCTCAACCACTGGGTTCCTTTTTTCCGGAGATCTGAAAGAAAGCAGTATGGGCACACCAGGTTGCAATCATAGGTTGGAATGATCATATGTGTATGCAGGTTCTTCCTGTTTTCTGTAAACCTCTCATAGAGAGTTCGTATGTCTTCGAATTCCTCTTCAGGAGATGCTTGCGTTATATGTCCTCTCTCATGAAGGAAGTTGAGGATTGAAGGCTCCCCCTGGGAGAGGTCACTCTGAAGCAGGTTGATAACATCAGTGTCCACAACATCAACAGCTCCTGTTAAGGAATTGATGAGCAGGTATTCATCCTCATCTGCCTGTACTGCAATGCAGTATGTGCTCATTCTCATGATATTCACCTTTTTCTTCATCCAGCCCGCACCAGTCCTACGGAAAAGACATTTACGAGGAGTTCTTTCATGAAAAGTCAACCTATTATTATCCTTGCAACAATAAACATCAGAGAATACTTATATGTATTTCCAGGGCACGAAATGTATTTATTTTCTGGCAAAGGATCAAGAAGGGTTCCCTGTGATCTAATTCGTATCTCCACCTGGCATCCGTATTCACCTCCAGGTATGAGAAAGAAGTGCCAGGGCCCTATCCTTTCACTGCATGTTCCCGTCCCGGGGTCTGGAGGAGACAGTCTGATGTAGGACATGAGGCATATGAACAAGTTGTATTGTCACTATCCTCATTGGTTCTGTTCGTGTGTTCAACTTGGATTCTTTCATTCTCAGGACGTAGTCCTCACACCCTTTGTGTGGAACTGCTCCCTTCTACAGCTCCCACCTTTTCCAACCCCCCTTGCATGGGTTGTCCTTCTTCTATTGACATAGTTAGATTCTCATTCGATAAGTTTATAAGGTCTTGATAAGAATATTCTTAACGAATGAGAATGATCTCACAAAACAGAATGTTTTAAAGGAGGACTGAGCGTTAATGGATACAAGTAAAGAAGTCAGGAGGAGACATTACCGTGCGATCTACGAACTTTTCTGGTCAGAGAACGCCCGAATCCACCTGAAGGATATTGCATCGAGACTCCGGGTCAATCCCCGTACGGCACGGAGAAGAGTAGAAGAAGCTTTTAGCCAGGGCTACGTTACAGGACCTCAGCTCAGGAAACGGTCATATGCGAATATGAAGGAATATGTTTGCTTCGTCAATTGTGAAAACCCCACTGAAGCATATCTCGATCTTAGCCAGGATGCAGCCGTTGTATATCACGCACGACTGGCAGGATTCGCCAGTTTATGGGTTAGTTCAACAAGAAAAGTGACCATTGATGGCACTCCCGTGATTAAAGGCCTGCGTTCAGACTATCATGTGTCATTTGCGCCCTATCGTTCATGGGAAAAGGCAATAGAAGTCATGCGGGGAAAGATTGAATCCTTTCATCCAGAGTGTTATGAACCCACATCGCACATTAGCTCCCACTGGGATGAAACCATAACGTGGGATGAAGAAGATGAAAAGCTCTTTCGATACTTCGAGTCTGACTTGAGGAGGATTTTCGTACCTGTCATGAAGAAACATCTCATCAGCACAGGGAAAATCTACCAGTTCCTGGAAAGACTTCCTCAATGCTGTACTGTCACAACAAGCTTCTTTCCAGAGGGGATCTCAGCTTACGACCCTTATCTCTTTGTTTTTGGGACTGAATATGAGGATTTCATCGTTGATCTCTTTTCACAGATGCCGACATCAGCTTTCTTTTTCAAGGTCTCAGACATGCTCTTTCTTCATGCGCATGTAAAGAAGGACTTGATGAGATGCGAGGATTTGGGTGCTCCTAGCATACGTCAGCTGCCCATCCCGGGTCTCATCAGTGAACTCCTCAAGAAGGGAATCATTGAGAGTGAAGAACACGCTGTGGTTGAGTATCACTGGACAAAGAGTCTCTAGCAGCCATGGTTTTACAGGGTACGGAGAGGTATGTACTAGACGGTTCAGGTACATGAGCATGAGTCCAGGTACCCGAACAAGAGGAGAGAACAGGTGAATGTTTATAAATGTCCTGTATTAAGGACGAGGAATGGAAAAATCGGTGGAAAAATCATGACAGAGCAGATATTAGTAAAAGTCCTGGAAGATCCGAGACAGATAGAGCTGTTTGAGGATCCTCCCTACGGCCGCATCCTGGCTATCCTGCGGAATGGAGAACTCAACATAAAGGAGATACACAAGCGCTTCAATAAGAATTATGAGGACAAGAAAGCCCTTTCCTCTATCTACAGATATGTTGAGAAGCTGGTAGAACTGGACCTGGTTTATGTGAGCAAAGAAGTGAAAAAGAGGAAACATCTCACTGAAAGTTACTACTCAAGGACTGGTAAATTCTTTGTCTTTAGTGATAGAGATATTCTCAAGGCTGCAGCCGAACTACTCTCGCAAATGTATGGTCTCGATAAAGAGAAAGAACGAGAGCTTGAAGGACTCCTTGAGGAATATGATGGAAAAATATTGCGACACGACAGTGATTTCTACAGGGACTGTTCCCAGGCAATTCTTGAGATGGAAAAAGAATATGGATTCAAGATCCTTGCAGGGGCGACATATGTTATCCACCAGATACTTTATCCCAGGAAATACCCTGAACTAGGCAAGGATGTATTTGAATTCCTTGAGAGTGCAGAAAATCCTTCAGCACTTCTTCCAGAGACGTCCACGTGATCTCTACATGGAAATATTACATTCTCAGTAGAGTGATGTCACCTTCAGGGCAGGAAGGCCAACTCAGGGAAGTTTACATCCAGCTCTGCCTCGTCTTTGATCCACTGATTGTTCTTTATATAATCGTCACTGCATTTCTTTTATTACGAGCCACAGCTGCTATGATGGTGTCAGATTTTCAGAGGATTGCCACCAAATTCTACGATATCCAGCTCATGACACTGTCTTGAATTGACCACTCACCGTCCTCTTTGACAAGGAATACGTAATACCCTGCCCCGTATAGCCAGTCGCATTGTCCTCCCAGGTAGACGACAGCTTTGTTCATATCAGAATTAAACCCTACCCGGGAAAAGGTGAGAATGCCCTGCGCGTCGGGATATCGCGAATAGAATTCGCTCCAGCCACCGGATTCCTGGAAAATCTCGCTGAATTCGTCTGGCTCAAGGAGGAGCACATCCTTCTGGATATCGAAGTTGTCCACAAGGGGATATGATTCTTCGTTCTTGTCAATGAAATCATCGATCATCTCCTGGGTGAGGGAGGGCATGTCGTCCCTCACCCATTCGAGAATGTCTAATAAGCCAGAGTCGCCGAACGTGTCTGGAGTGGTGTACTTGTCAATCACAATCACTTCCACCTCATCATAGTCCCGAAAACAGGAAGCAATCATACCAAATCCCTTTTCGATCAGTGTACTGTATACATTGTACTCTTCTGCTAGTACTTCGTTTGTCGGAGACGGAGTAGAAGGTGGTGGAGGCGTATACCCACAGGACTCAGAATGTTCCTCAATGAGATGATCATATACGCATTCCCCATTTATGCAGGTCATTGCCCATAGTTCTGTCGAAATGCAGGCGTTCTCGCATACTACATCCCGACAGGGATCATATCCACAGCTTGGTGAATTTTCTTCCACAATTTGAGAGTCTACACATTCTCCATTAACGCATTCCTGTTTCCACAAGGTTTCTCCCCTGCACACATCACCACAGGTGACGTCCTTGCAGGGATCCTGCCCAATGCATGAAAGCACCAATACGATAGAAATAATGAGCCCATACACATGTTTCATGGTAATGGTAGTGCGTGGACTCATATAAAGGTTGCTGGCTCTTAACATATTCTTTTCCGCTTCTTCAGTGCACTGATCCAGGGAATCTCTTTTCATGCATTCCTGGCAGAACTGCCAGTTCTTCAACTGCGCATTTGATTCTCAAAGCCTACATAGAAATCCTTTAGAACGTGCCAGTTGTCTTCAATGAATGCTGCAGGAAGAATGCAGTCCAGGGTTCTCTACAGAAGAGAAGAAAAATAGAATGAGAAAAAGAAGGAAATTCATCTCTTCACAAGTAACCGCTTCATCATTCTCCCATGGATACGTGCGACAGCATTGAACAGATGAAGGCTTCCAGTCAGTAGCACAATCCCAATGACCGGGTATATGATAGTGTACGATGCAGTGCCGAACCATGCAAGACCAAGTTGTGCCCACGTATCTTCAAACAATTCAGTTGCTACAGGAACATACAGTATCTCGGGGAGTGGTGACACTGTCAGAGCTGTTGCTGCAGAGACTAGTACTGCAATCCCTGTAAAGTAGATGATCCCTAGAGGGAATATCAAGAACAGGCATCCTCCGGAGGTGTACAGTCTGGGGTCTCTGAGAATACTCGTCATTTTTCGCCATGTTGGTGTCGAAGTGAAGCCCCGTAGGTTCTTCAGGTCGTTCAGAGAATTTGCTATTTTCTGTCGAGTTGGTTCTGTTGTCATGAGCTTCCTCTTCTTTCGAGGCATTCGTATGCCCAGGAAAGCTTCACTTAGCCTCCCCTGGAACCATGAGAGTGCAAAAATGCTGAGGAGAAACAGAATTCCAAGAGGTATTCCCACTAATGTTATGACCAGTACCGCAACCAGCATTGCAGCCACAGCAAGATACGAGAAGTAGGCGATACCGAGAGGGAATTGCAGCAACAGATATACCAGATTGAGATAGGTCTTGGGTTCCAGGTAAACACCGAATATCTGGTAGAGCAGAGAGCGCTTTTCCTTTTTGGTCGTATTTTCTCTTCCTTTCACTGGCTCCAATTTGCGGTACTCTTCAGCAATATCCAGAGGTGATCCGTACTCCTCAATAGCAAGGTTGAGGGCTTCCTGGTCAGGACTTTTCTTTCTGGATGTGATATCTTCTATACTGGATTCCAGGTGTTCTTCAGCATCATCAAGAGCGTCTGCAATTAGGGCAGGATCGAGCCCCTTTAAGGCGTGCTCCAAATCTTTCAGGTAGTGGTCGATGGATTCGTACTCACTCATTAGTCTCACCTCCCAGGATTTTTTCCACAAAATCTCTCGCACTGTACCAGGATTCCTTCCATATTTTCAGAGTTGCCTCTCCCTTGGCAGTTATCCAGTAATATCTCCGAGCAGGACCGGAGTCTGATGCACGTATCTTGCTCTCCAGAAGCCCCTCTTTTTGCAGCATCCTCAATACAGGGTAGATAGTCCCCTGCTTCAACGTGACGTTCCCATTCTCTCTCGTTTCCATCTTCTTCCATATCAGGTAACCGTACAGGGGTTCTCTCGACGTGCTGATAATGGACAGGAGCACGAGTGAGATGATTCCTGAAATTAAGCTCTTTTCAAACTTTGGATCTCTTTCAGTTCTTTCTTCTTCCACTCTGTCATCTCCTGTCTTTTCCCCGCTCTTGTGCCCTGTCTCTGTTTCGTTTCTGGCTTGAGATCTAAAGGGTATTGTGGGATTCACTATATTGTATGTCATTTAGTACTGTGTACAATACAATAGTATATAACCATTTCGGTCTTGATCTCACGGTAGTTGATTGTACCATCAGGTGCTGCCTGATTTCAGAATGAATAGGCTGGTCATGGTAAAGAGCATATTCTTTCTTGAGACGTCTCATTCATCGTTATTTTGTTGCCCAAATGCAGTATGTGCTGCTGTACTCTGATTTTCCATACATTCTTGCGTCTCTTTCTAGCTTCAGTATTTTCATGCGGAATGCGCGGCTTAATTCATCGTCTTCGATGTTGGAAATGTAGTGAAGCATGTTTTCAATGTACTCTTCGAACGTATCGGATAATTCTCTCTCAGAGATTTTCTCATGGTAGACATCTTTGAATCCTGTGTCTCTCAAGGTCTCACAAACCCATTCAGGAGGTACTTCCTCATGATGGTGATCTCCAACTAGCTCAGCCACTGCCTTGTAGGTCCTCCAGGCATCCTGGGCAATTTCATCTGCTTTAGTTCTCACTGCAGCTGATTCGAGAGGGTAGTAATCAATGATGAGGAGAATACCGCCCGGGTTGAGGACCCTGAAGAATTCTTTGAAGACCTGTTGTACCTTGAAAGGGGTCTCTGCAGGGATAGAGCTAATAGTGGAATGAGAGACAATAGTATCAATGGAGGAGTCCTGCAGGAAATCCATACTGGCAAGGGTTCCCTTCACAACCTCAACTGGTGATGAAAGGTTGGCATCTTCAATCTTCTTTGTTGCACTATCTGCCGGATCTATGTCAACACTGATGACTTTTCCATTCGTTCTCTGTGCCAGTTCAAGAGTTACATTTCCTCCCCCCATTGCAGCATCAAGTACTCTCAGATTATTGTTCTCAAGCTTCTGAAAGAGTTGATCCAGTACATTGACTATTTTTTCTTTCACGTTTACACCACCGTATCGAAGGATTGACTAGTGAGAGGGGTTGCTGCTCTGGAGACACACTGCTGGGTTGGAGCATTTCTCGTCTCTGTGCATTCAATGGGCTGGCAGATAGTACTCATCACTAATTTTATGATGTGTCATGAATATTCAAGTTTACTCGAGGATCTTTTTCATCCTTTCAAGGCTGGATTCCATATTTTTTTCCATTTCTTTTGAGATCTTGATCTTATCAAAAAGCTTCCCCAGGACCCCTGGAATATCATAGTCCATTACCATCTCAATTTCAGTTGCCTGCCCAGCAGGCTTGAGGCTCCAGGAGCCTGCAGCAACGAAGTCTCCCATGGATTTCCATGCGATCTTTTCGTTCTCAATATTTTCAGTCATTTCAGTATCAAATTCCATGGCTCTTCCCGCCATTTCCATTGTCCAGTGAGCTGTCTTGTCTCCTGTCATCTTGATCTCCTTGGCACCCTGCATGAACTTGGTATACCCTTCTATGTCAGAACAGAGAGCAAAGACTTTCTCTACAGGGGCCTTGACTTGTGAGGTCTTTTCAATTCTTGCCAATATATCACCTCCTTTTCTATGGTTCTGTTCTCTTTTCAGAAGAAGACTACAGTAAGCTTCTCTGTCTGCCTTCCAAGGATCAGGAGCAGCCAGAGTGACACTTCTTCCGCAATGAGATCTTGCAGTTCACAGCAAGAACCACTCTGACTGACATGGGCAGTCTTCTTTATAAGTTTTTGGGTTTTCTTTTCAAAATACTTCAATTCTCTAAAATAAGACCTTTTTATAGTGATTTGTATTTTGCGGATATGAATTATTAAGAATTTTGTTTCAAGTTGTCTTTTGACCTAAAATTAGAGCAGAAATTCTTCATTAAATCTGGATTCGCTTTATCTCTTTCGTAAATCTACCTGTTGACCTGTAGTGTTCTTGTAGCAAGAGTTTTTCAGTGATTGGAACAAAGAGTATGTGATGTAACCCTTCAGAAAGTCTCATAGACTATGTTGCATTATCTGCAGAGGAATTCTATGTGTGAAA
>JACVGW010000067.1 GCA_018992565.1 Theionarchaea archaeon
ATTAAGCCCCGGGAGGGATTTGAACCCTCGACCAACTGATTACAAGTCAGTCGCTCTACCGAGCTGAGCCACCGAGGCCTACTCCTTTCTCCCTGTCCAGATTTATAAACCTTTCTTTCTTGATCCAGTACCTCAACCCATCAAAACTGCAGCACTTCCTGGTATCCCACGAGGTCAAGCAGCCCGTGACCTGAGATATTGAATGCAATGACCTTTTCCTCGTTCTTCTTCTTGCACTCCAGAGCCTCATCAATTGCGCAACAGACACTATATGCCGATTCAGGTGCTGGCAGAAACCCTTCTTTTTGAACAAACAACTGAGCCTTCTCGAAGACCATTTTCTCATCAGGTGGATACGCAATTGTGTCCAGCAATCCTTCATGTCTCAGCAAGCTCAATATGGGAGAACATCCGTGGTACCGCAGCCCATCTCCCTTAATAGGCACCATTTTCACCTGGTGACCCAGAGTGTACATCTTCAGCATGGGGGTCATTTCTGCATGATCTGCAAAGTCATACCTGTATTCCCCCTGCAAATTGGGCGAAGCCTGACTCTGGGCGGCAATAAACCTAATATCCTTTTTCTTGGTTAGCAAATCGTGGTAAAATGGTATGGCGAATCCGCCGAAGTTTGATCCACCACCCAGGCATGAGATCACTACATCTGGATAATCATCGACTTTCTCAAATTGCTTCTGGGTTTCCAATCCGATGATGGTCTGGTGCATCAACACATGGTTCAGCACAGAGCCCAGTGAATATGCCACTGTGTCAGAGGATGCTGCATCTTCTAGCCCCTCAGATATAGCAATACCCAGGGATCCCACGTGCTCCGGGTCCTCCTTTAACAGCTTTTTTCCTACTTCAGTTTTATCACTGGGGGAAGCATGGACTTTTGCTCCCAGCATTTTCATAAAACTCCGTCTCTCTTGTTTCCAGTTATACACAGCCCTCACCCAGTAAATAGTACATTCAAGCCCACAGAGACGAGACGCATACGCCAGTGCAGTTCCCCACTGTCCTGCACCCGTCTCTGTAGCTAACCGTTCCAGTCCCTCTTTCTTAGCGTAATAAGCCTGGGCCAGAGCAGTATTTACCTTGTGAGATCCTGTAGGGGAGTAGAACTCCGCCTTATAGTACATTCTGGCCGGAGTCTTCAAATATTCTTCTAGTCTCCGGGCCCTAAACAACTGCCTGGGCCTGCCCGCCTGTTCGTACAAGTTCAGAACACCTTCGGGGATATCCACCCATCTCTCCTGGGACATCTCCTGTTTCAAACATTCGCCTATCAACACCTTCTGCAGAAAATCCAATCTGGACTCCCCTTCCTCAGGATTCTTGGGAGGAGGCAATGGTGATGGTAAATCCGGAACGATATTATACCACTTCGTTGGCAGTTCATCTGGAGAAAGAACAATTTCAGTATGCATGCTGTCACTTCAGAAAGGAGTATAAAAGATTTGCGTTTCCACATAACAGGTACACCATCACAACGGCACTGAACCAGGTTCCACCCAGCAGTGTCATCATTCAAATGCATTCACATCAAGTTCGCAGTAGGTAAAATTCCCATCTTTTTCTCGTTTGATAATCCCTCTCTTTTCCATTCTTATCAGTAATTTAGAGAGGCTTGTCTTGGGGATGCCGCATGCTCTAGAAATCTTTATCTGGCGTGATCTCCCCTTCTGGTGCAGATATTCAACAACTTGGAGCTCTCGTTCATTCAGAATAGAGAGAACTGCCTTATTCAGGGGAGCTGTTTTACGTCTCCTTCTTCCAAGACGTTTCCTGGTCGCAAAGAGTACAATTCCTGCTGCTACCACCACACCTAGAACTGCACCCCACGCCCAGGTTATAGTATTCGTATTGCTCAGAGACACTTCATAGTACACATACACATCATCGGGCAATTCGTCCCAGAGAAGAGTGATCTTCCTGTCTTCTTCAGATATTTGAGGAAAGGGCGAATCCGTTATCATATACGAGATTACAGCGCCCTCTGGCATGAGTACTTCCACTTTTTCTTCCGTATGATGTAAGTATATCCACCATTCCACCCCCTCCTTATGGATTATGTCCCAGCTATAATATTCAGGGACGACGTAAGCAGACTCCCCTTTCTGGAGAGATATATGCAAGGTAATCTGAGTTTCAGTTCCCAGAGCAGTGAATTCGCCCTGTACTGCCCTATCAGAATAGACGTCCATATGTGTTATAGGAAAGGGTATCACATAAGAATACGTATCCATGTCCTCGTCTGCTGTGATCACCAGCTCATGGGTAATTACAGCATATCCAGTTCCAGATACATCCACCGTATACCCTGTGGTCTGGACCGCAAGGAGAAGAACCAGGAGGGTCCACATACAAGAGAATGTTACTCCCCCTTTTTAACTGTTCCCACCTGGGCTCACGCTGCTCCATTAGGCTTTCGGCAGAAACATGCCAACCTCTTTCTGGTAGGCTCTGTATTCTTCCCCAAATTTCTGTATAAGTATCGTCTCTTCCGCTGCAGCAATACCATAGTAACCAGGAATCCCCACAAGCAGCGCCAGCAACGGCACGTTGAGCAGTGCCAAGGGCAGCCCCACAAAAAACAGACAGTACGACATATAGAGAGGGTGCCTCATTACCCCATAGGCTCCATGAGTCGCCAGAGTGTAGTCCTCAGGCATGGGGCCTGAAGGTGCAATGACTCCCCTGGAAACGCGTCCCCAGTCGGCCAGTAGAACACCTCCCAGCATCACCAGCAGACCTGCCACCTGAATCATTTCTTCATGGGGATTTCTGACCAGCAGCGAAGCACATCCCTGGTAGTACCACCCCCGGTAGAAAAGGAGTGGACTGGTGAAAAACACTGCCCAGAAAGCAAGAGACGGTGGGAAAGCCAGAATCTTGGCCCACCCGGGGATGGGAAACTCGCTACCGCGAGAACCAGAGTCCTTCCTGGATCGAACCATTCTCATATCCATATACACGTGTACTGAGAAAAACAGCACTAGAAGAACGGTTAGCACACCGGCCATGGTACTGTGATCAATCATAGAGGCACATTCCGCTCACAATAAAAAAGGTTTTCTCATCTCAGTTCCTGTCCATCATCCAAAAAACTTTTATATTCTAAGATAATAAGATGGAAAGGTGTGTCAAATGAAAAAAGCTTTGTGGTACCCTTCTGAAGAACGCAAAAGAAATGCGAATATGACACAGTATATGAATTCCCTGAAAGAACTCTATGGACTGACCTTCCGGGATTACCATGAACTGTACCAGTGGTCTGTTGAAAATAGGGGAGGTTTCTGGTCCTCACTGTGGCATTTTCTTGATGTCATCGCTTCACAACCATACAACACGGTACTTGAGAATCCTGATGACATGATGACGTCCACCTGGTTTACGGGTGCCCGATTGAATTATGCTGAGAATCTTCTGAGACACACTGATGAGAAGACTGCCCTGATCTTCAAGGGTGAATCCCAGGAGCTGGTGCACCTCACGTATAGAGAGCTCTTCAGAAAGGTGGCCTCAGTGGCTGCCTCTTTGAAAGAGTGCGGGGTTGCTGCAGGAGACAGAATAGTGGGGTTTATGCCCAATATGATGGAAACAGTGGTTGCCATGCTGGCCACTGCCAGTGTAGGAGGGATATGGTCGTCTTGTTCCCCAGACTTCGGAATCAAAGGAGTTCTGGATCGATTTGGACAGATAGAACCCAAGATACTGTTTACAGCGGACGGGTACAGTTACAAGGGGAAGAGAATTGATTCTCTTGAGAGAATCTCGGGCATCCTGGAGAAGATCCCTTCCATTGAGAAAGTAGTGGTTGTGCCGTACACAGAAGAACCTCATCTTACTCTCGCCAAGGCAGTCCACTATGAGGATTTTCAGACTGCTGCGTCACGTATTCGCTTTGAACAAGTTGCCTTTGATCATCCTCTCTACATACTGTATACGTCAGGAACAACAGGTGCTCCCAAGTGCATGGTTCACGGAGGGGGGGGAACGTTGCTACAGCATTTGAAAGAACTTGTACTACACACCAATTTGAAGAGAGATGACACAATTTTCTACTTCACTACCTGCGGATGGATGATGTGGAACTGGCTGGTGAGCTCTCTGGCAGTAGGGAGTACCCTGGTTTTATATGACGGAAATCCCTTTTACCCTGATGAGGGGACACTATTCCAGCTGGCAGAAGATACCTCTATGAGCGTATTCGGGACCAGCGCGAAGTACATTGCTGAAGTAGAGAAAGCGGGATTGAATCCCCAGAAAGAGTATGATCTGAATGCCCTGCAGACCATCCTGTCCACGGGTTCTCCTTTGTCTGTGGAGAGTTTTGAGTACGTGTACCGGAAGATAAAGGAGGATATACAATTATCCTCGATATCTGGCGGATCAGATATTATTTCCTGCTTTGCTCTGGGATGCCCTCTCCTTCCCGTGTATCCAGGTGAACTGCAGTGCAGAGGATTGGGGATGAAGGTAGAGGTCTTTGATGAGAGCCAGAGAAGTGTGGTCAACGAGAAAGGGGACCTAGTTTGCACCGCATCATTTCCTTCTCAACCTGTCTCTTTCTGGAATGATCCTCATGGGGAGAGGTATAGAAATGCATATTTTGATGTTGTAGATAATGTGTGGGTGCATGGTGATTTTGCAGAAATCACTGGGGACGGCGGAGTCATCATTTACGGGAGATCAGATGCTACTCTGAACCCTGGCGGCGTGCGGATTGGGACAGCTGAAATCTACAGAGAAGTGGATGCGTTTCCAGAGGTTGTAGACAGCATTGTAGTGGGCCAGCCCTGGCAGAATGATGTCCGCGTCATACTATTTGTGAAGTTGCGGGAAGGTATAACCCTGACTGATGCTCTCAAGAGCAAAATGAGAAAAACAATCAGGGAGAACTGCTCTCCACGTCATGTTCCCAGCAAGATTGTCGGAGTAGAAGACATACCATATACCATTAGCGGGAAAAAGGTGGAAGTTGCTGTGAGAAAGGTCATTGAGGGACGTCCTGTGTACAACAGAGATGCTCTCAGTAACCCTGAAGCTCTTGATCTGTACAAGAACATACCTGAGCTTTCAACAGAATGATATCCCATGAACATGTGCAAACCAAATGTATAAGTGCCCTGAAAAGAAGGTGCAACCATGATCTATGATTGTGATTACATTGGCCGAGACCATGCCATTATTCGTTTGTTCTGTAAGAACGGTGAAAAGCATGTAGACTATGATGAAAATTTCCTGCCCTATATCTACGGGATTGGCTGCACCTGTCAGGACATATCCCGGGTACAGGGTATCAAAGAATGTGAGCCTGTTTCCAGAACCTTTAAAGGTGAAAATGTAGATGCCGTGAAAATTCTCTTCCACTTTCCCAAAGATGTCCCCTTGTACAGGGAAGAATTGCGCTCATATGGCAAGATCTATGAGCACGACATCCCTTTTGCTCGAAGATATCTCATTGACAATGATATCTACCCCATGAGTGACGGCCATGATCTGAAGGTTCTGGCCTTTGACATTGAAACATACACAGAAACATATCCTGATTCCAGAAAAGATCCCATCATAATGATTTCGCTTGCCACCAGTGAGAAGAGTGCTGTTATCACCTACAAGCATGTTGAAAAAGAGTATGTTGAGGTTGTGGAGAATGAAGTCCAGATGCTTACTCGGTTTTTTGAATTGATCAAGGAAATCGATCCTGAAGTCCTGGTAACGTATAACGGGGACAACTTCGATCTTCCCTACATTCTTGAAAGGGTGCGGGTTCTCAAGGTTGAATGCCCCCTGGAATTCAGGATCTTGGGCAGGGGGGCTACCACCAAGGTGCGCGTCCCTGGGTTCTGTCACATTGATCTCTTTCCCATATCCAAACGATTGTTGAATCTCACCAGTTATACGCTGGAGGCTGTCTATCAAGAAATAACAGGGAAATGCAAATCCAAGATTAGAGGCGACCTCATTTCCACATACTGGGACAGGGGAGGTGAACCACTGGAACAGCTGGCAGACTATGCCAGAGAAGATGCAGAAGCTGCTCTGGCCATTGGGGAAAAGTTTCTCCCCCTGCAGTATGCACTGTCCCGGATTGTCGGGCAGACACCTTTTGACATTTCCAGAGCTTCAAGTTCTGCCATGGTGGACTGGCTGCTCCTCAGAGAAGCGCATAAGAGGGGGGAGGTCGCACCAAACCAACCTCACGGCGGAGAATATGAGAAAAGAGCCTCTCAGAGCTATGAAGGTGCTTACGTTCTGGAACCTGAAAAAGGCCTGCATGAAAACCTGGTCCAACTGGACTTCAGGTCCCTGTATCCTTCTATCATCATAACACACAATATAGATCCATTGACCCTTGGATGTGAGTGCTGCGAGAATAATACCTCTCCTGCAGGGTACACCTTCTGCCTCAACAAGAAAGGGTTCATCCCTGAGATACTGAAGACACTTCTCAGTGAGAGGGCGAAAGTCAAACAGCAAATGAAAAAGTCAGATGACAGAATGCTTGAATTTCAGCAATGGGCTCTCAAGATACTTGCCAATTCTTTCTATGGGTATATGGGTTACCCGAGAGCACGCTGGTATTCACTGGAATGTGCAGAATCCACCACTGCCTGGGGGAGAATGTACTTGAAGCAGATTATTGACATGGCAAGAAAAGAAGACCTGAAGGTCATCTATGGGGACACTGACTCTGTTTTCATAAAAATGAAAGACTCTAATGTTGAAAGGGCACTGAGGTTCCTGGAAACCGTCAACACGTCTCTCCCTGAATCCATGGAACTGGAATTTGAGGGATTCTATCCCCGTGGGCTCTTTGTAACCAAGAAGAAGTATGCACTCCTTGATGATAAAGGTACGTTCATCACCAAAGGACTGGAGATCGTCAGGAGAGACTGGGCAGACATCGCCAAGAAAACCCAGCAGGAAGTCCTTGAGATCATATTGCGGGAAGGTAGCCCTCAGAAAGCGGCACAGGTTGTAGAGGAGGTCACTTGCAAGTTGAAACAGCGTCAGGTGAACCTGGAAGACCTGGTACTATACACTCGACTGACAATGCCTTTGTCCCAGTACAAGCAGATTGGCCCACATGTACAGATTGCCCAGAAAATGAAGCAGCGGGGAGAAGATGTGGGGGTTGGTTCTACCATTGCGTATATCGTCAAAGAGGGAAGGGGACTCATTAGAGATCGGGTTGTACCGTACCAAGAAGGGGAACCCCTGAACGTGCAGTACGATGCTGATTACTACATTGAGAACCAGGTGATTCCTGCAGTCATGCGGATCATGACAGCCTTTGGGTTCAAGAAAGAGGATTTGATCTATCAGAGAACAGAGCAGATGTCGCTAGAGAAATGGTTCTAGTTCTGAATTTCCTTTGCGTATGGCCCTGGTCGCGCAGGAGATCAATTTTCCTCACGATGATTCCAAGACTGCGATCCTTTCGACATGCAATGTATTTTCTAATCTTATAATACTGTATTCATTTTTCGACAATTGTTGATACAGAAAGAGGCGAACACCGAAAGAAATATATAGGTATACGCATAGTTGAGGCAATTGATTATAAATGTTTGCCAAGGCGGTGTCATGTACGATTATACAACACTTGATGTGAAATCCAAACACGGGGTTCTGCATGTCGTGCTGAACAGACCTGATGTTTATAATGCATTTAATGAGCAGGTAATTGAGGAGCTCACTGAATGCTTCACGAGAATACCACAGAACGAGAGTCATTGTGTGGTGTTAACGGGGAATGGACGCCATTTCTGCGCTGGTGCAGATCTGGGCTGGATGCAAAAAGTTGC
Organism: Theionarchaea archaeon; assembly: GCA_018992565.1. Classification (GTDB taxonomy): domain Archaea; phylum Methanobacteriota_B; class Thermococci; order Methanofastidiosales; family SZ-28-30; genus SZ-28-30. The sequence continues at coordinate 7,818 of JACVGW010000067.1, forward strand.
ATCATATACCAAAGAGGAGAATAGTGAAGACTCCAGAAAGATGGCTCTCATGTTTGAGACTATTGACAGGTGCCCCAAACCGGTGATAGGGCGCGTCAATGGTTCTGCATTTGGTGGAGGGGTGGGATTGACAGCAGTATGTGATTATGTAGTATGCAGTGAGAAGGCACACTTCGCATTTAGTGAGATCAACCTGGGCATTGTGCCCGCCGTGATCAGCACATACGTTCTTCCCAAGATTGGGATTTCTCGTGGGAGAGCATTGTTCTTGAGTGGAGAGCGGTTCACTGCCCATGATGCTGTGGCCATGGGGCTGGTTCATACAGTGTGCCCTGCTGAAGAACTGGACAGAGTCTGTGAAGAGAAAGTGGAGATACTGCGGTCAAGTGGTCCCAGAGCCATGGCTGCTGTCAAGGAAATGATGAGGAAGTGGTCGGCTCTGCCCAGGGAAGAATATGCACGATATACTACTGAACTGATTGCCAGTCTGCGCGCTTCTGAAGAAGGGAAGGAAGGAATTTCAGCTTTCCTGGAAAAAAGAAGACCTGTATGGAGGTGATCAAATTCTGGAAAAAGTTTTAATAGCCAACAGGGGGGAAATTGCAGTTCGTATCTTGACTGCTTGTCAGGAACTGGGAATTAAGACGGTGGCAATCTACTCTGATGTGGATGCGAATTCACCCCATGTTCGCATGGCAGATGAAGCATATTGCCTGGGTGACCCTGAGCCGCGTTCCAGTTACCTGAATGTGGAGAAGATCATAGCCGCTGCCAGAGAGATGGGAGCGGATGCTATTCACCCGGGATATGGATTCCTGGCTGAAAACCCTGAGTTCGCACAGCGGTGTGAAAGAGAAGGTATTGTCTTTGTTGGTCCCAGAAGTGAAGTCATTCGACTGATGGGCCACAAAGTGGAGGCAAAGAGCACCATCAAGAAGGCAGGAGTCCCCGTGATTCCTGGATATCATGGGGGCGATCAGGAGATTGAAGCCCTGGCTGAGGAAGGATTGAAGATTGGATTTCCCCTGCTGATCAAGGCAGCCTCGGGCGGTGGCGGCAAAGGAATGCGCATTGTACGAAAGGAGGAAGAATTGCGCGAATTTATTGAAAGCTGCAAGCGTGAATCTCTGAAAGCCTTCGGAGACGAGACAGTCTTCCTGGAAAAATATCTGGATAGGCCTCGTCACATTGAGTTCCAGGTTCTGGGAGACCATCACGATCATATGATTCATCTATTTGAGAGAGAATGCTCCATCCAGAGGCGGCATCAGAAGATCATTGAGGAAACTCCTTCTCCAGCCATGGATCCTTCTCTCCGGGAGACAATGGGGAAAGCTGCTACCAGAGCAGCGGAGGCCGTGGGATATACGAACGCGGGGACTGTGGAATTCATGGTTGATGCTGAGAAGAACTTCTACTTCTTGGAGATGAACACCCGGCTGCAGGTAGAACATCCTGTAACTGAATATGTCACCGGTGTGGACCTGGTGAAGTGGCAGTTACGAATAGCGTCGGGACAGCCCCTGACCCTCAACCAGGCAACTCTCGCCCAGCGAGGACATGCTTTAGAATGCAGAATCTACGCAGAAGACCCCCACAATGAATTCCTTCCATCCACAGGGATTATCCACTACATGGAGCTTCCGGAGGGAATTAACATACGGAATGATTCAGGCATCGAGCCTAATGTGAAAGTGACCTCCTACTATGACCCCCTTCTGGCCAAACTGACTGTCTATGCCGAAACACGCAATGAAGCAATTGAGAAGATGATGGTTGCCCTTTCTAACTATGTTGTTCTGGGGGTGACTACCAATGTCAGCTTTCTCAGAAGAATTTTGGCTCATCCTGACTTCAGGGAAGGAAACATTACCACTCATTTTATAGACGATCATAAAGAAATATTCGAAGAAACTGAAATCCCTGATGAAGCTCTTATTTCTGCTGCAATGGCGGAAAAACTTCGAATCTCCTCTCAAGCTGTGGGAGAGGGAGCCACGTCCATATCAGTGGCAGGTGATCCCTACTCCCCCTGGAAGAGCAAAAGCAGCTGGAGCAATGTGTGAGGTGGTATTGATGGAAATGTACTATGAACACAAGAACACGGTTTACAAAGTAGAAGTGGAGCAGCGCTCGGACGCCTGGGAAATCCGAATTGGAGAACAGGTGTACAACGTTTCCGCATCCCGATTAGGAGAAGCCCATCTGCAGGTATCCGTGGGAACCACATGTTTCCAGCCACGGGTCTTCTGCAATGGGCAGAAACAGTTCGTGTTCTGCAACGGAGAAACCTACTGCCTGAAGAGAGCTGTCCGGAGTTCACACGTCCAGGATCATGTAGAAGGAGAGATTATCTCTCCTATTGGGGGCAAGATAGTCAAAGTATTTGCCTCTGAAGGTGATATTGTGGAGAAGGGGGAAAACCTGGTCATTATTGAATCAATGAAAATGGAGCACAGAGTGAAAGCCCCCATGAAAGGAACGGTGATGAGGCTCCGATACGGAGAAGGGGCCATTGTAGACACAGGCGAGGTTCTGGTGGATATGGAACCAGATAGATCCGCCACTGGGCAGGCAGAATGGTGACACCTGCACATGAAAATGAAGAAATGGTGATTATATGGAAGTCATAGAAACGCACGTAGACCCTGATGATCCTGAATTCAGAGAAAATAGAGAACATTACCTTAAATTGTTGAATAACCTGAATGAAACAGTGAGCACGGCAAAAGGAGGAGGTAGTGAACAGGCTCGTAACCTGCACACATCTCGAGGGAAAATGCTGGTAAGAGACAGGATCAAGGCTCTCCTGGACAGAGATAGTCCTTTCTTAGAATTCAGCACCCTGGCAGGGTACAACATGTACGGAAATGACGCCCCCTGCGCAGGCATCATCACAGGGATCGGGACTGTCCATGGAAAGGAAGTAGTCATCATAGCCAATGATGCCACGGTAAAGGGAGGAACCTATTACCCCATGACAGTAAAGAAGCATTTGAGGGCCCAGGAAATTGCCCTGGAAAACAGATTGCCCTGCATATACCTGGTGGACTCAGGGGGGGCTTTCCTCCCCATGCAGGATGAAGTCTTTCCAGATCGAGAGCACTTCGGTCGTATCTTCTTCAACCAGGCAGTGATGTCTTCCAAGCAGATTCCCCAGATTGCAGTGGTCATGGGGATGTGCACAGCAGGCGGCGCCTATGTTCCCGCCATGTCAGACGAGACAATTATTGTAAAGGAAACGGGGACAATTTTCCTGGGAGGACCTCCCCTTGTGAAAGCTGCAACCCATGAGGATGTAACTCCTGAAGAACTGGGTGGTGCAGATGTGCATTGCCGGATTTCTGGAGTGGCTGACCACTATGCTCATGATGACATGCATGCAATCCAGATGTGCAGGTCTATTGCAGAAAACCTGAATTGCCCGCCCAAAACCTTTCTGGATGTAAAACCCCCGGAGGAGCCCCTCTACCCCGTAGAGGAGATATTTGGGATCATCCCAAAGGATTCCAGAGTACCATTTGAAGTGAGAGAAGTCATTGCCCGGTTGGTAGATGGCAGCCAATTCCACGAATTCAAGAAATTCTACGGCACTACGCTGGTTACAGGATTTGCGAAAATCATGGGATACCCCGTGGGCATTCTGGCCAACAATGGAGTCCTTCTCAGTGAAAGTGCTTTCAAGGGGACCCATTTCATTGAGATTTGCTGCCAGCGGAAAATTCCTCTGGTATTTCTGCAGAATATCACGGGATTCATGGTGGGAAAGCAGTCTGAAGCAGGTGGAATCGCTAAGAATGGTGCTAAGATGGTGTCTGCGGTTGCCGTGGCCCAGGTACCCAAATTCACCGTGATTATTGGTGGTTCTTTTGGGGCAGGCAACTACAGTATGTGCGGACGCGCATATCAGCCTCGTCAGCTGTGGATGTGGCCCAATGCCAGGATATCTGTCATGGGGGGACAACAGGCGGCCACAGTGCTACTCACTGTGAAAAAGGATCAGCTGTGGAGGAAAGGGATTGAGCTGTCTGAGGAAGAAGAAGAAGCCATTGTAGAACCTATTATGAATAAGTACGAGAACGAAGGGAATCCCTACTACAGCTCTGCCAGGTTGTGGGATGACGGGATCATCAACCCTAAAGATACCCGACTGGTACTGGCACTGGGGATATCCGCTTCGTTGAATGCCCCTATACCTGATCCACCCTTCGCTCTGTACAGAATGTGACAATCCGATGCAATAAGAACTGAACCTGATAAAAGAGACATGCCACATAGTGGAGAATGATGACATTGACAACTGTGAGTAACAGGTGCACACAGGTTCTGACCCGATGGCCTGAACAACCACTGTGAGGATACTTATTGGTTCACGCGAGAGGAAAATCGTCCAGCAGGAGGAACAGCTGGACTTTGTGCAGCATCCAAGCTCTCTCTTCATCTCGTGGAGTGCTGCTGGTGCAGTGCAGAGATTTCGTTTCAATAATAAATGGTTAAATTACAACTTTGCAAGAAGTATCGCTAGAAAACCACAATATCCTCAAAAAATCTGTTAAATTTCCAACACATTACCATTGTTGCGTTTTATGACTACCGAAAGGTATTTAAATATGATGACTTACCGGGATATACATTCAATAACCTTAAAGGGAGGTGAAAACATGAGGAAAGAAATGAGTCTAGTGCTGATAGGTATACTGGTTCTCGCAATCTACGTGCCAGTTAGTGCTCCAAGTGGCGAAACTGTGAACTTAATTATCGAGACCACTAACAAGGCTTCATTGACCAATGTCATTAACGCTGCGGGCGGTCACGTGACTGTTGAATTTGTCACAGTAGAAATGCTGGCTGCTGAAATTCCACTGAACGCTGTTGGAGATGTTCTTGGAAGTTCATACGTGGTCTCAGCATGGAAGGACCGCATACAGACAATGCCGGAAGTCCCTGAGGTTTCAGATGGCGACAATTTCGAAGCTACAGAAGTCATGGACATATCAGCACAGGTAACAGGCTCCTATACACTAGAGGATATTGAGAATCTGCCGGAAAACTACTACAACTACATGGTTACTGGAGCTCAGGACGTATGGTATGAGACCAATGCAGGTTACGGAACCCTGGTAGCTGTCATAGACACAGGTACATATCCATACCACCCATGTCTATACCCACGTGTTATTGGTGGGATCAGCTTCGTCCCTGATGAACCATCTGACTCATGGGGCGACCCTGACAATCACTACCATGGAACTGTGTGTGCAGGTATTGTTGCATCCAACTGCGGTGTTCTCCTGCCCAAGACTCACCTGTGGGGTCAGGCTATCATGAGATATGCACCAGCTGAGAGTTGGATTGACTACGATGCCGACAACATTCTCGTTCCACTGCTAGGAATGGCTCCGCTGGCTGAGATCTACGCAATCAAGGTCTTCCCCAAGTCTGGCGCTGGTGTGCCAACATCAATAATCATGGAAGGAATTGATCATGCTATCTACATGAGACAGCTCTATGACGCCACAGGTGGTGCAGAAGGGCTGCCCATTGATGTAATTAGCATGAGTCTCGGTGGAGCTACGGGCTACGATGGACACGATGCTGAAGACAGGCTGGTGGACGAAGCCACTAAGGCAGGTATAGTCGTCTCAACAGCTGCTGGTAACAGTGGTCCTGCATTGAACACTGTAGAGGCGCCTGGAAATGCCAATACATCACTGGCTGTGGGTGCAGCCGCAGATCCAATCCACACCAGAGTAGGAATGGACATTGCATATGGCATGCCCGGCATTGGTGGAGATATGTTCCCCTACGATGAACAGCAGATCATCTACTTCTCCAGCCACGGACCTACCAGCGACGGTCGCCTTGCACCTGACGTTCTGGCATGTGGTGTCTATACTATGTCTGCATTCCCACCATACTCAATCGGAGTCATGTCAGGAACATCATCTGCATGTCCTGCTGTCTCAGGAGCAGCTGCACTGCTGGTGAGCTGGCAGAAGATGAATCAGGGAGTTGCAAACCCCTACCAGATCAGGAATGCCATCATTGAAGGAGCTGTCCCACTCACCAAGCCCTACGGTGTCTTCGCTCAGGGTAATGGATATCTGAACGTACCCAATTCACTGAGCTTGCTGCAGGGAGGCATTGATGATGGACTGCACCTGCATGAAGGCTACAGCTATGATGCAACTGATCTCAAGGGCGGCACCCAGACCTGGTTCACTGGAACCCTGGAGCCCGGAATCGCCTACGACGTGACCATCATTGTGGACGAAGACACTCAGAAGCTGGACATTTCTCTCACGAACGTGACCTTCTCAGGACCACAGAATCCCTGGCTGGGAGACTCTATTGAGTTCTATGTCCAGGATTCAGTCCGAACAAGCGATGCCCTGTTTTACGACAGCATCAATGTCTATGGTGACGCAACCTTCACTGTCTACGACCCAAGCCCCGGAAAACTCAGAATCGTCATTGAGGACGACTGGACCAACTGGGGAACGGTGTCCTGCAACGTTACAGTCACAGAAACAGAAGGCAATGAAAACAATGGTGGACACAAAGAAGTCATCAGCTACGACGAATGGCACCAATACAATGTAGAGGTTCCTGCAGGCCTGAGCTATGTGGTCTTTGAATTATGGTGGATGCACGACTGGTCCATGTGGCCTACCTACGATCTGGACATGTACATCTTTGATCCTAACGGCTACTTGTACGTGGACGGTGCTACTCTTGCATCTCCAGAGAAGCAGATCTTTGCTGCCCCTGTACCAGGTACCTATGTAGTCCTCGTCTATGGCTACGATATCTACCACGGAAAAGACCCATATCAGCTAAGAGTCTCCTTCATTGAATAAAATTTCCTTTTTTTTTCTTCTTTCATTTTATTTATGGATTGCTTCATTAGGTTCCGCTTTGTCATTCATTCTCTAATTGGTGGTGAGTTCTTGACCCGGCGAGTTCCTCGGCTCCTGTCAGTTCTTCTCGACTGGAGGCCTCTCCCTCCTCAAGCTGGGATAGAACTGCATGGTGAAGCAGAGACAAGCACCACAACAATGCATCCAGAGATAGCGGGGAAAAGAATTTAAAACGCTGCACCAACCTCATACCATGACATACAAGATTGCAGTTCTGCCAGGTGACGGCATTGGCAATGATGTTATGGATGCTGCCAAAATCGTGCT
>JACVGW010000143.1 GCA_018992565.1 Theionarchaea archaeon
ATTCATGGGAATTGTTGTGAGCGTGCTGAGCCTCTCTGGCTTCTTCCATGAGGAGATACCAGTATAATTCTCGATGGACACCGCACTTCGGTGATACCTTTTTCAACTCTCCTGAATCGTGGAACCTATCCACATGACACCCTCCCCCGCATATGTATTTGAGTTCACACTCCCCGCATTCAGGTATATCCAGTACTGAAAGCGACCTCAATTCAGAGAACACTTCGCCGGTCTCCCAGATATCCTTAAGCGTCTGTTCACGGATAGTACCTCCACAAAACCTATCATCATGGAGTCCTGCACAGGGATAGATGTTCCCGTTTGGTGAAACACTCATCATGGAAATGCCTGCTCCACAGAATTCTCTCCTCTGCATTTTCTCAACTTCATTGCGAAGGGTGTCTTCTATTGTTGTGACGATGCCTATCTTTGAAATGTCTTTCATTCTCTTGAAGGCTTCAATCAGATCGTTGTCTTCCAGTGCCACCTGTGACTCATTCTGTTTTGCCCTCCCTTTCATCTGCAGAATAGGAAAGTGAAGACTTGAGATTCCCAGGCTCTTTACAAGATGTGCCATCTCCTCCATTTCATGGACATTCTGACTCATGAGTGTCATACCTACTGTTACAGGTGCCCCCACCCTCACCAGGGTTTTCAATCCCTCAATGACTTTCCTGTATGATCCCTTTCCCCTGATGAAGTCCTGGGTTTCTTCTCGGGCTCCATCCAGACTTACCTGGACTGCAACATTCAACTCTTTGAGAACGCGAGCAATCTCATCTGTTATCTGTGTACCATTTGTGATGAGCTGGATTCCTTCCATGCAGTCATATGCATAGGCCAGGATGGCGAGAATATCTTTTCTCAGCAGAGGTTCTCCTCCTGAGACAGTCATATGTCTTGCTCCCAGCTCCTGGGCTTCTGAAATTACGTGACATATCTCTTTTTCGGTGAGTTCATTTTCCAGTGGCGGCCCTGACTCTTGATGGCAGTGAATACACCTCAAATTACATGCATTTGTGACATTGAGCCAAAAATTGTGCAGAGGGACAGCCTTCTTGTCCGGCGTGCTGGGTGGTACCCATTCTTCTTCCCGTAGGACAGTCTTCTCCCGCAGTTCATTAACAAATGCTAGAACACTGTCCACGGATTCATGGTACGGCTCATTGTACTTTTCGCACAGTGCCTGTATGATATGTTGCAGAGGAGTCTTGCCATCACAGAGCGTGATAATGTCCTTTCCTATGGTATTGACAATGACCCAGTTTGGGGTCTCCGGGTCAAGCAGAAGATAGAGATCGGGTGAACCTTCTCGGGAAATCACAGTTCGGGGAGCATGGGGGGCAGAATCTAGAGTGAATGATGTGCTCATCTGATCACCTGTTAAAGAAAGCCGAAAAACTTATAAATCTATCTTAGGATAGACAAGTGAGGTGACACCATGGGACTGAACCCTAAACTTCTCAAGGCTTCGTTTGGCGTGACTCCAGAGGACGAATTTGATCCTGGTGGAGGGTGCGGTTATTGCACTGTGCAGTACTACGCATGTTGGCCCAAGTACTGCAACAATGTGTATTTGTATTGAGGTATCTGTTACATAATCGAGTAGTGACTGTACTTCAACAAAGAGAATACTAGATTTGTCCCCCCTCAAGGGGGGCCCATTTAGTGTTGCAAAGGATGGAACCCTGAAAGTCACAAGATATTTAAGGGTTATCCTGTATGTTGATTTGGTGATATCACGATTCACGGTGTCAAGATAAAGGATTTAAGAGTAATTCCCGATGAAAGAGGATGGCTCATGGAGATTTTGAGGTGTGATGACCCGCTTTTTGAGAAATTTGGGCAGGTATATGTGACTGTGGCCTATCCTGGTGTGGTTAAAGCATGGCACTGTCACAAGAAACAGACAGACAATTTCACCTGCATACAAGGAATGATGAAAGTGGCTTTATATGATGGGAGAGACGACTCACCCACATTTAAGGAGATAATGGAGCTCTTTGTTGGGGATAGGAACCCTGTGTTGATTAAAGTCCCACCCTTCGTGTACCATGGGTTCAAAGCGCTTGGTGATGAAGCTGCGTTCTTTTTGAGTGTGCCGACACTGCCCTATGACTATGAGAACCCAGATGAGTACAGGCTGCCCCCCGATACGGAAGAAATTCCCTATGACTGGGTCCTGACCCCGGGAAAGAAGCATGGGTGATTCAGTGGATGTATTGGTGACAGGAGGCTGTGGGTTCATTGGGAGCAATTATATCAGATATGTGCTTGAGAAATATCCGGAATACCACGTTGTGAACCTGGATAAGTTGACCTATGCGGGGAACCTGGACAATCTACGGGACATTGAGAATAATCCCCGGTACACCTTCGTGAAGGGAGATATTTGTGATAAAGAGAGAGTGAAAGAGATTATTCCTTCCTGTGATGTTATCATTAATTTTGCTGCAGAAAGTCATGTTGACAGGAGCATTACGGGGCCAGAGCCCTTTATCCGTACTGATGTTGTAGGCACCTTCACGCTACTGGAAGCTGCCCGGCAGCACGATGTGACCTTTGTGCAGATTTCTACTGATGAGGTGTACGGTTCACTGCAAGAAGGTGAATTTCGTGAAGATGACCCTCTGAAGCCAAATTCGCCATATTCTGCTTCCAAGGCTTCTGCAGAGTTGCTGGTGCGTTCTTACCATGTGACGTACGGATTACCTGTTTTGATAACCAGGTCCAGCAATAATCTTGGTCCGTATCAGCACCCTGAGAAGCTGATTCCTAAGTTCACCTTGAATGCACTTCAGGGGAAGACACTGACGATTTATGGGACGGGGGAGAATGTGAGAGACTGGATCTACGTTCTGGACAACTGTACGGGTATAGATACGGTAGTGCACAGAGGTTCCTCAGGTGAGGTGTACAATGTCGGCGGAGAAAATGAAAGGACGAATCTGGAAATCACGCATAAGATTTTGGAAATACTGGATAGACCTCTATCTTTGATGGAATTTGTGGAAGACAGGAAGGGACATGATTTCAGGTATGCTCTGAATGTTGAGAAGATGAGGGAACTGGGATGGAACCCGCAGCACAGCTTTGAAGAAGCTCTTGAAAGAACTGTTCTCTGGTATAGAGACAATGAATGGTGGTGGAGACCCATCTTTGGCAGAGGTTGAATCTGGAACCTGATCCGAACTGGGGAAGGAAATCTGCTTTGGAGTATTGAGAATGTGAGGTGGACATTATAAGACTGGATTTGAGGACAATCAAGTCAGTGCTATACTCGATTATCTGGATAGTGATCACAGCGTCATTGTGGTTTTTGTGGTTGCTTGGACTTGAGGGCTTGGTCCCAGTAGGAGATTTCACCTTCGTCATGCTTTACGGCACGCTCATGGGGGCGGGATCAGGATTCTCTCCAAGAAAAGCATTCTCCATCTGTTTCTTAGGATTTTTCATCATAGCAGTACTTCTTGGTCTTGCATTCCCCGTTGGTTTTGGAGCTCTGTTGCTTCTCAGTGTTTTTTGCGCCATATTTGCCATGATAGGCGCGATAATAAGAAGACTAATCACTCAGAAGAAAATAGAAGAGCT
>JACVGW010000068.1:0-11461 GCA_018992565.1 Theionarchaea archaeon
TGATGAGCTTCACGAGAGAGGCCAGTCAGTCATTTTAACCTGGATTTCAGATCCCCTACTTGAAGACTGGGCGCCTGACCTTCAATTTCTCAGGAGGGCTTCCACCTACCTCCATGAGCACTACCCCGATATGGCGCTCATTGTCTACCAGGGGCCTCTGGAAATTGTCACTCCTGATGTAGATCTCGACACAGATGGCGAGGCGGACGAAGGGACCCACAGCATTTACAAGGATCACCCCGGGTGGCTTCAGGTGGGTATCGATGGAAGGAAAGCAGTCTTCTATGGAAATGTAGCCTTCTGGGTGGGAGAGCATGACGAAGATGTATGGTTATGCCCAAATGATCCCGAATACAGACAACTGGTTATGTCAAATTTCAGACAGCTGGCCGAAACAGGCATTGACGGTATCTGGGTCGATATCCCCAAGTTCTTGTGCGATTTTGGAGACTGGGAAGACAACTGGGCCTGCCATTGTGAAGACTGCAGAAGGAAGTTCAGAGAAGATACAGGATCAAGACTTCCTGAGAGTATTGACTGGAATGATAAGACCTGGAAAACCTGGATGTTATGGAGACAGAATGTTATCACCAACTACATCAAAGAACTGAATGATACCATAAAGGCAGTCAACTCTGACTGTCAGCTCATTGTAGAACACTGGCACGGTATTGACGTGGGGAGTGTGAGAGAGGCGTGGAGCCCCATCATGTTGAGAAGGGTGACAGACTGCCTGGCTCACGAGTACCCAGCTGCATCATATGATAAGGCAACTTCTGATTACTACAACTACCTGAGAGACATGGCTGTTTATCTCTACTACCGAGGACTGGATGCAGATCACCCTTCGTGGGTTCTGGCGTATTCCTCAGATGTTGAGGGTCAGAAAATGCTCGCATCATCCCTCATAACTGCAGGATGCAATGTCTATGACACAAATGTACCTCGCATGTCGGGGACAGTGAGCCTTGCCCAACAGAAGCAGGTTTTTACCTGGGTCAACCAGCATGCACAGTACTACTATGGTCCCGAACCCTGGGCAAATGTGGGTGTGTATTACTCAAAGAGCACCATAGACTTCTACCAGCATGAATACGAGGGAGACTTTTACAGTGAGTTTATGGGAATATCCATGATGCTTCTTGAATTCAATGTCCCTTACAAAGTTCTCTTCTCACTGGATGATCTCACTGCCTTCCATACAGTGATCTTGCCCAATACAGCCTGTATGGGAGACAGAGACGTTCAAAAGGTGAAAGCATTTGTGGAACAGGGAGGCAATGTCATTGCAACAGGGGAAACGGGCCAGCATGATGAATGGGGGGTAGAACGAATTTTCAACCCGCTTCAAGAATGTGTGATAATGGTTCCTTCTGTGGGGATGGAATATTACCGTGATGTCCAACCTTTCTATTACTGGCGGATTCCAGAAGAGAGGGGAAATGGAGAAGAAGTCAAGTCTGAATTCCTGGACGTTCTAGAATCTCTGGACATACCCACTATTTTTGTGACTGAAGCAGAAGAAATGATCTTCCTTCCTTTTGTTGAGGAGAACAGACTCATATTCAGGATTTTGAATCTTTCTGGTGTTTCTAATGGCATTCCAGATCCTCAGGAAATCACCCTACAGACACGGTGGCCAGTTGCCAGTGGCATGGTTTATCCTCTCTTTTCTCCTCCCGAGGCTGTTGGTAACCCTGGTCACTATACTCTGCAGGAACACGGTATACTGGTGTATGATATCACAGAACCTGTCACTGTGGTTAGTAACGCCTTTGATGAGGAAGCAGCGCAGTTCGTGGGGGATAGTCTGCACCGGCAGGGGTTCCCCATTGAGAAGAGCTCATGTCACATGTGTCTTGAGGCACTGAAATATCGGAAATATCTAGTAATTCTGGGAGGACATCAGGCACGGATGGTCACAGACCTGGTTAGCCAGCTCTTGACGGAAGAAGAAAAGGCATCCCTGGAAGAGGAAGGGGCCCAAAAAGTCTTTGTAAAATACAATGTATTCTCTGAGGGACAGATCATTTTTATTATTGCGGGAAATGACCGGGAGAATACACTCATTGCTGCAGGAACATGGATTGATGAGGTCATCAGGGAGTTTTCAGATGCCTTTGCAGGGAATGAGAGTGTGGCTGTATGAATCCAAATCATTGACTATCCTTGATTTTTATCCAGTTCTCTATGAATGGAGAGCTCCCTTGATTTGTTCTCGTCCGTCCCAGCATCTTGTACAAATGTCTCCATGCTGAAGGTGGTGGCTCGTAGGAGCCAGGTGAAATCTCTCTGCCAATTTCTGTCAATTCTTTCTCCTGCTTTCTGGTTTTACATCGCTTGCACTGAAACCCTTTTCCCTTTCCTTCAGAGCTCATAGATTTCCCGCACATCGGGCACACGGGATTGGAGTAGACGTGATGTGTGACTGTCAAAACATCCAGCCGTTCCAGGTTAATAGTCTTCACACGATTCTCGCCTCCGCGGTTACAGCCCCCATACGCTCTCACCGTGTCTCCTACTCGTAGTCTGCGGACGATATCTCGAAACCTCTTGGTAGGTTCAAAAGCAGCGCAGCGGATAACCCCTCTATTTTCCAGCTCAAAGAACACATGTCCTCCCCGTATGATAACAGGATTCCCGGATACAGTGCCTTCTACAATGACAGAGCTGTAATCTTCAATCTCTCCCACTGCTGTCACTTTCTCGAAGTGAAAGCTTGTGTGTTGGTTTGTCCTGTAGATGACATATTCTTCAGTTTCTTCCCCCAGGTCTGCCATGGAGAATCCCTTTAACACACTCTCTGCTGACTCCCCCCTGATACCTGCAAGTACAGGGCACACGGTATGAGGAGCTATGCATACAGTATTTTCTTCATAATCATAATTGAAAAAGGCATCTTCAATTGTTTTGTCCATTTTCTTAATTGATTCCCCATTTACATGCCTTTCTCTTCCCCAGTTCTCCCTTTTCCTGTATACCAGTAGTTCATACGTGTGATCATGTAGCAGTGGCTCACCCACTCCTGCTAATGCCCCTATGACACCTCTCTTGTTCTTATATCCTTTGAGAACGGCTCCCACCTTCTCTGCAGTCGTATATGCCTCCTCAACAGTGAGCAGCCGGTGTAATGCTCTTTCATAGAAGTGATGTAAGAGGTCTGGAACCTTTCCTGTCAGAACCGCAATCCCTGGATTGGCCTGGGGATCAGAGAACACCGCCAGCTTCTCCACGGTCTCCTCAGCATATTCCACTATGGTTTGAACCTGACTGTCTGGGACTTCCAGCCTCAGGACTACTGCCCCATTTCCCCTGGTCTTGTACGGAATATTGGGGTTTAATCGGATCAGGTTGGGATAATCTACAAAGACAGCCCCTGCATGGAGAGCTCTTCCCGCCAGCACTGCACCCAGGTAAGTGGTGCACATTCCTTCAGTTAATGAATCAGTGCTGTCAATACCAAGGTGTACCAGTGTCATACTATCCATTTCTCAACCTACCTTTAAAATCTATTTTATCACTGTCAGTAATAAATGATGCAAGGTATCACTTTCTTTTTCAGTGCTGTTGAACAGAATCAACTGCATCACTGCACCATAGAGCGAAAGTTATTTAAATACGCAATACTAGAAGGGCTGATTAAGGTGTTACCTTTTTTCCGAGAGAGAGGGAGAAACCATGAATGACCAATGTCCCGAATGTGGTAGTATTAACCTCTACCACGATTATGATAGGGCTGAGGTAATCTGTTCTGAATGTGGACTGGTTGTAAAGGAAACCTTGCTGGATTCAGGTCCTGAGTGGCGTGCTTTTGATTCTGAACAGAGAGACAAGAGAGAACGTACCGGAGCCCCAATGACATATATGATTCACGATAAGGGGTTGTCCACTGATATCGACTGGAGAGATAGAGATATCCATGGAAGAGATTTAAACCCAGGAAAACGAGCTCAGATTTACAGGATGCGTAAGTGGCAGCGGAGAATCAGGGTCTCTGATGCCATGTCTCGTAATTTGGCTTTTGCTTTGACTGAACTAAATCGGCTGTCTTCGCACATGCAGCTTCCCAAGAATATTAGGGAGGCAGCAGCAATATTGTACAGGCGGGCTATCGAAGAAGGACTGGTAAGGGGACGAAGTATTGAAGGAGTCACTGCAGGGTGCTTATATGCATCGTGCAGGAAATGCAAGGTGCCCAGAACCCTGGATGAAATTGCCGAATATGCACGGGTGGAGAAGAAGGAGATAGGACGAAGTTACCGATATATTATGAGAGAGCTGGGTATCAGGCTCCCGCCCACAAATCCATTGGACTACATTCCTCGGTTTGCTTCCGAATTGGGAGTTTCTGCTCAGGTTCAGAGGAGGGCTGTAGAGATTCTGAAGCAGGCAATGGATTTAGGTCTCACGTCTGGAAAGGGGCCCATGGGCGCGGCTGCTGCTGCTTTGTATATTTCCAGTATTGAACACGATGAGAGGAAAACTCAAAGAGAAGTGTCAGAGATTGCCAAAGTGACGGAAGTCACTGTGCGGAATAGGTATAAAGACTTCCAGGACAAGCTGGGCCTGGACGTGGATGTATGATTGTATGTTCCCGATGCGGCCGCGAAATGGAAGATACTGCATGGAAATGTGTCTGTGGAGGTCCTCTTGAGGTAGTAGATAAAGAACAGGTTGATGGTGGAGAGCTGAAAGGTTCATCATTGTGGCGATATCAGCCTTATCTTGGCACGGAAAAGCGTGTATCCTTTGATGAGGGATATACACCGCTAGTTTTCATTGAGGATTGTTACTATAAGCTGGATTTCTTGTTTCCCACTGGGTCTTTCAAGGACAGAGGTTCTACTGTCATGATGTCTGTACTGGACCATCACAAGATACCACGGCTTGTGGAGGATTCTTCAGGAAATGCAGGCGCTTCAATATCGGCGTATGCTGCGAGAGCAGGGATCATGGCTGAGATTTTCGTGCCAGCATATGCTTCGCAGGGGAAGGTTTCCCAGATTGAAGCATTTGGGGCTCACATTAGAAAAGTTGAAGGAACTCGTGAGGATACCCGAAAAGAGGCACTGAAGCGAGCTGAGACTGTGTACTACGCGTCTCACCAGTGGAATCCATGGTTCCTGCAGGGAATGCAAACAGTGGCATATGAGATCGCTGAGCAGTTCAATTGGGATGTGCCCGATGTTGTGGTGGTACCTGTGGGATCAGGGTCACTGTACTATGGAGTTTACAAGGGGTTCAAGCACCTTCTTGAGTCAGGCGTGATTGGAGGTATCCCTGAATTAGTGGGAGTACAACCCGAAGTGTGTTCACCAGTGTATAATGCAGTCTATGGGAAGGAGAGGACGTGTGAGAAGTCTGTTGCCGAGGGGCTCCTGGTGGAACACCCTCCTCGGTTACAGGAGATAGAGGACGTTGTCCGTCATCACGGGAAGCTTGTGGTAGTCACAGAAGAGGAGATTGGTGAAGGCCTCCGGAAAGCCATCAGGATGGGACTGTTTATTGAACCTACATCTGCCTCTGTCATGGCTGCCCTAGAGAAGGTGGAACCCTCAGAATCACGGGTTGCTGTGTTGACAGGGAATGGATTGAAGGCCACACGGGAAATCAATGACATCCTCAACAAGAGAAGTTAAACCACGATATTCTGCACGATGCTGCAGACAAGGAGACAGAACGGTTATGGTTCAATTGAGCTCTTCTAGAGTGATTGAATCCAGGAATGTCTGAACAACAGTGGTATACAAGGAGCCTGTTACAACCTCACAGTCAGCCTGACAATATATCCATGAGCATACTCATGATGAGGCTGCATCTCAATTAGATCCATTGCCCCCAGCGTTTTCATGTGGGAAGAGGCGGCTTCCTCTTGTTATCGTCCTTTCATGTATTTTTCCACCGCATTCATAGCCTTTTCAAGCGTTTCGATGGGTGGAAGGAAGATTGATCGGAAGTGCCCTTTTCCATAGGAACCGAACCCTGATCCATGTACAAACAGGACATGTGTATTCTCCAGGACATCGAGGACGAACTTCTTGTCATCCTCGCAATCCACTTTGGGGAAGATGTAAAAGGCCCCCATGGGTTTTTCAGCAGTCATACCACTGATCTCATTCATCCTTTTGTACATGAAATCTCTTCGTTCCTTGAGTTTCTGGGCAACTTTCTTAATGTGATCTTGCGGGCCATGTAGAGCAGCAACACCGGCCTCCTGCATTACTGTGTTTGCACTGATTCTCAGCCGCAGCTGCTTTAGACATGCATCCTTTATTTCAGAGAGATTTCCATTATAGTCTTTGAATATGGCCCATCCTACTCGCCATCCTGTAGAAAGATATGCTTTAGACATACCATTGATGGCAATGACAGGCACATCCTCAGCCCGTAGCGGACTGTAGTGCTGTTCCTCAAACGTCATGGTATCATATATCTCATCAGAGACCACCACAATATCATGTTCAGCTGCCAGCCCAGCGATAGCTTCCACATGCTTTCGGCTGTATAAGGCACCTGTTGGATTGTTCGGGCTGATCAGGAGAATGGCCTTGGTCCTGTCTGAGAGCCTGCTTCGCATGTCGTCAATATCGGGGGACCAGTTCTCCTCTTCAAGGGTCCTGTAGGGGACTGGGACGGCATCAAAGAATCGTGCCAGTGACATATAAGGAGGATATGCCGGACCTGGAATAAGAATTTCATCACCAGGGTTTAACAAGGCCCCATAAATCATTTGAATAGCTTCAGATGTTCCATTTGTAATGAGAATATCTTCTTCAGAGGCAGAAATACCATTTTTCCTCTTTTCTCTTGAAGCAACTGCTTCTCGCAGTGCAGGGAGACCCTCAGAATCCATGTATCCATTGTACGTATTCATAGCCTTCATGGCGGCTTCTTTGATATGAACAGGGGTATCAAAGTCGAATTTGTCAGGATCCCCCAAATTGAGCCACATGATTTCTGCTCCTTCTTGCTGGAGCTTCCGGGCAGGAATCACTACATCTCCTATGGCAAAGGTAACAGATTCAGTTCGGTCTGCTGCTTTCACAATACCACCAGTTGTCAGCAAAAAGGAATCTTGAAAAGCATTGTTCCGGATATGTACGGGTTAGCGGATGACGTAAGGGTGTTGTGCATCACAAGGCCTACTCCCCATCAAGCAGGGGAATCAGAAAAAATAAAAAGGAGGATGAAATGAACAATAGCTCCTATCGGCATTTTGTTTTATCATTCAAAGGCAGCCATAACCTCGATTTCAACCTTGAAATTCTTGAGTAGAGCGACACCTACAGCAGCCCGTGCAGGTTTTCCTGTGAAATACTTCTCATAGACAGAGTTCATCTTCTGAAAGTCGTTCATATCAGCGAGATAGACAGTGGCTTTGACCACTTTCTCCAGTGATAACCCTTCTTGTTTAAGAATGTGCTGTATATTGAGAATACATTGCTCTGTCTGGTGTTCTACAGTGTCTTTTATTGCTCCCTGGGCGTCCACTCCAAGCTGCCCTGAAACGAAGAGGAATCCATTGCTCTTTATAGCCTGCGAGTATGGACCCACTGGTTTTGGTGCTTTCTCCGTGTAAACTTGTTTCATATGAAAGATTGAGAAGAACGGTTCTTAAGAGTTTCCCCACATACTTCTGTATGAGTTCTTTTAAATGGCCTTGTGACATATCAGAGTGTCGTGGCATCATGCTGAGCAGCGGATTTTGCTGCCTTCTCAGTGACAGATCGTCTGTGAAATACTGCTCAGAGCTGAGGAGGCACACTCAGAGGGAAAAGTGATCCTGCAGACAACAGCTCACTTCTTGAGCTCTACCACCAGATCCCTGATTACTCTATGGCGGGCCAGAGGTTCTATAGTCATCTCCTTTTTCATGTAGGTTGTACAAGCCAGGCACGGGTGCCCATTGACAATCATCCCGCATGTGCCGCAAAACCCAGATTTACAGGATTCTCTGAAGGCAAGTGACCCATCCCTTTCTTCATAAATGTATTGCAGAGCTTCCAGAACAGTCTTCTGTGGATCGAATGGTATCTCAAATTCCTCCATTCTGGGACAATCGTCTTCCTCTGGATTAAACCTGAAAATACTGACTAATGCAGATTCAGTCATTACATTCCTCCATTACAACAGGTTCCTTCCTGATGCCTCCTTTCTGCAGTACAACGTTCACCCTCCAGGACGAATCACTCTCAGGACAGTCTTCTCTGAAGTGAGAGCCTCTTGATTCTGTCCTGTACAGCGCTGCCCTCGCTATCAGCAAGCCTGTCTCCACCATGAACTCCACCTCAAGGGCATCTGCCAGTTCCCTGTTCCACACCAGCGTCCTGGTGGATATCCCCACCTTTGTCATATTCTCCTTCATTTTCTCAAGTGCTGCTACACCGTTCTTGAGCCCATCTTTGTCCCTGATTACTCCCACATATTCCCACATTATCCTCTGTATCTCCTTCTTCATAGTCGCTGCAGCAATGTCTCCTCCCCGTTCCATGAGATCCTCAATCTTTTCTACCGCTTCCGTTTCTTTAATCCTAACCAACTTCGTCTTGCGTGCGTATTCTGCTGCCCTTACTCCAGCTTCATGTCCCGTTACCAGTATCTCTGATAATGCATTACCTGGCAGCCTGTTTGCCCCATGTATTCCCGCTGCAGCTTCTCCTGCAGCGAACAACCCTTTAACACACGTGGAGAACATCTCATCAACTCGTATGCCACCCATGGAGAAGTGGGCTGCAACTGTGGTTTCAATCCGATCCTTCCGCAGGTCTATGCCTGTTTTCAGCAAGTTGTCATACAGGTCTGCAAACGAAAAAATGTCAGTGATTTCCTGCTCTGTTAGATGGAGCACATCCATGTATACCCCACCATGAGGGCTTCCTCTTCCCTCCTTGATTTCAGTATAGATGGCCTTAGAGAGCTCGTCGCGGGTTACGCTGAACCGCCATTCAGGGTTCTTCTCCTTCATGAATTCAGTACCTTCTGCATTGTAGAGTCTGCACCCTCCCTTATAGCGCAGCATTGAAGGTATTGTTGGGTTCAGGGAGAGGAGGCGGGGGTAGCATTGAGCAGTAGGAAAAAACTGAATGAATTCCAGATCTTGAAGCTCTGCTCCTGCCCCGTAGGCCAACCACAGGCCATCCCCTGTGGCCCCCCTGCTGGTCGTGCTGTGGGGGTAGAGCTGTCCACATCCACCAGCCGCAATGACTGCCGCTTTGCAGGAAAAGACTATGATCTTACCTGCAAGATCGTAACCTACAACTGCACGGATGGTATGGCCTTCGCAGACCACATCAAAAATCATGCACTCATCATACACATCAATGGGTGCTCTCCTCACCTGCTTCATCAACGTGACTATCATGCTCTTGCCTGTGTGCAGGTCGTTGAAAACTGCCCGGGGAAAAGAATGTCCAGGTACCATGTCCTGCTTCAGGTGCCCATTTTCCTCTTCAAAGACGGGCCCCTCTCTATGCAGGGCTAGAACACGTTCTGGTGCCTTTTCAGTGTACACTCTCACCAGGGATTGATTGTTGATGTATCGTCCTTCTTTGACTGTATCCACAAAGTGCGCTCGAGGGCTATCTCCGGACTCCTTGTAACCCAAGGCTGCGTTGCAGGAAAAGCTGCCCAGAATAGTGCATCCAGCCCTCCCCAGGACACCTTTGTCAACGAGTGCTACTCTCACGTTCATGCCCGCAGCAGAGAGGGCTGCCTGAGCACCTGCTCCTCCTCCCCCCACCACCACAACGTCATACTCTTTTTCCACAGCAGTACCCTTCATTGTGCACTCCTCACATTCGCTAGAGAAGTCCTCTCCCGTAGTTGGGAAATACTGCCTCAACTCTCCCTTTTCGGACACCATAGTAGATGTCGTGAAGCTTAGCAGTGGTGTCAGAATGAGGAGGTATTAACTCCACAGTGTCTCCTACACGGATATCTGACGTGGGCTTTTCAACCTTCACCATGGACAGCTCTTCGCGTTGTTTGACCCTCTTTATCCCTTCCAGTCCTTTGATTTTGAAGCCCACTACATTCAGATAACTGTCAGTGTGTTCATCAGAACATGCATTCATACCCGCATCAAAGCATATTTCGTCTGGCTGGGGCCTGCTAATACAGCTGGTCAAAACAGTCAACGCATAGTCAAATACATCAAGTCCTTCACTCTCATGAGAACACCAGTCACTGAATACATAGCTTCCAGCCTGAACCTCGACATTCTCGAGTGCCCTGTACTCGGGAGTGATGTCCCAGGTGCAGGTAAATCCCCCGCTGATCATCTCAAGAGCAATGTCCTCTTTTTTTAGCTCTGCCTTCAGCATGGCTACCTTGTCCAGTGTCTTGAAATGTGCCATCTTTCTCTCTTCCCAATTGACAATATCGGCCAGAGAACCCTGGTGCCACCACACACCTTTGAATGCAACCCCTTTCACCCTGGTGATTTCTCTGATCAGAGAAGCAGCATCCCCTATATTGACCCCGCAGGTGCCTGTGCTCATGTAGAGTTCCACGCCCACATTGATCACGGTATCCATGTTACGTGCGATCTCCCCCAGCTTTGTCACATTCTCAATGTTGTCTACACCTACAGTGATGTCCGCTTGCTTTGAGAGGGCTGCCACCCGGTTCATCTTGTTGCATCCCGCGACTTCATTGGTGATGAGGATATCTGAGAACCCACACCGCACATAATACTCTGCAAGACCAAGAGAAGTCATAGAAACCCCTTTAGCTCCAGATTCTACCTGTTTCTTTCCTATTATAGGAAGTCTGTGTCCTTTTTGATGAGGACGCAAGGCTGCTCCTTCTTTTTTACGATAATAGTCAGCCATTGTCTTAATGTTCTTTTCTACAAGGTCCAGATCCATCAGGAGACATGGAGTGTCCAGGTCGTCTTTATTCATCCCAATAACTGAACAATCTGACATAGAATCACCTCTAGATTAACAGAATGCCAATCCTGCCAATCCTAGCTCTTTATTTGTGAATGATTGTTTATAAGGACTTTCCCGAAGTATTCAGGCAATAATAATTTAAGATTCCGCCATAATTGGCAATCCCAACAGAGTAGAGACTAGAACCTTTGTTGGCTGCAGGAGGAATCTATGTGAAATTTGCAGTCCTGGGAGCTGGCAGCGCCGGACAGGGTATTGCAGGCTATCTAGCGCTCAAAGGTCATGATCTCTTTCTCTACAACAGGACCCCGGAACGAATTGCTGCTCTTGCTGATTCTCACAGGCTAAAGGTATCAGGAATCGTGGAAGGAGAGGCTGTTATACAGGCCGCTTCAAGTGACCTTGAAACTGTGGTTTCCAATGTTCCCTATGTCATGGTCACTGCGCGAGCTGGAGGGCATGAATCCCTGGTAGAGCAGTGTCTTCCCTATGTTCAGGAACATGCAGTTATTGTCGTGTTTACTGGATACTGGGCTGCCCTGAGGCTCCAACCTCTCCTGAAGGAG
>JACVGW010000068.1:11561-14725 GCA_018992565.1 Theionarchaea archaeon
ACCAGCCTTGAAAACTACAACCCTGTTATTCATGTGCCCATTGCCCTCTTCAACTTGAGACATGTAGAAGAGGATTGTGAGACCTTCAGGTTTTATTCAGAAGGAGTATCACCCGGTGTGGCAGGAGTCATAGATGCTGTAGATTCAGAACGGCTGGCCCTGTGTCGCGCTTTGGGATTGGATCTTGAGAGTGCAGCCTCAATGATAAAAGACTACTACCACGTCAAAGGAGAGACAACCTATGAGACAATCAAGAACTGGGAGGCTGTCCATGAATATGTACTGCCAGACCCTTTGCATTATGTTGAGGAAGAATTGATGTATGGCCTTGCTCCGCTCGTCTCTCTATGTGACACGTTCGGGGTTCCCGCTCCTACTGCACGGATGCTGGTTGAATCCTGGTCAGTGGTGGAAGGTATTGATTACTGGAAAAAGGGTGTTACATGTGAAGATCTGGGATTCAGGGGGAAGAGCTCTCAGGAGATTGTGGACATGGTCACAAGGAGGGAGAATAATGTATGAGCAAATGCTGAAATGCCTGCATTGTGGAGCACAGTATCCGCTGGAGCGGATGTTTGAAGGGTGCCCACGCTGCAAAAAGGACAGCTTCCAGTCGAATGTAGTTGTTGATTATGATTATGAGAAGATAAAAGAGGCAGTTACCAGAGACGTGTTGCAGAAAAGGCATGTATTGGGAGTGTGGAAGTGGCAGGAGTTCCTCCCTGTCGATCCTGCACTGGGCATTACACTGGGAGAAGGAGGAACACCCCTTCTTCCGTGCAGGAATCTGGGTCCAGTCCTTGGAATGTCTCACCTGTGCATAAAAGACGAATCGAGGAATCCCACCCACACATTCAAGGACAGGTCGGCTGCTGTGGGGGCTGCGGTAGCCAGGAAATTCGGATCCCGCCATCTCATAGCAGGAGGAGGAAATACTGCTGCAGCAGCTGCAGCCTATGGGGCTGTTTCTGGTCTCCAGGTGATCAGCTTTGAAAACCTGGATGAATCCAAACAAGCTATCCTGCAGACCCTCTCTTATGGGGGGAAGGTGGTGTACCTGAAGAAGTATGAAGACAGGTACCCCCTCATGAAAACATGTGTTGACGCACTTGCTGCACATCCTGTCAGCAGCTATACCAGATCGCCTACAGGAGACCCTTACAGTGAAGAAGGGAGGAAAACGGTAGCATTTGAAATCTGCGAGCAGCTGTCATGGAACGTTCCAGACACTGTGATCGTTCCCACTGGAATGGGATTTGGGCTGTTTGCAGTGTGGAGAGGGTTCCAGGACCTCTTTACGACAGGATTTATTGATGCACTTCCTCAGATGGTAGCTGTGGAATCATCGGCAGGAGGATCTCTTACCAAAACCCTCACCAGTAGGTCAGATTCGATCCAGAGAGTTGTCACTGCTCCGACTATAGCCAAGCACATTCTGGTGCCGCAGGTGGGCTACCAGGCGTACAGGGCAGTAAGAGACTCTGGAGGAGTAGCTCTCACTGTTGAAGATGATGAAATACTGGATGCAGTTTTCTCCCTGGCTACTCACGAGGGCGTTTATGCCAGCACCACGTCTGCTGCTGCCATTGCAGCGGCCAAGAACCTCCATGAATCAGGATATATAGATGCAGAAGATACTGTGGCATGCGTCATCACAGGTGGAGGACTCAAGGACTCTGACATCATCGAAACTCACTTCTCTCTACCTGATCCTGTTGGAGGAGATTGGAATACATTCGTGACCCTGATGAAGACTCACTACAACATGGTCTTGTAGTCCTCCTCTCGTATTGATCTCAGTGCCTGCAGTGTGCTGATCAACTCTTATGGGTTACTCCTCGTAGGTCTGCAGGCAAAATCGCAGAAGGTTCGGTAGAAAAAGGCCGATTTATAGACTAGAGTATCTCACAGAACCAATGCTTTCCCTGAAGGAAAATCCCCTACTTTTTATAATAGCAGTTTTGCTCACATTCTACTGGGTATTCTGTAATATAGAGTAAGAGTCACTTCTGTTAGTATTTGTTATTCTTTCCAAATACAAGATCCCCTTTATTTCTACCGATTGAAATTTGGCCTGATTTTTCAAAATGACGCTCAATTCAGGAAACCCTTAAAAAGAAGGAAGAAAAAGAATATGTAATGTACTATGCTCGACTAAACATATACCATGCCGGAGGATTGTGCAACAGGATTTCAAGGCTGGATCATGTCAAGAGCTGTCTTATAGACAGGGCAGATGTGTTCAAGGATGGGAGTGTTTACATTGAATTGTCTGTGAGATTCTCGAAACCTGAGCACAGCGATGTGGTTCAGCAGTGTATCTCTCATGTTCCAGAGGACGTTACCCTCATTGATGTGATCAATGCAGAGACCGTAACCAAGCTGAGATACATCATCGGGCCTGAGGCAAATTCTGTTATCAGAGAGACTAACAAAATGGGATTCATCCTGGATTATCCAGTAATTGTCCAGGATGAAAAAGAAATAATCTCTGGAATCGTATATAAGGATGTGTCGCTGCAGGAATATTTCGATGTCCTCGCCAAGGCAAACCTGAAATACAAGATCAAGAAGATTGTGCGCAATGATCGCACCAGGAGAATGTCTTTTCTAAAGTGGTCCTGGCCGCTTTCAACTGACGTTCACCTTACAGAAATGCAGCGAAAGACAATCCACGCTGCTTTTGAACATGGATACTATTCATTTCCCCGGAAGATTGACATTAAGACGATAGCAGTTGAAATGGGAATCAGCACAAGCACAGCGTGGGAGCATCTGCGGAAGGCTGAGATGAAACTCATGAACTTCGTACTGGAAGAACAACCAATGTAGCGAGAGTGTAAGAATCAAGAAGAAAGGGACGGAGATGTACGCTCTTATAAAGGTTAGTCCATACGCTCAACAGGAAATGCCAGCGTCACCACAACAGCACGTGTTGCTGCAATGTCATGGCTACAGGAATCGCTTCAGACTGTGATAGTCTGGACTGTTTTCTCGTACAGCACGTGTCACTGTGGGACTCTCTGTTAGGGCAGCAGACTCATTGCCTCTGTGTTCTCGCACGCATGGAGTCCAGCTTACTCGTGCTGCGTATGGGATTTTCTTAGACTGCTTTACCTCTGCAGAAAATTCTCAACTACCAGCAGTAGAAAGAGAAGGTGGCA
>JACVGW010000069.1 GCA_018992565.1 Theionarchaea archaeon
GTCATGGCACACACCAATACTACCAGTATGCAGCAGGTGCCAGCTGTCACTGCAGTGTAATCGACAGCAGATATGAGCTTTAACATCTGTTGAGCAACCATCAGGGCAGCAACAGATGCTACTCCTGCTGCCAGCAGTCCACATGACAGAAGCTGCACCAGCATTGCATTGTTCACTTCAGTAAGCCCCTGGATAACAGCCACTGCCCCACTCCGCGCTTTTCCTATAGTGTACATTCCGATGAGGGCATATACTGCATTTGCTGTATTGACCCCTGAAACAGCAACTAGAAATGTGCGAGGAGAAGATTTCATGGAAATAACAGCAGTTGCATGAGCTGGCCCGATTCCCGGAAATAGTGACACAAGCATACCTGCCCCTGCTCCCTTAACCACATTCAGCATGATTTGCAGTCGGCTGAGATGAATTCTGGTGTCAAAAGACTGAAGAGGGAGTCTTGTTGAACACGTTGCACTCATCAACAAGGTGCTTATTCCAAATAGTCCACAGAACATAGGAAATAGAACAAGATCATTGCCGATCCATGGAGAATTCAGAGCGATATATCCATACAATCCTGATATAATGAACACTGCACCTGATGCTGAAATTCTGAGGAGACTCTTTTCAGAGCCGATCATTATAGCCACGAATCCCAGCAGAATGTACGCCAGATATGGGCTGATAGTTGCATGGAGGGGAGGAATCAGTACGATCATCAGAGGAGCCAGTGAACATGACAACATCAAAGACCCCAGGCTCCCCACCACAGTGAGTTTAATTGCCTCATATCCCCTCCCCTGGAGGAGCAGACGATGCGCCGGCAGGATGCTCAATGCAGTATCCTCGTCAGGAACCCCGAATAACGTGGAAGGTATGAAGTCAAGAAACGTATGTGTCACAGCCAGTGAGAAAATAAGGACAGCACTCATGGATCCAGAAACGGGGAGCAGTACTATAAATGGCAGCAGTGTATTTACGTGAAGTCCCGGTGTCAGCCCAGTAATGACTCCCAGACAGATACCCGCTCCACACATACTGACCAGCGTCGTGACGTCATCCATGGATGGCCACCGGCAGCAATTCCACTATCCCCCCATACACATGAATTGTCCCAGTCACAGTGAGGGACTGACCTTCATGAAATGTGTTACTATCCACCTTTAATTGAGACTGCATGGTAGAGAATATTGGGACGAGAATGAAACCTGTAGCGTCTTCGATTACTATGAATATGTGTCCTTTGGATGCAGTAACTGATTTTATGATGCCCGATACTGTTACGGGGTAATCTATGGGCATTTTTCTTGCCAAGTTGATGGAATCTACTGATAGGGGTTCCCAGGTATGATAGAGTACCAAGACCTTCGTCCCATCCTGAATGCCAAACCCTTTGACACTCCCTGGAGCAAGCGGATGAGAGGAGACAAATATGCGGTGATCTGCATACAGGAGAAATGTGCTGGTACTGCTCCCTGTTGAAATAGTACATATCCTCCCTTCCATAGGTATTAGAGGAATCTCGAGGATTCTTTCAGGAAACAGCTGCCCATCCCCTGTAGTTCCCAGTACTGCATAATCTCCATCTGGCAGTTGTGTTCTGAACCTACCATGTTCTGTGTACAGTACAGAGTTGCAGCATCTTCCGTACAGGACCTTTGAGATGCTGTATTCCTCGGGAATAACCTCCAGATTTCCCTTGTATACTGATACTACTCCTTCTGCGTAAAGCAAGTCTCCCACGGATATATCACCTGCAAAATTGAAGAGAGGCACCAGGATAGGAGAGCCATCATAAAGAGTAACAAGAGTGTGCCCCTTGGTCTGATATGTTTCCAAGATGATACCCTCACAAGCAACGTATGAGCCGGGTTCTGTTATAGAAGACACTGGTCCTAGCGAAGGATGTGTCAGATGTGTTGCAGCAAATAGCCCTGCAATACCGCATAAGGCACAGACTACAGCCCCCATGGTAGTGCCCTTATTTCTCATGGAGGTTCCTCCTGCAGGTAGCTATAACTTTTTGGTGTGCACATCAGAGTGTTGACTGATAGATTCTGATACCAAGAGAGGAAAGTTTTTTAGGGGCTGGCAGGTGCTATACTATAATGAACTCTTCACTGCTCTTGAGGTAACACGTGAAGGGTTCTCGCAAGGAAGTGGTATCATGAATCGCTCATTGCTTATTCTGGCTGTGGCTGGGATGGTGCTCACTGCACCCATCATTCAGGCTGATACTGAGTATGTATGGACCGAGAGAGGGTGCAATGTAGTGTATACTGTTGGAGAAAAGATTACTGTCTATTTTATGACAGTCAAGGATGCAGAATTTGAATTGTGGGCCTATGATGCTCTGATGAAGGAGACACTGTTGGCATCAGGAGTAGGTGACGGAAGTACCTTTTTCGTTGAAGTGACTGCAGCCCTGCCTTCAGGACTTCTCACTCTTGTACTCAAAATGCCCTGCAACGAGGAATGTGAGACCTGTCTCTGTGACTTTGGCCAGTGTACCCTGCATATACAAGAGGGGGAATGCAAAGCCCACTGCTCTAATGGCAAACAGGACTGTGGAGAATATGGTGTGGACTGCGGGGGAGGGTGTCCTTTCACAGATACTGACGGCGATGGAGTTGAAGATTGTGTAGATTTATGCCCTGATAGCAGGTGTAGAAACGTGGATGCGTCAGGATGTGAATTGGATACAGATGGTGATACAGTCCCTGACTGTGAGGACCAGTGCCCTCAGAAAAAGGGGGATACCTCCAGTGGTGGATGTCCTGCCAGGTCCAATGCTCTCCTGTACATTGCAGGAGGCTCTATGGTTGTGGTAGCAGGTATCATACTATGGAACCTCAAGAAGTAGTACATCTATTCTGGGCAGCATTCTCCTTTGGGGATATCGTTCCCATGAGGACATACCCGGGGATGATTCAGAAATGTACACAGTTTTGCAGCCACTTCTTTGGAGATTGAGTGTTCACAAGAACAGGCAATTTCCTCAATGTCCCTCCTGTCAATGTGGATCACGTTATTGAGAAGTACCTCCATGAGCCTGTGAGCTCTTACCAGATGCTTTGCTTTAGTCTCCCCCTTTTCAGTCAGAATGATCCCTTTTTGTCTCCTGTATGTGACAAATCCACTCTTCTCCAGTTTCCTCAACATCTCTACAGCGCTGGGGGGCTGCACATCCAGCAACTGGGCAATGTCCTTGATCCGGCAAATAGTGTCCCCATTTTCCCTGAGGCACCAGAGGGCTTCCAGATACTCTTCTCCACTTTCACTCATACCAATACACCTCCTGCTCTCACCAGCAGGGCCAGAATAAAAGCCAACCCAGTGGTTAGAACGACAATATACGTGGTCTTCCGAGTTCCGAATTCCTTCAGGAGAACACCAATGGCGGCTACACAGGGAACATAGAACATGACAAATACCGTAAACGTCAGAATCTGGACTCTGGTCAGAACATTGAGCACCTGAGATGTACCTAGCGCCTGGATCAACATAACCAGGGAGAGTTCCTTTTTCAGGACACCAAATATGAGGGTCACTCCCACCGCAGCAGGAAGCCCCAGCACTAGTGTTACAGGTCTGAGAGTCTGGTTAATGGTGAGATCAACTCCAAAATAGTTCAAGAGACTGAGCACAGCACTTCCTCCAATGAGAAGAGGCCATGCAATGTATATAAACTCTCTCACTCGAAGCCAGGTTTTCAGCAGCACACTCTTTGCGGAAGGAATATGGTACGTCGGGATCTCCAGTATGAGTCCTGGTGTAATTTCAGGCATCAATCGTGATAGGATGAGACCCAGTGCCACTATTACGACTATGTTAAAGACATAAAGACCCAGAGCAGCATTGGAAGATATGAAAAAGGCCACCAACCCCAAGATTACGGTGGTCCGAGCAGCACAGGGTATGAGAGTGGAAATAGTGGCTGTAATGAATCGATCCCGTTCAGATTCCAGGATTCGAGTGGCCATTATTGCAGGAACAGTACATCCAAATCCCAGAATAAGAGGTATTATAGCCTTCCCATGGAGCCCAATTCTATGCAGGAAGGTATCCATGAGAAAAGCTATCCGGGGTAAATATCCAACATCTTCCAGGATGGCAAGTCCAATCAAGAAAGGGACTAGATAAGGCAGGACAATGCCTACGCCTCCAGAAAACCCTTCCAATATGCCTTCAGCCATTTTCAGTGATAGCCCACTCAGATAGACCGATAGCAGAGGTACAATTTGTTCAAATGCATCCAAAACGTAAGATTCCAGCACGCGGCCGATCCCAAAGACAACGTTGAAGAAGATGTAGAGAATAGCACCAAGAGCAACATATCCCGCGTACTTGTGCATCAGCACATCATCCAGCCGGTCTCTCAGAGAAATCTCAGGTTCTGTGACTTCTCCTACTCTTTCAAAGATGTTCATGGCCTGGGCATGCCTTTCTGAGGAAATTACTACATCTGCGGGTCTCCCGTGGGACTTCTCAAGTTCTTCCTGAAATTTTCGTACCTTTTTCAGGACTTCAGGATCCTCAATAGACTCTATGAAATATTGGTCATTTTCAAGGAGTTTTAATGTCAGGAGCCTGCAGGGCACTTTCAAGATTTCACATTCTTTTTCTAGCTCTTTTTCCAGGTTCGTTACAATTTGCTCGATATCCTTGCTGAATTCGATTTTTCGAGATGTTTTTCCTGCTTTTGCAGTAGCCACGGCGGCCTGGAATACTTCTCTGATTCCCTTTCCTTTAACTGCAACAGCAGTCACTACGGGCATTCCCAAAATCCTTTCCAGGTGCTCTGTATCAATATGTATTCCCTTTCGTTCAGCTTCATCCATCA
This sequence comes from Theionarchaea archaeon, assembly GCA_018992565.1. Taxonomy (GTDB): domain Archaea; phylum Methanobacteriota_B; class Thermococci; order Methanofastidiosales; family SZ-28-30; genus SZ-28-30. Next base: position 4,844 of record JACVGW010000069.1, read on the forward strand.
TATTCAAAACGAGCACCAGAGGGACATCTAGCTCAGCGATCTGAATGGTCAATTCCAGACTTCGGGATAGCCGGGAGGCATCCACCACGTTCACCACTACATCTGCCTCATTCCGTAGCAGGTATTTACGAGCTTCAAGTTCTGCCAGATCAAAAGAGGTCAGAGAGTAGGTACCAGGAAGGTCTACCACATCCAGTATCTCACCTGAAAACTGGACACGGGATTCATTATACTTCACCGTTTTTCCAGGAAAGTTTGAGGTTACTGTCTTGTATCCGGCAATCTGGTTGAACAGCGTGCTCTTCCCGGAATTGGGCTGTCCTGCCATGGCCACGATCATGAGATAACCTCAACCATCACCTTCATGGCTACCCCTCTCCCCAGAGCAACTTCATTGGAGTTGACCTGCACTCTGACAGGACCTCTCCACAGACTGGAGCTTGCCATGGTCACAACTTGTCCCGGGAGTATGCCCAGCTCACACAATTTCTGTCTGAGACCCCAGCCTCCATGCACTTCAACTACCTTTGCCTTCTGGCCGGGTTTCAAATTGTCCAATGTCTGAATTAGGCTCACCTAATTTCTTGATGATGATGAGCTTATAAACCTTTGGGTTGTACCAATGATTTTGCGAGGGATTTGTGCATGTATCATCTCCTGAGAGTACACGGGTCAGTGTTCCATTGATAGGATGAATTTCATTCGCTCGCTCAGATTGCTACAGGGTTAAATTCCGGAAGAATGTGTGATAATTCTCTGCATATCAACATTGACAATTCAAAACCTATTTATTGGGATAATGCTACTATGTGAAAGAAATGCATAAGGAATGACATATGAGGAACAATTCGGAGAACACACTATGGATTTAACAGAATCAGAAAAGAGACTCCTCACGCTCATTGGGGAGAATCCCTCACATACCAGATGGGAATTGCTGCAAGAGCTCAATTACAAGCGGCCCACTACGCTGAGCAGCAAAATGAGCGAACTGAAAAAAGCAGGATACATCAGGGGGCCATACTATCACATCAATCTGAATGCTGTATGTGAGACTCCAGTATACAGTATACTGGCTGAAATTCGATTCAGCCCCAGCCACTACGATGTGGTTTTCAAGAGCATTCTCTGTATTGACTGTTGGGAGTGGATTTTCCCCACGATACAGGGAGAAACACTCTTTGCATTTTTCAGGTCCTGCGACTGCTCCCATCTCCACCGGTTGTTGAATGTGTTGAGAAATGAGGGGGTTATTGAGTACCGCTCATATACCTCGCAGAACAGGTGGTTCGTACAGAACCCAGACTTCTCAGGGAGTGTTTTTCCGCAGACGTCTGATCTCTTTCGTTCCGTTGATATTGAGCTTTGCTACCCTGACAAAACCCATAATACTGCCTGGCAGTTTATTGACCTGAAGGTGATGCAGTATCTCCAGGTAAGGACCACCAGTATTGCAGAAATACAAAAACTGGAAAAAAGTCTGCATGGAAGGTTCTGGAGGCGCCATCAGATCAAGCACAGCATTAAGAAGATTACTGAAGCAGGAATTGCTGAAAGAAAACATTATAATATTTCTCCCTTTCCTCGAGGCGAAGACTATGCGTTTCTGTTGCTCATTGAAGGTGACAGCCTGGACGTTCTGCAGTTCATTTCAAGTTTTGGCAGAGGCTGCAGGCTGTACAAGGCCTTCACAATGAGCGGTGGGACAGGGTTCTTGTGGTGCTGGTGCAGTCCACAGGTAGGTCCCACCCTGATGAAGAGGCTTGATAATCTCCGTCCACGAATTGAAGCCCGCTGCCTTCCACTAAAATCGAGAGGACACGGTGACACACTCAAGAAGTCATTCAACGAAGAATATTTCGACCTTGAAAAGCAGAAGTGGACTTTTCACTTCAAGAAATGCAAAGAAGAAATAGAAAAGGTAATGGAGAGAAAGAACGAATAGGTGCTTTTCAGCAGGGAGTATCTTTATCATCACCTTCAACTCCCCCACAGGGAGTTATTCTCCAGATGATATCTGGAAGATTCAGTTTCTGCATTGTATTGTACATATTACATCACCTGGTGAGTGGATTGAGAAATTACTTAAGAATCATCCCGCTTTTATTATATATCCTAAGGATTCTCAAAATTTAAGATTGCCATACCTCAGGAATGAGGCCTTCTCAGTTCTCAAGCTTTCTTGGATGCAGAGCGGACGAGCTCAAGATCACTCGTGCTGTACAGTGGAAGAGACCTCCCTCACGGTCATTCCTCTGGAGGGGTGATGAGATCCATTTCAAATCTGACAAGGGCATTGTACGCCCCTTTTATGTCGTCTGAGGTCCCTGTCTGCAAGGCTTCTCTATATTTTTCCTCCAGGAATTCCCTCTTCTGTTTTATGTCAATTTCCCTGAGATTTCGCTTCACTTTCCTGATTTCCGCAAGCTCATCAAGTTGCTCGTAAAGACTGAGGCTTTTCTCCCAGAGTCCCCTGGCTCTCGTCAGCTCTTCCTTTCGAGCATGACACAGTCCTTTGTTATAAAGTGAACCCGCAATCCTGAATGTGTTCTTTCCTGCCAATGTCAGTGCTCTCTCGAATAATGCCAGAGCATCATCAATGTCATCATTCATGTAAGAACAGGAACCCAGATTATTCAGGACGTCAGACAACAGGGGAGTGTCCTGTATGTCTTCAGCAGTTCTTTCACATCTCGTGTAGTACTGCTCTGCAACCATGAAGCTGGATCTCTTGTATGAGACGTTTCCCAATTCCTTCAAGGCGTATGCCTTTCCTCTGCTGTCTCCAGTTTCTCCACAGATTCCTTCCATGCGGAGGAATGCAGCTTCCGCCCTGGCCAGGTCACCCTTCAATTCGTAGACACACCCCAACGTATAGAGTGCCCAGGTAATCTGGGAATTATCCAACCCATCAGGCAGGACAGCATCCAAGGCATGAAACAGCGCTGTATTATCCTCCTCTCGTTCCCGAGTTACCTTCTCCAATACTCTCTTGAGAGCAGTATCCCATTCTTCAGAAGTGCGCAGCTTTGAAGCGGCATCCGCTCTTGTCATGTAAAAGATTTCTTCTCCCTTTTTGGAGAGTCTGTATTGACTCTGATCCACATGGCTCTTTTTCTCATATTCTATGTACCCTTTCATTCTCAGGTGCTTGAGGTTCCGGTAAATGCTTGCCCTGGATACACCTTTTATACTACCAAGATAGGTGTTGAAATGCTCTTCGACGTCTCCCGTTGTGACAGACTGCCTTTTCCCCACCACATGAATAATGTGGACCATGATCTCCCAGGGTTTTACGTCTAATTCTTCCATTGCCTTGACAATCCTCTTTCCGATGTCTTTCTTGAGGGGTTCTGAGGCTTGCTGGGATCTCCTCACATCTCCAAAAAGATTCAGCCCTCGAGAGGTGATAGTGTAGAAGGGAAGAATGTCCTTCCTTTCAACTTTCAGGAGATATTCCTGTGCAAGAAGCTTGAGCATGATAGACTGCGTATTACTGCCTCCGATTCTCTTGGCCTGTTCTTCCGTGATTTTTCTCCCGTGACAACGGGCGAAGTCTAGGATCTCGACTGTGAGTTCCACCTCCTTTGTGCCATTGAGCAAAACCATGTCATCTTTAGGGAATTCTCGTTAATATGCATTTTGGAGAGCTGCACCCTATATACAGAAGCCTTTCCTTCCCTGTTGCTGGGGTGTTTCTTCCAATGAGTCACCCTGCTGTGAAAAGCGGTGTCTCATGGAAGAGTTCAAGAATCTACCTCATAGCCATATTATCTTCTTCCATCATTTCAGGCAGATTCTCGTAGGTGGATTATACTTACTCTTACTCGAAATCTCTTTTATCCATGAAGAAGTCAACAATATCCATAGAGAAATCCAGCGGAAATTCATTCTGTGACAAGAGCTTCAACATGCCTTCTTGGAGATTCTCAGTGCTTTCCGAATTCACTGTGTGGGCTATTCCTGTTAGGAGGATGTAAAAAGCTCGAACCACCTTGGGTGCCATAACACTCCTGGGTCCTGACCGTGGTGAAGACCCTCCTGCATCTCTAACTGAGGGTCCTTCCAGGTCCCACCACACATTCTTAGGTTCAAGGTTGCCATTTTTCCGTTCCTTGAGAACCTCTGCAAAGGTTTCCCATATCAAATGGAGATATGGGACTTCTTCCGGGTATTCTCTTTCTATGAATTCCTCTGCATACTGCCTCACTTTGTCCACAATCTCCTCTTCTATGTTCATGAAGATTCCTCATTCCTCTATTTTTGAGTCTATCAATTCTTTATAAGCCTTGGTGATACGGTTCTCAGGGTTCGTGAGGGTTACTCAAAATCCTTTCTATCTCACATTTTGTGGAACATTGCTCCAGAGTCCATGCCAAACCTATAAGAATGTGAACCTGCAAGGCAATGTGAGACGCTAGCGATTGCATAGGAGGTTACCATGATTACCCATCCGAAAATTCTCTATTTGTTCTCTGGACCTCTGGTGACCTTGGATGGCATCCCTCTTGACGTTCTAGACTTGAAGACAGAGCGCGATGTCATTGTGAGGGAGATTTCTGCCTGCCAGAGAACATGCTCACTTCGTATTGGATATGCAACTATAGAGGAACTTGCCAGAGGCATTGAGGATGGATTCAATATTCTGCATATCAGTACTCATGGCAAGGAGGAATTTCTCTTGTTTGAGGATGGGAAAGGTGGAAGTCAGCCCGTGACAGGCGAATACCTCAGGAGAATGATAGGCACGGGAGGTGCGGTTGAATTGGCTGTTATCAGCGCCTGCCATAGTGAAAAAGTTGGCTCACTGCTGGCTGATGCAGGTGTTCCACATGTTGTGGCAGTCAAGCGTGATTTTCCAGTAGTAGATCATGCAGCTATCGTCTTTACAGCCCATTTCCTCCGCAATCTTTTCCGCGGAAATACCGTAAAAATTGCCTTTGAGATGGCTTCTTTACTAGTAGAAGGGAACCCGGATCTGGTGAAGATGAGGCACTATCTCAAGGTTGCAGCCTATAGAAAGAGAGAGAAATTCATACCCGAAGAAGAGAAGTTTGTTCTCCTCCCTCGAGATGGTTCACATGAGAGTCCCCTCCTCTCTCAAGATGTGGCGCGCGGTACTGTGACAATTGAAGAGCCGCTGCCGTCACCCTCGAATCTCCCCACGAAACCACAATTCTTTACAGGTCGATCAGGAGAGATGCATGCTGTTATCAGTGAGCTCTTGCAGAGCAGGCTGATCACCTTGACAGGAGTGGGCGGCATCGGAAAAACAACACTGGCCATCGAGGTAGCACGATGGACCTGTTGGCGGAATATCTTTCCCCAGGGAGTATATTACGTGGACCTCAGACAGACTGACACTGCAGATGGGGTTCTTGATCTACTCTGTGCAGCTCTTGAGGTGAGAGTGTCTCGGCTTCAGAATGTCATTACACACCTTGAAAACCGTCGCTGCTTGCTGGTCCTGGATAATGCAGAGGATATCCTCTGGTACGATGAAGACGGGATGCAATATATTGCTAGCACCATTTTGAGGACCACTTCCCATACGAAGTTGTTGATAACAAGCCAGAGGCCAGTGGGAGGAAATCTGTACGAGCCTGAACGTGTGTGCAGAATTGGTCCACTGGAACGCAGGTATGCTACGCAGCTCTTTTGTGCCACAACGAAGAGGAGAGTATTACAGAATGAATATGGATCACCTCTCTTCGATGACCTCGTTGACCAGTTAGGAGGACACCCCTTATCACTTGTACTAACAGCTCGTCAGCTTGCCCCCGGGGTGACTCTTGAAGATATACATGAGAGAATTGAGGTACACAAAGCCAAAGCAATCAAGACAAAGCATATCACGGGGAGGACTCTGGATCATGGGGAAAGCCTGGTAACAGCCCTGGCCTCAACATATCATGTCCTGTCAGATAGAGCACAGATACTTTTTCAGGTACTCTCCCTCCTTCCAGCAGGGGTCAAGAAGGATGTATTTGAAGACATCTGGGGCAGTCCAGTCTGGGAATATGTGCAAGAATTAAATGATGCCTCTCTGGTAGAGGTGAGAACCGGGAGAGTGACACTGTTGCCACCGGTGAGGTTGTTCGCATTGACTGTTCTCACTGATGAGGTCAGGAGTTGTTATCGTCCCAGAATTGTGAAAGTCATGGGGACATTCACCAGAATACTGTACAAGGGTCACACTACGGGGAGCTCGGGAGACTATCGGGCTCTTTTTACTGTAGAAGAGCCAAACCTTCGAGCTGTCGTTGACTTCCTCAGTGAATCATCTCAAAGAAGAGAGAACACGTCATCTCCTGGGCTCTTTGGGGCTGAACTCATTTACCTGTACATTTTCCACAATCGATGGAAAGAAGCACAGACTGTTGGTTCCAGGATTCTATCCCATCTAAAAAGATGTGAGGATCCAGAGGGTGAGGCGCATGTGCTCATAGCACTGGGTGTCCTTGCTTTTCGAACAGGGAATTTAGAAGAAGCCAAGACGCAGTATGAAAAAGCTCTCCAAAACTATCAGGATACCCATGCACGAATGGGTGTGGCAAATGCCTTCTGGACCTTGGGTGATCTTCTTTTTAGAACAGGAGATTTCCAGGGAGCTCAAGAGAGATTTGAAAAAGCCTTATGTATCTACCGTGAGATTGAAGTGGACCTCGGCGAAGCAAATGCCCTTCTGCGCCTTGGACTCCTTGCTTTTCTCACAGGACATCCTGGAGAAGCTCAGGGACAGGTTGGAAAAGCTCTGGAGATCTATCAAGGTATTCACGTGGAGATTGGTGAAGCAAATGCTCTCCGGATACTGGGAGATTTTGCCATGTGGACAGGTGATAGTGTTACAGCTCATACCCAGTATCGGAAAGCTCTGAAAATCTACACACGTAACAGCGTGAAAGATGGTGAAGCGCGCACCCTCGTCCATCTGGCCCGATGGGCTGCTCTGGCAGGCGAGAGGGAGGGTGTAGAGAGATATCTCGATGATGCGTTCGCAATATATGAGGAAAGAGAAGATCTTGACGGCCAGGCTCATGCACACATGGTGAAAGCGTTGCTCTTTCTTGCTGTCCACAACTTGACCCGAGCAAGGCGTCAGCTTGAATATTGTTCATCTATCCAGGAAAAAACGTGCCAGCATTCTGAAGCAGCACAGTGGCTCATTACATACGCAGGGTATTTTATGCCACACAGCTGCAAAGAAGAAGCATCACTTTGTCTGGAATATGCAGCGAGATTTGCATCAACAGCACGGAATTTCCATCTGCTCGACAGAACTATGGAACTGCAAGTAGTACTATGATGCTCCCCCAGATTATCCGGTATGCAGAAGTCATGACAGCTCAGGAAGCTTCTCTATGAATTCTCTGGCATCAGTAACAAGCTGCTGTGCACTATCACTCCTGTCGTTCTTGCCGAGTAACTCCGCAGCCTCTTCAAGATACCCTAGCGTCAACTCAGCTTGGGCAGGAGTATTGTCTTCCGCTTGCTTCCAGAGGGTGTTGGCATGCGTCCAGAGTCCATTTGCTCTCTTTCTCAGGGCATTTGCCCTATCCCGAAATTGTCTCTTGAATTCCTCTGAAATGCTTTTTTCGCTCTTCATGGTTCCTGCACTTTCTTGCAGGCATTTGGTCCTATGAGCCAGGAGGACATCATACACATGACCTATCATCCCATCTGGATGGGTTTCGCCCTCAAGGGTCCATTCATTCTTGGTTATTGCTGTTATCTCCAATCCGCATGCCTCTTTGACCAAATCAGCTGAATTCTGAATCATGGGCCTGGAAGTGGACGAGTTGTAACCCGAAAGGCTGGCCAGTCTTTCTGCAGGTGCTGTGCAACTTTGATACCCGTTACACAAATATTCCCAGTGAGTTCCCAGCATGTTAAAGTGAGTGGGAATTATATCGGGCTGCTGCCACCCCTCACATCGATAGGAGTCAATGAGGAACCTTGAAAGAGATGCTGTCATTTCCACAATAGCTTCTACAAGCTCTTTTTCTTTCTCCACCTGTACAGAAATGAGAATCACCATTTCATCTCTCATTTCATCGGTGCCGCTCACGTTGAAAAGCAGTGCGTCACCGGTCTTCAACCCCGCTGTTACCGCATCTGCCAAAGTCTTGTCAGCAGTCCTCCTGATCTGCTGTTCCATGCTGATGATTCTCTTCTTCTCGAATTCAATACTGCTTTCTCCTTGTCTTTCCATGGGCTCGCCTCATCTGAGAATTCGTCTGGTATTCTTGACATACTTATGAATGAGTACCAACTTAAAAATCTTGGGTTACATGTTGTATCCCTTATCCCCTTCAAGAGAATTACTGAAAGTAAACTTGCAGAACTCTCTGATAAACCTATGACGGACTCAAAAAAAGAAGAAAAAATAGGGGTTCGGTCAGTCAGCCACGAGGATTTCCTCTGTTCTTTGCCAGCACCGGGGGTCTTCTCCAAGGAAATCACCCATTGCAGAAGCAGCACCTCTACAGCCTCCGCAGGCAAACTTGTATTTACATGTGCCACATTTCCCTTCAAGTGCTGATCTGGAATGGCGAAAGTTCTCAAGAAGTTCATTTTCAAACCAGATGTTCTCCAGGTTTTCTTGTGTGGCATCAGCTACAAAGATGGGGAAATAGGGACAGAGCTGGACAATCCCCTGGGGGTTGATGTAGAGCAGTGTAAAGGCAATTGAGCATCCAGTTACTGCTATCCCCTGCATAAGATCTGAATCAGTTTCTATTTCTCTATGTCTCACTTCATTCATAAACATTTCAGGAAAGGGATCACTGAATCCGACTCTCATATTCAATTCTTTACCTGTATCCCATATTCTCTCGCACAGCCTGCGATATTGATCTGCATCCACCAGCTTATGTGAAGCTCGTCCCACAGGGACAAGGTATCGGAAATTGAATATTTTAATGCCAATGCTGTCTATAAATCGCATGAGAGCTTCTGGTTCATCTTCTCCTTGATGGAAATATGTCATCCGCACAGCCACAGTGGCATCCTTTTCCACGAGGAGGTTTAATGCCTGGACAGTCTTTTCAAAGGATCCCCTGCCGCGGACAGAGTCATGTATTTGCGGAGTTGCACCTTCCATGCTGACATTGAACCCTCGAACTGTTTCCAATAGCCAATCAACGTTTTCAGGAGTTATCAAGGTTGCATTGGTGAGCAATTCAACGTGATTTCCAGGGTGGTTTTCTTTGATGTAGCAGAAAATATCCCTGAGGTCTGGTCTCATGAGAGGTTCTCCGCCGGCTATTGCCAGAGCAGCATGTGGTGAAATAGCATGTATCTGATCCAGTAATGAAATAACCTGCTGGAAGGTGAGATCTGCTGTCGTTTTGTCCAATACGCTTGCACGACAATGCTTACATGCCAGGTTGCACTGGCTTGTAATATCCATCTGTACAATTCTGGGTGGGTGTTGCCATTTCATGTTATTACCTCTTCTTGTGATCGATAAAAAAATGGGGGCAAAAGCCCCCCATCCCAATTACTTCGGTAGGATGCAGATATCGCATCCGCCGCACGGTCCCTGCAAACTAGGATAGAATGGCCGCAGAGGATGTAGTGACTTCAGTTTCTGAAGTCTGTCCTCAACATCCATCTTCTTTGGTTCTCCTATGACAAGGTCACATCCTCCGCATGGGCCTTGAGCTGCATATACGGGGATTTTGTTCTGTTTCGCATGTTCTAAGGCGTCTATCAACTCTGATACAGAATAGTGTTTCTCTGTTTCCACTTTTGATCACTTCCTTTTTGGCTGCTATGAGGTCGCTCTTGTTCCACTATGCAACCTCATGCAGG
>JACVGW010000070.1 GCA_018992565.1 Theionarchaea archaeon
CGTCTTTACCACTATCTTTAAATAAGACAAGGTAGTTACCTACATAACTCAAGAAAAGGTGTATTGAAATGAGAATACTGGCTATACACTCGGATTTTGTTGAATTTGAGGTGAAGAAGAAGGCCATGAAAGAGGCCGAAGACACTGCAGAAAAGCACAAAGCAATTGAGGAATGCCTTGTTGTATTCTCTGCTGTGGAGAAAAAGGACGAGGAGAATCCCGAGGCTACAACCACTCGCTTCGTCAGCGAGGTAAAGGATATTGCTGGACAGGTTGGAACTACACGGATTGTGCTCTACCCTTACGTTCATCTCACATCGACTCCAGGTAGTCCGGGTACAGCTCTCACCATCATGAAAAATGCTGAAGAGCTGTTGGGAGCACAGGAGTTTGAGGTAGAACGTGCTCCATTTGGCTGGTATAAAGCATTTACAGTTAAGTGCAAAGGTCATCCCCTCTCTGAACTCTCAAGGGAATTCGGCCCTGAAGAAGAGGAGAAAGAGACAGTTTCGGAAGCCCTTGAAAAGGAGAAGGAACTGGAATCTCGCTGGTACATCCTGGATATGCAAGGGAAGCTGCATGAATTGGAATCTGATAGAGGGAGCATATTTGGATTTGACTTCTCCAATAACGAGAGACTGAAGCTTTTCTGCCAGTATGAAATGGCAAAGGTACGTGCTGTGACACAAGAACCTCCTCATGTCACCTTTATGAGAAAACTGGAATTGGTGGACTATGAGCCAGGGTCTGATCCTGGAAACCTCAGATACTATCCCAAAGGCAGGTTCATAAAGAGCATGATTGAGGAGACAGTCAATCTGAAAATGAATGAGTACGGTGCCATGGAAATCGAGGCTCCCATCATGTATGACTATGAACATCCTTCGTTGAAGAGCTATCTGCACAGGTTCCCGGCGCGTCAATATACTATACAGACTCCCAACAAGAGGGTGTTCTTGCGGTTTGCTGCCTGTTTTGGTCAGTTCCTCATGGCTCACGACATGAGTATCTCTTACAGGCACCTGCCTCTCAAGCTGTACGAATTGACCAGGTACAGCTTCAGGGTGGAACAGCGGGGAGAACTGACTGGGCTTCGGAGGCTAAGAGCTTTTACAATGCCTGACTGTCATGCCTTTTGCAGGGATATTGAACAGGCCAAGAGAGAGATGGAAACCCGGTTCAGGGTGTCCTGGGAGCTCCAGGAGTCCTTTGGACTGAGAATGCCTGATGACCTGGAATTTGCCATCAGGGTAACCAGGGACTTCTATAATGAAAATAAGGAGTTTGTGGCCGGACTGGTGAAAACGTGGGGAAAACCTGCTTTGATTGAAATGTGGGAGAAGCAGTTCTTCTACTTCGTATTGAAGTATGAATGGAACTTTGTGGACGCTTTGAACAAGGCAAGTGCATTGACAACTGATCAGATTGATGTTGAGAACTCCCAGAGATATGAACTGGGTTACACAGATCAGGATGGCAAGAAGAAGGACTTCGTTCTCATGCATCTATCCCCATCTGGAGCAATTGAACGGGTGATGTATGCGCTCCTGGAGAAGGCGTACTTTGATCAGCAGAAAGGAAAAAAGCCCATGCTCCCCGTATGGGTATCACCGACTCAGGTGAGGCTCGTCCCTGTGACTGATGCACATGTGACGTTCTGTGAAGAAGTTGCATCTCAGCTTAAGAAAGAGTCTGTACGGGTGGATATTGATGACACATCAGAAAGTGTGGGAAAGAGGATCAGGAATGCAGAAAAGGAATGGGTTCCATACATACTGGTAGTTGGAGACCAGGAAGCCGAATCTGGTCAGTTTGCTGTGCGAGTGAGAGAGACGGGAACCCAGGAGAAAATGAATCAGGATGTCCTCATAGAGAAGATCAGAGAGAAGACAGAGGGCATGCCGTATAGACCCCTTCCTTTACCCAGGATGCTTTCCAAAAGGCCCATTTTTGTGGGCTAGTCAAAGGCACTCTCTGAGTGGCAGACTATTTTTCTTTCATTTTTTTTTGGACTAAACGATCTTCCTCTCATTCAGAGGATGGGAGTTCTTTTCACCTGGGACACATCTATCTCTTTTTGGTTCATAATCTTCCAGAGACGTGTCCAGAGAATTCCCGCGGAATATAAAAGAAGTAATCAAAAGGTATCAATCAAAAAAGATAAAAAAGAAGAAAGGTTAAGGACAATACCTGAAAGGATGACGTGCGTTGTCTTTGACTTCCATAATCTCTTCTTTGGTGGGTCTTCCTTCCATAGCCCTCCTGATGGCATGACGGGTGGCCTTGTAATTGTTAATATATACCTGTTTTCTGTTAGAAGCTGAGGGATGCACAAACACATTGGCAATCAGCATCACATCCTCAGGCAGTATGCCATCTTGCACTGAATCTGCTACTGCCTTGGCGACACCTGCCTGGGCGGGACCATAGACAATTGAGGCATGTCGCATGTCCTTCATTTTCACCGTCGGAATGATCAGCGTGTTGGGTTTTACCAAGACGTTAGGTTCCAGTATGGCCTGCAGTGCATTCTTATCAGAAGCGAGTACTATTGCGTAGGCTTCTCCAACGGGCCCTTTCCGTTCTCCAATCAACAAATCAATGTGAGCAACTTCTGCCCCTTCGCCGCACAGGGCTTCTCCGATCTTCAACGAGAAGTCACCAATGACTGCAGGAGTAATGCCCGCAGTGGTGAACCGTGACTGTATCTCTTTTCCTTCCAACTCAAAGGTGATTTCCTCTGCTTTGATTTTACCCAGTTTTTCCAGCTCAATCCTAATCTCCTCTTTGTTCTCATAAGACAAGGTATCACCAATCATCAAGGGTTTCCTGCACTTCCCCACCTTTACACCCAGGTAGTTCAGCCCCGCTTTCGTCCCCAGAGCACCTGTAGCGCAAATGATTCTGGCTAATTTCTGGATCTTCCTCTGGATTTCCACAGCTTTTTCATACTCTTTGTTCTGCATGGCATTGTAGATTTTCAACCAGTAATCACCAACTATGTTGGCCGATGCCAGAATCATTCCATGTGCACCTGCAGCGAGAGAGGGCAATACAATCTCATCCCAGCCACATACAACATTTATCCTAGATGAAACTTTTTCCAGCAGGGTCATAATGTAGGACATATTCCCTGAGGAGTCTTTGATGCCCACAATGCCCTCCAGTTCAGCCAGGTCTTCCACAACTTTCCAGGGAAGGGTAACCCCGGTCAAGGGAGGAATATTATACAAGATAATGGGAAGCTCTACAGATTCCTCAAGGGTGGCAAAGTGCTCAAACATTCCTTTGTCTGCAGGTTTCATGTAAAAGGGAGTTACCACCAGGCAGGCATCAGCACCGATATCCTGGGCTGCTCTTGTCATGGCAATAGTCTTATCAGTTCCCGAGTCTCCTGTTCCTGCAATTACTTTCATTCCCTGGGCCTCCTCCACTGCGATCTCTATGGCTTTTTTCTTTTCTTCGAAGGTCATACTGGAGAATTCACCTGTGGAGCCGCAGGGTACAATCCCATGGACACCCTGCTCTTTGCAGTAGTGAATGAGATTCTTGAAAGCTTCTTTATCGACAGAGTCTTTGGTAAAGGGAGTGGCCAGAGCCACATTGACTCCTTTTAACTCAAACATGCAAATCACCACTTGATGTTTTGCAGGGAGTTTAAAATCCTTTTCATGAATCGGTATGAATCTCAGACATCTACAACGTGGAGCCTGGAAGTGCTCATCTTGGATCCAGGCTCTTCCTGGAAAGTACGTGGGCCAGGCGCAAAACCTCTGGGAATTTGTGATTCACAACACTGAGTCTGGTGTATTCAACAGCTGATTCAAGTGATATCATGTGCCCCACACTGACCACTACAGGATTCATCCTTCTATGGGTTCTCACCAAAGCGCCCACTACGTCATTCTGATAATATAGATATGTCCAGTCCACAAATGATGTATCAGCCTCCCCTACCAGAACTCGGCCTGCCACACCAATAGTGGGCCTTTGAAAGTATAATCCTGTGTGGCAGGCTAGTCCAAACTTCCTGGGGTGGGCTCTTCCATGCCCATGAACAAACAGAAGATCACATGAAACCCTCTTAACCACTTCATATATCAAAGGAAATTCCCTTAACGCAAAAAAAGAGCTTATATAAGGAAAAGGGGGCTTTCCGGTCCAGGATACCTCCTGGGTCACTACCCCCTCTTCCATGGCCACACAGGCGGCTGAGGCGGTGGTTCCCCTGTAAGAGACATCCACCCCAGCCAGTGTCACCACCCTCTCAAAGCAGTCCTCTTCCAGGACATACTCTGAGAGAAGATGTTGGAATCTTTCACCTCCTTTTCCAATCACTCACTCACCCTTGGACGGGATCAGTAACATCTTGTCATTGAGAGGCAAAGCGGATAGGTAAACAGTAATAGAACCTCGTGCGTTCCTATAGGCTACGCCAACATCAGTCCATCTATCTTTGCCCCCGACATCTTTCACCACTCGTACCACAAAATCTGGCTTTACTTCACTCATGCTATCACCCAGGTCCAAACAATCAAGACATAGTTAAAAGCATTTACCCAGAGCAGAGGAAAAATATTCATGAGAGCACATCAGTGCAGAACAAGGGGCCTCTCACATCTATCTCCCCAGGGTTCTGACATAGATACTCCTGCGTCATCCATGGTAGAATTCCTCTTCAACCTTCTTCTTCTCCTCTTCCTTTATCCGAGGTAAAGGGATGGGGGGCACAACATTGAGTTCTTTTGCCAGAATAACTGCCTCCATTAACCCCTTCTCTATGATTGCATTCTGTATGTGAACATTCGGTATGGATCTGCTGGCTCCCCATTGTTCAAGAATCTCATCAGCATCCTCTCCCTGATAGTATAACGTTCCATCTATCTTTATGGTGGCGATAGAAGGATTATAAATGGAATTGAACACGAAATCTATACATAGCTCGTTATTCCTTTTTTCCATATTTATGACGGAACTGTTGTTCTTAATTCCTACTTCAGGGAACGTTTCACCTTCTTTCAAGAATCTTCTGGCTTCAATTCCTCTCACAATTAATCGCATCATGACAACACCTATCCTCTCATTTCCGTGATACATTATAATAGTTTGCTCAGATGAAACGAGTACGTTCATCCACAGAGGAGAGATGAAAGTAGTGATTCCACTCATAATCGCCTGAGCAAGACCACCCTGCTCTCGCTCTGAGAATCGCAGACCTCATAGGATGAATAATCCTCAACAGCATGTGCAAACGCTTCAACTTGCGAAAAAGAGGGCATATTCTCAATAGTCATTCTGTGTCTGGAGTACCCTACAAACATGTATGCCTTGGCTTCCACAAAATCAGGAGCCGCTTTTTCGATGAGCTGGGCATACATCTCGGGATGAACCATGTTGATCCCGTTCACCAGAGTGAGCCGGATCACCCTCTGAGTCTCAAGCTGGGAGAATAGTGATACAGTCTCCATAATTTTGGACCACCCCTCTGTCTGTGGATGGCATAAGGCTCTGTAAATGGCTTCCGTGGGAGCAGCCAGCGTCAGATACAAGTTCCAGGGCAGCTCCAGGGATTCTAGAACCCCCGGGTTGGTGCCATTAGATACTAAGAAGGTTGTCATTCCCCGGGCTTTGTAGTGATGTATGAGTTCAGACAATTCTGGATACAATGTGGGTTCCCCCGACAGAGAAATAGCCACATTGTTGGGATACTGAGCTTCTTTCAGTTTCTTGGCAGAAACCCTTTCTGGCAGCCCAAAGTACCCTGCCAGCAGGGCTTTCTGAGCTTCCAAACTCTCTTCAACAATGAGATCTGGCGGATCATATTCAGGAAGAGCAGGTTCAGTGAATTGAGTTGGCCTCCAGCAGAATAAGCATTTCTGCGTGCACGCAGTGACCGCAGGAGTCATCTGGAGGCAGCGATGAGAATTGATTCCATAGAACTTTTGTTTGTAACAGAATCGATCTTCCAGGAGGCTTTTTCGAAGCCAATGGCATAGCTTCACTGCAGAATGATTACCCACAATTCGGTAGTGCTGTCTTTTCAGGAGGTTCTTCAGTTCATGATCCATTGGTGCTCTGTATTCTTGCGTTATAAAAGGGTTTATGCTCTCAGACCTTCCGGGTGCTTCACTTCATAAGCATGTATATGAATATCTGTCTCCGTCTGAAGGTACGTGAATCGGCTCTCGGAAAAGAGTCAACACAGCAGTCTCTTTAAGGAGTGGCAGGATTCTCACCTTCCAAGAACTAGAACCATTCAAAAAAAGAAAAGGAGTATAGTAGACGAGCTATCAGTGTTTAACCTTTTCTTCATCCTGGGTATGGTACATCCCCGGGGACAGGACCTCCAAGGAGTATGATCCCGACCATGCCGAGAATGAATGTGTGTGTTGCACACATGCACATCACCTCGGCATTATATATCTGTATTGATTATATTTAGAAAATTATCAATCCAAAAAGAGAGGACGATGATGCAAAGTGTGAGAATCAGAGTCTCGGAATTTGAGAAATCATGAAGAGAGCCTATGGTCAAGTGCCATAGAGTGACCTTCGAAGAATGGAAGAGGGACACCTGTGGTGCACTGAAGATTGAAATTCAACCTGAGAGAAAGATTTGCCTATGACAGAATCTATTCGCATGCACGGGTGTTATCATGGGATGCACAGAACAGTTGCACTTCATGTCTCTCTTTCTCACCTTCATGTGAGATTTCTCTCATACATGATCTACAAAACCCTGCACTCTTTTCTCACCTGCCCAGACTTCTGCATCCCTGTACATCAATACCTTTATATACTCTTTATGCCATTCTCACTCATGAAGAGATCAGAAACCCGTGTCCTGAAAGACCCTGAAAAGATCAAGATAGTCGTTGACGAGACCAGAAGGAATATTCTGTCTCTTCTCAGATTCAGTGAATTGACTGTTTCCCAGATAGCTGACGTGTTGCAAAAAGACCAGTCCACTATTTACCGGCACATGAGCAAACTGGAAGAAGCAGGATTCGTGGAAGTGAGGGGAGAGAAGAAAACCCACCACATTCCAGAAAAAGTCTATGCGCGGACTGCCCACTTCTTCATTTTGGTTCCTGAAACTGAGGAAACGTCCAGGCTCCTGGAAACATACTCTGCCAAGAGGATGGAAAAGCTGTTCCAGCTGATGAAGAAAATGGGGGCAGACATTCACATTGATGACAACCTCATTACAGAGGGTAGACGCTTTGTTGCTGCCCTTCGCAGTGAATTGTTTGAAGAATACGAAGAAATTGACGAACCTTTGGACATTATCATGCTCAAGAAGCTGGAACTGTTCCTCATCCTGCTTCGAATGGAAGAAAATGAGAATTTCAGGGAAAAGGTGTTCCAGTTCATCAGGAAAATGAAAGGATCTAACTAGGAGTGGACTGTCATGGAAGATTTAGATACGATAGTTGCTGCAGCCATAAAGAAAGGTGCTGATTACTGTGATGTGAGGTTTGTTGTAAATCGCGAAGAAGACATTCGGGTGAGAGGACGGGACCCGGAAAAGGTGTCTTCTAAAATAGACCAAGGATACGGGGTTCGTGTTCTCATGAAGGGCGCCTGGGGCTTTGCTGCGGGTCAGGATCCTGAGCAGACTGCGGCACGAGCAGTCAAAGTAGCAAGGGGCAGTGTTCTAGCAAAAAAAGAAGATGTTAAACTGTCAGATCTGACCCCATATACAGACTCCTGGAAGGCTCCCATAAAGAAAGATCCCTTTTCAGTTCCTATGGAAGAGAAATTATCCCTTCTGTTAGACTGCGGCAAAACTCTCATTGAACATGAAGATGTCAAGGTGGCTCAGGCTACCATGCGTATCCGGTCCCAGGAAAAATGGTTTTTGAGTTCTGAAGGGGCCACTATTCATCAGGACACAACATTCTGTGGTGCAGGGATTTCAGCCACGGTGGTTAAAGGAGGAGACATGCAGAAACGGTCATACCCTACTTCATTTGATGGGAATTTTTCGCAACAGGGGTATGAGTTCGTGGAAGCTCTCAGTCTATATGATCACTGTGAAGAAACAGCAAGAGAGGCCATCCAGCTAGTGGATGCTGAACCATGCCCCTCGGGCACAATGGATATTGTTCTGGATTCCTCCCAGCTAGCGCTACAGGTTCATGAATCGTGTGGCCACCCTACTGAGCTGGATCGAGTTCTGGGGTTCGAAGCCAGCTATGCGGGAACGAGCTTTCTCACTCAAGAGAAGTTGGGTCACTATACATATGGATCCCCTTCCGTAACCATTGTGGCAGATTCTACCACACCCGGTGGGCTTGGGACATTTGGTTATGATGATGAAGGTGTCAAGGCATGTAGGACTGTTCTGGTGGACAAAGGCATCTTTTCAGGGTACCTGACATCCAGGGAAACTGCTTACCAGATGGGAGAGAAAAGCAATGGGGCCATGCGGGCCACTGATTTCAACTTCATGCCCATCATCCGGATGACCAATATCAACTTGATGCCAGGAGACTATGCCTTTGAGGAACTGCTGGAAGACATCCAGGAAGGTATCTACATGCAGACCAATAGAAGTTGGAGCATTGACGACAGGAGAATCAACTTCCAGTTTGGATGTGAAATTGGATACAAGATCACAGACGGCGAGCTAACAGATATGGTCAAGAATCCCAGCTACACTGCTCTGACCCCTGAATTCTGGGGAGCTTGTGATGCAGTGTCAAAAGACTGGCAGTTGTGGGGTGTTCCCAATTGCGGAAAAGGGGAGCCCTCTCAGACCATGTTTGTGGGCCACGGGGCAGCACCAGCCAGATTTAGAAACATGAAGACGGGGGTGGGATAATGAAAGAGGAGTACTTGTCTATCGTGGAAAGAGCAGTGAAAACCTCCAACGCAGATCAGTGTGAAGCGCGCCTGTCAGGTATGTCCTGGGGGTTGACTCGATTTGCCAATAATTACATACACCAGAATGTTGTAGAAGATAATGCAGAGCTCACAGTGCGATCCGTCTTTGGAAAAAAGATAGGAAAAGCCCAGACGAATCAGCTTGATCCGGAATCCATAGCCGAGGTAGTCAGAAGAGCTGATGGCATTGCCCGGGTCCAGACGGAGATCCCTGATTTTGTGTCGCTGCCCGCACCTGAATCAATACCTTCAGTAAAGGGGTTCTACAAGGAGACGGCTGAGGTGGAACCAGAGGCCCGTGCTCTGGTGGTGAAAGCAGCAGTGGACCAGGCAGAAACCCTCGGTATTGAGAGTGTCTCTGGAACCCATTATACAGGGAAAGAGGAAATTGCTGTTGCCAATTCTCTGGGAATAGAAGCCTATTTCGAAGGTACTGTCTCCTGCTTCAAAATCAATACGTGCCTGGAGCAGGGAACGGGGACAGCTCAGAGTTTTTCCCGGAACCACAGAGACCTCAACCCTGAAGCATTGACTGAGAAGGCATGCCAGAAAGCTCTGAAGAGCCGAAAGACTGAACCTGCATCTCCAGGTTCATACCAGGTTATCCTGGAAGAACAGGCAGTGTGTGAAATGCTTGTATACCTGGCCATGATGACCTTTGGTGCTCAGCCGTACCTTGAAGGAAGGAGTGCTTTTTCAGGCCATCTTGGAGATCAGGTGGCAGACAGCAGTGTCTCTCTGTGGGACGACGGACTGGATGAGAGGGGATTCCCGTTTCCCTTTGATGCAGAGGGCGTACCCAAGCAAAGAGTGAATCTCATAGAACGTGGTCTTGCTGGCAATGTCGTGTATGATTCATTCTACGCAGCAAAAGCAGGAACGCAGAATACGGGACACTCTGTAGACATGCCCTTTGGCGCAGGACCCTTTTCTGCGAACGTATTTATGGGTGAAGGCACATCCAGCCTTGAGGATTTGATTTCTGAATGTGAAAACGCCATTCTGGTAACCCGATTCCATTATATTAACCCCATGCACCGCTTAAAAACTGTTATTACCGGGATGACCAGGGACGGGACTTTTCTCGTCAAGAATGGAGAAATCGTGAGAGGGTTGAAAAACATGCGATTCACTCAGAGCGTCCTGGACGCACTGTCCACAGTACAGGGAATAGGCAATAACCTGGGGATTCTCCGCATGGAGTATGCCAAAGCCACCGTATGTGCTCCTGCTCTCCGGATTGGAGAGTTCACCTTTACGGGTTCAACGTTGTTCTAGTATCCCTACCCTTTCTCTCACTTTTTCTTCTGTAATCTCTACGTAAGGCCCAATTGATTCCACCCACAATGATGCAGTGCAGGAAGCAAACATCCCTGATTCATACAGGTTTCCGGTGCGCATGTATTCTACGATGAACCCTGCAGCATATGTATCTCCTGCCCCAGTGGGATCTCTGGCTTCCGTGGTGTAAGGAGGTATCTTCAGAAGCTCTGAACCGTCATAGATGAGAGACCCGTCCCCTGCCAGAGTGACGATACAAATCTCGGCCCCGAAACTGTACAGAGACTCCAGGACCTGTTCAGGATACTTCATTGGGTTTTTCCCTGTCATGATGCGAGCTTCCAGTTCGTTTGGCTTGACGACACTGAACAGAGGGAGTATCTCTTTGAAGGACTGAGGGAAGAAATGGTTGATCTGACCATTCTCTATGCCTCGGAGGAATCCTTGAGGATCACAGAAAAGCAGGGATGGCAATTCAGACAGCTCAACGACCAGTGAAGGATCTACCTCCTGCAGGATCGGCCCAAAAAGGAGAGCATCTGCATCAAGGACTTCACTCGGGACTTCTTTAATAGTATCCGCTCGTCCCAGGATTTCAAGTTCCCTGTTTCCCCTGTCATCGTAGAGCAAAGAGAATCCACCCGTCTCTCGTGAAGGATATAACCAGGGTTTCACACCGAATCCAGTGAGAATCTCTTCTGTCTCCGTTCTATAATCATCTCCCACGCAGCCCACCAGAGCAGCTTCACAGTTGAGCTGGCTGCACACAATGCATGCATTGGTGGAACATCCGGATAGTACCCTTTCACTGGTTCGAGTTAGGGGCGTATTAATGAGGTCATATACGGGGTTTCCAATACCCACCATCATGGAAATGCCCTCCTTGCATACAACAACCTCTGGAAAGCAGTGACATGTGAGAGAATCCCGATAAGCAATAGTGCTGCCGTAATGCTCCTGTCAAAGAATCCATACAGTACCACTCCCAGGAGCAGCACTGTCATCTTTTGCATGCGTTCCATGAGCCCGACACTCATGGCAGACACACCTTTTGATTCGATGCGAGCCCTCACATATGACGCCATGATCATGCCAGAAAAACACAGCAGGACAACCCATCCCTCAGCAAACCCTCCACATGCTATGCCAAAAAGAACGACAACTTCACAGTAGCGATCAATGGTGGCATCCAGGACAAACCCAAAATCAGTCTTTCTGTCTTGAGCCCTTGCCACAGACCCATCAAGAACATCAAAAGCCAGCGTGATTACCAGGAAGAGTCCTCCCAGAAGCTCTCTTCTGCACGAAAAGAAATACGCACTTATCACAGCAGGAATCAGAGAGAGAAGTGTTAGTTGATTGGGGGTTAACCCAGTTCTGGCCACTGCACGGCCAAGGTTCAAGGTATGTTCTTCATACCATTGTCTTCGATTCATGGGTATCAGGTTCTCAGGCGCAATATAAACCTTTTCGAAGACCTGTGACAAGAGAGTGCCAGATGTCTTTCATATCATATAGTCTTTTGCCACGTACCCTGGTGACATAAAAAGGCAACTGCAACCTCCCGATACATTTAAGTACAAAAAACGTAATCAGAAGAGCATGAATCCGAAGTATTGCCTGCTCACCACGGTGGTCATACTGTGTGGATGCATTTCCCAGTCTCCCCACCTGGAGTTTTCTGCTGGTCCCTGCGACAGCGACATTGATCCCTACAACACAGACATGGGTGTGAAAAATGTCCGATGGATAGACGATGAAACACTGGTGGTCACAGTGTATGTCAATATCAACTGCGCCGAAGAGATCACGGATGGAGACTACCAGATCCTAGGCGACACGATTATCCTCGAATATACTGCTCCCGAATGCAAGACCTGCACGTTCTGTCTGTGTGCTCACAAGATGACATACAGGTTCCAAAACCTTGAGAAGAAAGAATATCAATTTGAACTGAAGAAGGAGACGTAGGTGAAAATTCAAAGGATACGAAAGGTTTCCAGGTGGTATAAGAAAGATTCATGAAAGAAAAGATCTGGGAAGAGAAATAACATCAGAGGAGACGTCTACCAAGAGGTTATAACCCCAGCCTCTCTGTGAATTGTCCAGAAAATGGAGGAGAGAGAGGGTCAAATGGCGTTTGATTTAAGCTAGTAAGGAAAGCGGGAAAATTTCAAGACTCTGCATATGCGGAATACAGAGAAAACCTTTATAAATTCAGCACAAATCTGCAACGGGAGGTATTCCCATGAATGAAAAAATGACCAAAGAAGAACTCCTGAAAAAGGCTATGAAACCGAACGAAGACGCCATGAAACTTCATCCTTTTTACAGGGGAAAAATTGAAGTTAATCCAAAAGCATGTGTCCGCTCCTTTGATGATTTTGCTATTTGGTATACGCCAGGGGTTGCTGCTCCCTGCAAAGAGATTGCAAAGGACAAGGAGCTGGTGTTCAAACATACCAACAAGTGGAATGCTGTAGCTGTGGTTTCAGACGGGACCCGCGTACTGGGCCTGGGAAATATCGGACCTGAAGCGGGACTGCCTGTCATGGAAGGGAAAGCAATGCTGTTCAAGTACCTGGGAGGTGTGGATGCATACCCCCTCTGCCTGGACACCAGAGACCCTGATGATATTATCAAGACTGTGAAGCTTCTGAAACCTTCCTTTGGCGGTATCAACCTGGAAGATATCGAGAAACCCAAGTGCTTTTACATTCTGGATACATTGCGGGCCGATCCTGAGATGGATATCCCTGTGTGGCATGATGACCAGCAAGGTACAGCTACCATCGTCGTGGCAGGAGCCATCAACGCCTTGAAGCTGGCTGGGAAAAAGATAAAAGAAGCATCCATAGCCATGGTCGGGGCAGGTGCCGCCAATATTGCTATATCCAGAGTATTGATTGCCGCGGGAGCCACCAAGGGCAACATTATCATGGTGGACTCGCAGGGTATACTCAACGCCCAGAGGAAAGATCTGGAAAAGGATAAGAAAAACAACCCCTTGAAGTGGGATATGGCCGTCAATTCCAACAAAGAACAGCGGTCAGGAAGCATTAAAGATGCTTTGAAAGGTGCTGACATCTGTCTTGCAGCCTCAAAACCAGGTCCTGGCACTATCATCCCTGACCAGGTCAGAGGAATGGCAGATAAAGCCATTGTGTTTGCCACAGCGAACCCTGTTCCTGAGATCTGGCCCTGGGAGGCTAAGGAAGCTGGTGCTTACATCGTGGCTACCGGCAGGTCAGATTTTCCCAATCAGATTAACAACTCCCTTGGATTCCCCGGCATCTTCAGAGGTACACTGGATGTCATGGCCAAGACCATCACAGACGAGATGTGCATAGCAGCTGCTCTGGAGCTGGCTCAGACTGCTGAGGATAATGGTATCCATGAGGAATATGTTGTCCCCACCATGGACGAGTGGGAAGTATTCCCCAGAGAAGCAGTAGCTGTCGGATTGAAAGCCATTGAACAGGGCATTGCAAGGAGAAAAGCCTCTCGCCAGACCCTTATGGAAGAAGCCATGGAAATTATCAAGAAGTCCAGGGGTCAGACACAGTTGCTGATGGATGAAGGATACATACCAGAAGCTCCCGAATAACCCCCTTTTTCCTTTTTTTCGCTTTTTGCTGGTGTATGCTATTCTGACTGTAAATTACTTTTCGTCAGGCTTTCCAGATTCTCTTTTATTACTTTCACTTCTGAAACCAGTTGGTCAGCCTGCGGAAGCTCGCCCTTCATATCTGCCTCAATAATCTTCTCATCATAGGTGATATTTCCGAGAACCTCAATTTCCAACATACCCTCAAGGAAGTCTCTCTCCTCTTTGCTTCTCACCTTGTTTCCCACGGCAAAAATATTACAGATTCCCATCTCCTGTGCCAAATGGTAAATACGATTGGCTGTCTCCACACTTCTTCTTCCTGGTTCAACTACTACCACCATGGCATCAACTGCTTTGGCTGTCCCCCGTCCAAGGTGTTCCACACCTGCTTCCATATCACAGATGACAACATCCTTTTCAGTAAGGAGTATGTGGCTCAGCAAGTTCTTTACCAGGACATTGGCCGGGCATGCACATCCGCTTTCTGCCATTTTCACTGATCCCATAACCAGCACTTTAATTCCTTCATGCTCTACTGCAAACTTGGAAGCAATGTCATCAACCCGTGGATTCAACTTGAAGACGCCTCCGAATCCTCCCAGGTTACTCTGAGTCCTCTCTTCCACCAGCTCCTTCTGATCAGTAAGAGGGACGATATGAGTTGTTATGCCCAGAATGGTAGCGAGGTTGGGATTCGAGTCTGCATCTATGGCCAGCACTGTGCGTCCTTCATCTCTGTACAACGTTGAGAGCAGTGCTGCCAGTGTGGTCTTTCCCACTCCACCTTTTCCTGCAATAGCAATTTTCATTATTGAGTGAAGGATAAAGCCCTTTAAGTACCTTTTGAGG
>JACVGW010000071.1 GCA_018992565.1 Theionarchaea archaeon
GCATATTCCAGATCCCACAGTTTCTCCACCAGGAAGCGTTCAGCCCGTCTTCCCTTATTGTACATATGAACCTTTATATGCGGGTATTTTAAAAGGTTGGTATGCAGATTCTCTCTTATCATCCGGAACGGGGAACCATCAGCCTCCAGATAGAATCGCTGGAGGATTTATGGCACCTGGATCACATTTTGGAGGAGGGAGACCTGCTGAAGGCCAGGACATACCGGCGAACTGACCAGCCTTCAGACATGCTGCGGCCACAGAGAGCTGAGAAAAAACCTGTAACCCTCATCATACGTATTGAGAAGGTAGAGTTCCACCCACATTCTAACTGGTTGAGAGCGACAGGCGTCATTGAAGGAGGGGAAGATGCTGGAAGTTATCATACCATTAACCTTGAAGAAGGTTCCAGGTGTACTATTATCAAGCAATGGAGGCAGTACCACCTGGAGAGGCTGAAAGAAGCAGTCCAACAGAGCAAGACTCCCAGGATCCTGCTGGTGGCCATGGATGATGAGCAGGCAGATTTTGGCGTTGTACGGCAGTATGGAATAGAAGAAGTAGCCACTGTGCACGCACGTATCCCTGGAAAGAGGGAACCTTCTCAGAGGAAAGCAGCCAAGAATCAGTACTTCAAGGAAATTTCTGCAAAGATTTCAGAATATGACCTTCCCACTATAGTAGCGGGACCTGGATTCACAAAAGAGGAATTCAGGAAGTTCTTGATGGACACGGGAGGCAAGCAGGTGGAAGTGGAGTCAGTGAGCACCACAGGAAAGACCGGCCTCTATGAGGTGGTGAAACGAGGACTGGTGGAAAAAGTGTATCAAGATTCAAAAACTGCGCGGGATATCCAGCTGATTGAAGAGCTCTTCGCCAAGATTATTACAAATGATGCAGTGTACGGGTTGGAAGATGTTAAGAAGGCAGTTGCCTACAGTGCGTGTCAAGACCTGCTCGTTGTGGACACAGTGCTGCGGACTAACCGGGAGGCTGAACATCTGATGGAACAGGCCCGTCAGCGTGGAGGCAAGACCCACATTATCTCGTCTCAGCACGAAGGGGGAGAGAAACTGCTGCACCTGGGAGGCATCGCAGCTTTCTTACGGTTCAAGATAGAGTAACCTATGGAAAAATGCTGTACATGGCCGTATGGGTCTTCTCTTTTTCTGATTCTTCCCCTTTCTCTTTCTTGTGTAGTACTTCCGGTTCAGGGTTTGATTCTTCCTTTTGTGACATCCGGTCTCCAACTCCTGCCCAACACTACGATTCTCATCCGTGGTACCTGCTACCTTGTCCACAATACTTAAATAATAGGGTTGGTCAAATTTATATAAATGGAAAAAAATGATGATCTCAACCTTACTGAAATGAAACTCCTCGATTACATTGGTAAATGGCCAGAACTCACCAATAAAGAGCTGGCTCATCTCTTGAATCTGAAAAATTCGCCTTACGTATCCACTCTGAAGAGAATTCTGCACGACAAGGAATACTTCATTGGGCCCTATTATCAGACAGATTATGGCAGGATTTTCAGGAATAGGGTGAGAAAAGCAATAGCTATCCTTCTTTTTGAACAATCATACAAATTTATGGTTTCTTTGCTCAGAAATATTGGCTGCTTCTCCTATATGTATCCCATCGAAGAGCGATTTTTCAAGAGAATCATGATCAGTATATTCGATAGTGATACTGAGGGTGTTAAGAAATTGTTTGACTTCCTCAAAGAGGAAGGCATAATCTTCCACTATGAATTATATGTTCAGGATCACCAGACATATGTGATCCCACCTGTATTTCTCGGAGATTCTGAAGAGGCTTCCTTTGTCCCACCCCTGGAAAACCTCCTGGATGACGTAGATATCCCTGATCTTTCATTTGGTCACTTTGAAGACCTCCAGTTGTCTGTTCGAGAGCAGGAGCTTATCACCTGCTTCGAACAGGGAAACAATGTTCTCACCGATGTTATGGAACAGGAAAAAGGTCAGGGAAATTTCTATACATACGCAGAATGGAAGGAAGCCAAGACGCTCCTGACAGAGCGAAAGATACTGCAACCCGTGTACGATATCTTCCCCCTGTCCTACTGGAAGTGCTCTCATTTCTTTCTTCTGGTGCGTACCCCTGAGTGCTCTGTTACCAAGAGGATACTGCTCAATTTTGGAAAGAACTCCCGGCTGTATAAGAAGATCTTCTTATGGACATCATATCAAACAGGGAGAATGTATGGAGTTATCTACTGCATTTCTCACCCCGAGTTTACCATAAAACTGCTGAACCAACTTGACAAGTACGAACTCATTGAGGATGAGCAGCTTTTTGTGCTGCGAAAAACCATTTCTCTGTGGGGAGGGCAGAGCATCTCCATGGATCATTACGACCCTGAGCATCAGACTCTTTGCTTCCCCTATACTGACTACCTGGAAAGAATGGAACGTGTTCTGGAGGAACCTCAATGCCAGATATTGTAACAAAGCATGGTACCATAAAGACACCTGCTCTCATCCCGGTGGTGGCAGCCTCCTATGGTATCTGGGACAAATGGATTGCGGGAGATTATACTGCACCATGGAACCTCTCCCAGGGAGTTATTCTGAGTCTCTATCATATTCTGAAATATCCGTACAGAGAACGTATCTCAAAGGAAGGGGTCCATGCTGTGCTGGGTACAGACAACCCTGTGTATATCGACAGCGGGGGGTTTCAGTACATGAAGAAAGGAGCAGAACTGGACCCGGTAGAGGTTTTGCGCTACCAGGAACGCATGGGATGTGATATTGGCATCACGTTTGACTTCCCAATCCTTCCGGATATGGAAGAACAGGAAAAGGAAGCCAGACTGGAACGTTCCATTGCCTCTGCCAACGTCATGCTTAAGGAAAAGAGAACTGACATGTGCCTGTATGGTGCCATCCATGGCTCGAATCCTCGAGAAATAACAGACTACATGCACCAACTGGACTCTGGATTCTCGGGATATGGCATTGGTTCTCTAGTCCCCAGAAAGAACCAGCTGACTCATCTGGTGGACATGATATACCAGGTACGCCAGCAAACTGAGAAGCCTGTGCACTGCTTTGGAATAACAGGGTTCCCAGCTCTGTTTGCTCTGTCCTACCTGGGAGTGGATACCTTTGACTCCTGGGCGTATGTGGTGGCTGCAGCATTCAAGGAGTTTGTGCATCCTGTAACCCTCTCACGAGTGAAGAATATCAAGCATGTAGATAGGCTTCCCCCCTGTGAGTGTGCCATCTGCCAGCAGTATTCACACGAGGACATGATCAGAGCTGACAGCGATTCGGAAATCATCCTGGCACTGCACAACCTCAATATCTTTCTTTATGAAATGGAACAGATCCGAGAATCCTCTCGCGAGAACAACCTTGAGAGTTATATTGAAAAGAGGTCTCAGACTACTAATAAACGGGTGAGGCAAGCATTCAAAATTGCCCGGGAGAAGTCGTCACAACCCTCTTTCTAATGTATCTGTTAAAAGCGATTCTCACTGATTGATGCTATTAATCCTTACTACAGAATTTTGATAACATTCGGTAACTTTGAAACCGAAACATTTATATACCATAAGGGGAGGAGGGATACAAGGAGTGAAGTAGAGAGAAGGACTGGTCCCGAAGGGAGGTGAAAGATCGGTCACATTCCGTGACCTTTCTTTTTTTTCTTTGTTGATGTTCTTTTCAAGATCAGGAAGGTAGCGAGTCAAGGCCTAGGACGATAACTCTTTATAGTCTGTCAACGTTCTGCTATCATGAAAGCATATGTGGAAATGGTCAGGCCTTCTAACTCCATTATGGCTGGATTTGCTGTCTTTCTTTCAGGAATGATTGCTGCGGGAAGACAGATACCTCCATTGGACGTTTTTCTGGCCGTTCTGGGCACTATTGCTGCTTCATCTGGTGGAATGGTGATGAACGACTATTTTGACTATGATATTGACAGCATCAACAGACCTCAGAGACCCTTACCCAGGGGAGCAATCTCCAGGAAGAATGCCCTCATCTTTGCCGTCCTTCTGTTCATGTTGGCCTACCTTCTCATTGCTTTCACTAATTGGCTCTGTATTTTGATTGGATATCCTGCTATAGCATTAGTTTTCGTATATTCCTGGAAGCTGAAACGGAGGCCTCTCAGCGGGAATTTTGTGGTGGCCTTCCTGACGAGTCTGACATTAGTATATGGGGGAGCTGCTGCAGGGAAAGTCTTGCTTGTGAGTATGTTGGCAGTCTGCGCGTTTTTTGCCAATTTTTCCCGCGAGATTGCAAAAGACATCGAGGATATAAAAGGCGATCAGAGCCTGGGATCGAGAACACTTCCTATTCTATGGGGTGTTGAGAGATCAGCACAACTCTCCGCAGTATGCCTGGCACTGGGAATTGTGGCTACCTTCTTACCGTATTTTGCAGGGATTTTTGGCTGGTTATATCTGGCTTTGGTGGTACCTGTGGATGTCATCATGGTTTATGTTCTGTATCTACTGCTGAACATGAAGATAGACAGGATAACAGTCATACAAAAACTGGAGAAAGCAGGCATGTACAGTGTCCTTGTGATTTTCTTTATCTCAAAGATGGTTCAGTAGCCTCTCTGCAGCCTGGATGTCGGAAGAGGAAGTAATACTTCTCAAGAGGAAGACTATCAGTACCACCATGACGACTATCAGTGGAATTTCTATGATATTATCACCTTCCTGCAAAGGTGTTTTAGTTTCCCCTATATAAAGATTATGATTATGGTCCGAGACAATCCGGTATTCATGTTCGGCTACTCTATGTGAAATGGACAGGACATCCATTGGTAAAGAATGGAAGATGTCTGTATGCCTGTTTCCTGGCGCTTTCATCATGTCCGAGAAAGCAGTAGTCAGGGTAGCACATAGGGGTTCGTGAAGAAGAACAGTGGTTTGACATCAATGGTTGGTGACGTTCACCTGGAGTTCTATAGATGGGATGGATGGGTCTTGCGTTCTGGTGCGATTTTGAATCGTTTCTAGTCTGGAGGTTCATCAAGGTCTCTCCCACAATGCGGGCATATCCTTCTTCCAAGAGAGTGTTTCTTCTGCAGTTCTTCAGCGAATCCAGAAGCCAGTATGCCTGCGGGCAGTGCAAACATCCCAATGCCCAGCAAAGCAATGACAGCTCCAAGGAATTTCCCCACTGGTGTGATGGGGTACACATCACCATACCCCACAGTGGTTAATGTGGCAACTCCCCACCACATTGCTGCTGGGATGCTGGAAAAGGCTTCTGGCTGCGCATCATGTTCCACATAGTAGATGGTGCTCGATGCGAATACGAGCATCAGTGATATGACAAAGAACGTCACGACAATTTCCTCCTTCTTGGCCTTCAAGACATTTCCCAGAGTCAATAATGACTCAGAGTATCTTCCCATCTTGAACAGCCTGAACAGTCTGAACAATCTGAGAGCTCGCAGGAACCTGGGGTCCATGGGGAATACTACAGGCAGATAAAAGGGCAGTATGGCCACCAAGTCAATTAAGGACATGGGCTTTGCCATGAACCGTAATCTGTCAGTAAGTGGATGCGCTCCTTTCTTGCTGGCAGTACACACCCACAATCGAAGTACGTATTCAACAGTAAATACAATGACAGAGAAAACCTCAAAGGCATAAAAGACACTCTCATACACTGCGAAGATGCTCTCCACCGTCTCCAGGACAACTGCCAGCACGTTCAGAAAGATCAATGCCATGATAAATACATCGAAAAGTCTGCTCAAAGGATCGTTTTCTGATGCAACTTCCAGAATCTGGTACAGGCGGGTCTTTATCATGCAATCACCAATCAAAGATACGTGGTGTTGAGAGCTTGTTCTTTTAAACGTGACTCACGGTATTCATTTCACTGTCAGAATAAGAATTCTCCCTTTTAAAAATTTAAAGATGGTATTCAAGAATAGCCGCCGCTCACCGAAATGTCTATGACGTACGTAATCGATTCAGTGTGACACGTAGCACATCAGTACTGAGAGTGTGGAGAGAGGTGGTCGGATAACACTCAATTGGCTGGATTTTGTAATCGTGATAGGATACATTGGAGTCATTGTATTAGTTGTTGCTGGGTTGAAAAATCGATTTTTTCCCCGACCTGGCAAAGACCAAGAGCACCCTTTGTCAGTGGAAAAGGAGGATCTTGTGGGAGCCCAGAAGGGCATGCGCAGGATGGGCCCCCTGATGATCGTACTGGGGGTGCTATCGTATGTTCTGTTATGGTATCTTGGAACGAAACCTCCTATTGAATACGTTCACCTCTTGATTCTCATGGCAGCTTATATGGTCCTCAGTTCTTTTGACATTTCACCCAAACTGAGATATTACTTTATTTCCCCTCAGGCGGAGACTTTAGAGAAGGGTAAAGAGTCAAAACTTGATTTGAACATGGGCAGAAGCATATTGTATGTGAATGCAGCAGTCTTATTGGCCTTCTGTATTCTCTACGCCCAGCTGCGATCCGGCCCCTTCCATGGTATCTGGGGAATAATTGCGTGGGCTGGAACTCTCTTTTTCTCCTATACTCCAGTTCTCCTGGTCAGAGAGGAATACACGGGGAGGGGAGTCCTCAGAGAGAAGAGAATTTTTGCCTTCAGCATCTTTCTAAGCTGGATTCTTGTGTTCTTCTGGTTAGAGCTTGGATTAAATCTGCCATGATGATAGATTGAGCCTGTTGAATATTTTGATGAAAAAAATAATTAAATAAAGAAAAAGTAGACTAATTCCACCTCTTATTCAGGAATTCGGGAATGCCGGAGGAATCTCTGGGACCCACGAGGACTTCCCATCCCGATATTTGTTCTAGTTCTCCAGATATTCGGGCTGCCATTCCGGGTATGATGATCTTCTTGTGGGATACCACATCCTTGACCTGCGTCTTCTCAATGGCTTCTTTTGCTTTGTAGGCGTCCAGCTGACCACCGGCCACTGAAGCTTCAACACCCAGTCCTTCTGTATCAAAGACCAAAAGATATGCATTGAGGCCTGAGGATTCAATATCCGAGGCCACGGTATAGTAGGTCAGTGCGAAGTTGGTGGTTGCCAGGAGTGGTGATTCCTTTGTGGGAGTCCCGAACGTGCGCAATCCAGCATCCACTGACACGGGCCGCCTCGGGTCTGTATAGATATTCTGCCGCAGGGTAATTACCGGAAGAACTGCATACATGTCTGTAGTATGAAAGATCAAGAGGTCTGCGAACCTATCAATCATGAGAGCAGCTGACATCACTTCTTCCATGGGATTGGTGCATGCAGCAGGTATGCCAATTATGGGACAGTTCATGGTGTCATCTTCATTCATTGAGACCCGCCTGATCTCCACGAATTCATTAACGGTGGCTGACAGGTTCTCAGGGTGAATCCCGGGATCTACTGCAATGTCTTTCAGTCCCATGCTCTGCAGGGCATGTACCACAGATTTAAGCTCAGACAGGTTATTGTCTGCAAAAGCCACCACAGGGCAGTCATATTTCATTGCAAGCCCTCCAACCTGTTCCCAGGTGTCCTTGGTGGCCGCGTACAGAAGGGGATTGTCATCACATACACTCAGGGCTGCCTCTAGCGACTCAGGCAGAAAACTGCATACTATGAGTGCTTTGTCTGTTTTTGCTGCCACCTTCTGGACACATTCTGCAAAGACAGCTGGATCCTGAGATACATTCTTGATAGCCACTGCCTGGAGTGTCAGTTCCTGACCAATCCGCTCATGGCTGAAATTGGTAACATAGGCAACTCTTTCCAGGAGTTCATCATCTGTCATCCGGTCATCAACATCAATGGCAATGGCGGTCTCGTTGAAGTAGGTCAGCTCATGCCGGTACAGGACATCTTCCCCGCCGATTTTCACTGGGGACTTCTTACCAAAGACAACCTGGCGCACTGCAGGCGAGGTCATCTTTATCAGAGCCTCAAGATGTGACCCTTTCAGGTACGGGCAGTCTGTGAGCTTGACAGTCCGTTCAATGATCTGTGAAGCAAAGGCCATGCACGTCTTCTCCCCACATTCTCCACAGTTCGTCTTTGGCAGGTGGCGATAGAGATCCAGGGGACCCAGTCTCTTCATTGGCCCACCCCCATCAACCAGGTTGAAGCAGGGCGCATGTCTGGATCCCCAGTGAGCTGGGAGATCATCTCTTTGAACAGGGCCACTGACGTGGGGCACATCATCATGAACATGTCACACCCCGCCAGGGCAAGGCTCAGTGCTGAGACTGCTTCCCACAGAGGTCCTCGCTTCATGCGGTCACCCCAGGTTTCACCCTCTACAGGGGACTCTTTCATCCATGCTTCTCTGGCCCCCCATGCATTGGTTGTTCCCGACGCTATGGGGCACTGCAAGTCTTTGTCGCCCTTGAGAGCTGCCAGCCGCATCCTCTCCATGATTGAAAAGGAATATTCCAGTCCATATCCCAGAGCTGCAGTGGTGGGGTCAATAAGCATATCCTCTTTCTGGACACCCATACCAAACAGGTGCCTGTTCAGTGTCTTCTGATCATTAATATCCAGCTGAGTCCAGGAGAGAACAACGTGACCATAATCCATAGCAGCCTTGGCCACTCGTTTGTAGTCCAGGTTCAAGCTGGCAGAGTTCAGCATCACCCTCTCTCCTTCTGCAGCTTCTGCAGCCTTTTCTAAAACCTCAGGATCTTTGTCAGGATTACCTGATCCACCAATGATAATAGGCACCTTTACTGCCTGCAGCACCTCTTCTACCGTTTTTACTGCCTCTGAGACAGGGGTATCCTTAATGGTGGGATCAGTGGAAATGAGATGGATGGTCACCATGTCTGCCCCATATTTGTCTACGCACAATTTTGCCCACTCTGCGGGGTCTTCCATTACCTCCTGGTAGTGGATTTTCACCGGTTTTGCCAGTCCTATGGGCATATCAAAAACATCAAAAGCTACCACTGGATTGTAGGGGTTTTCAGCCTCGAACCGATAGAAGGGCATGGTCTTCTCTCCGCCTACAAAGACTGAGTGACTTCTAGTACCTCCGTCTTGTGAGGTATTTCCGAACCTGACCACAGATACTCCACCTGGAAATTCCTCCAGCGGTTTCTCAAAAGACAAGTCTTTGTAACCCACCCGCACAGGAAGCTGTGGCCGAGGCACAGATGTCATCACCAGCTCAAGTTCCTCTGCCAGAATGTCCACATTTTCAAGTTCAAGTTCCTCTGCATCTCCCAGCACCTTCAGTAACCGTTCAATGTCCATGGATTCACCCACCCAGTTCTAGCCTGTCCACCAGAATATCAACATTTTCCAATTCAATCTCTTTTGCATCTTCTAATATTTCTGATAATGTATCAATGTCCATTTCATCACCTTATGTCATCTTCTCCAACAAATGCTGTACCGATTCTGCTGCTGCTGAATGTTCCGGTAAGGGAACACCTTCATAACAAGCCTTCTCAATCTCAGGGTCATATGGAATACTCCCTAAATAGGTGAGACCAGTTTTCTCTGCTCTCTCGGGGTCAGAATTCTTCATCCTGTTCAGCACGATGTACATGTGATCAAATCGGGCTTTCAGCTCTTGAGCCAGTTCCCTGATTCGGACTGCAGTATTAAAACTCTGTTGAGACCCGTCAGCTATGATTACCATGTCCTGAACGGAGATGGTGGTTCTCCTGGAGATGTGTTCCAGACCCGCTTCAGAATCAATGACTATGTAGGCATAGTTCTCAGACAGCATGTCCATGATCCTGCGCAGCAGGTTATTGACCATACAGTAGCACTCAGGCCCCTCAGGCCGCCCCATGACAAGAAGGTCGAATCCTCTATTCTCGGAGAGAATTTCGTGGGTCTTTCCTTCCAACCACACGTCCTTCCCAACTTGAGGAGGGAGCTCAGACTTCTTCTTGAGAAGATCCTCCCTAATGTGACCTACTGTCCCGTACACTTCGGCACCCAGCACTTCGGGCAGATTAGAATCAGCATCCGCATCTACAGCCAGTACTGATCCTTTCTTCGTCAGTTCTCTGATGAGAAGGGCAGAAAAGACAGTTTTCCCTGTACCACCTTTCCCTGAAACTGCAAAGGCGTGCATTGGATCTATTTCCTCCGGATAATCATCTTATCTGCGTGGATTCGGGCATTCTTCAGAATAATCCTCACGCCACCCAGGCCTCCACCAGCACCCACGGGTATGACTTCCAGCTCTTCAGCTTCCATGACCTCTCCGGGCTCCTCCTTTTTTGCAGTCCAGAGCTTCACCACGGGGTGGTCATTATCCTGCAGGAACTGCTTCAACTCGTTAATGCTGGTTGTTATCTCTTCAGTGGCTATCTTGTCGTACAGGTTCTCAGGGATTGCATCTTTGACCTGTTCTTTGATACTCTGGGGCATCCATACAATGCGGTCCCATCCTCCGTCTGTCTGGAAGAATTTGGGGGAGCGCATGTACTCTATGGCAATCCCCAGAAAGCCGTCCAGCTGCTTCCCTCCACCTGTCTGAGTGGCCAGGGTGACAAAGGGAACTCCAATGACTGTTTCTCCCTGGTAGTTCCTGTGTGCTATACCAATACCTTCAACTTCAGGGATAAAGAAGGCAATCGCTTCAAAACATCCGCAGCTGGTATGGGGATACCCGAACATAGTATGCAGCCAGAACCGTTCATTCTCACCCAGAGACTTTTCTTTAACTACTTCATTGATGCCGGAATATTCAAAGTTCTCCTTATCCAGCAGTTCTCCCTTCTCCACCCTGAAATTGGGCCCCTTGGGATCCACTCTGGCTGCTGCCCTACCATCAAACCAATTGATAGCACCACACAGAGAAATCCTGTCCGGAGTGATGACGCATACGTGAGTGGGAGCAAAGCTCTGACACAACACGCATCCATAGAATTCTTCTACGTCGTCATCTGACAGTGCTCTGGCCCTGGCATCCCGTGCTTCGTATATTTTCTTGGCTTCTTCCATGAAGGGTTTCACATCAGCTTCATCAGTCATGAAGGTAACCTGCATCTTCTCAATGATGGGAAGTTCCGCTTTGAACAGCCGGGTGAGTGCTTCGCCCAGGTACCTGAACGAATCAAGCCCTTTTTGATAGGATTTCTTGGAAAGCCGGCACCAGATATCATATCGTTGATTGACATGCATGAATCCTTCCACGTAGTTCGAAAAGTCGTGAATTCTCCGTTCAATGACAGCTTCCAGATCAGGTTCCACCTGTTCACCTGCCACTTCCACCAGGATACCAAAAGGGTGCTGACTTCCTTCCTCCATGTCCTTAATATCCAGACCCTTGATGATGACTTTTCCATCTTCGACTTCATCTACGCTCTTGCACCTCACCAGCTCTGCCTTGTTGGGCACCTTTATTCCGCCCAGTTCCACGTACATATCATCTCGTCTCACTCGTTCTCCTTCAAATACTACTCCGATTTCAACAGGACATTCTTTTTCCATTTCTACTCCTCCACAAACTTCACAAGATCAGTCAATGCTTCCTTCCACTTCTTTTCTGACAAATTGTCAAAGGAATAGGTAGCATTGGGCTGGTAAAATCGTGATACAGCAATCGTTTTACACGATGAAAAGTGCTTGAGGCAGGAAAGCATCTGAGACTCGAAGTAGTAGGGTGAACCCATGTAGATGGCCAGATCGTACGAACCTTTACCGTCCAGTCCCTTCCAGCTAGAAGCATCTCTCAACAGGTTGGTGATACTGACTTTGTTCATGACTACAGGGGAAGCACCTTTTTCCTTGAACTGCCTGACAGTATCTGGAGCTGCCACAATTGCACCATCTGCCAGGTTTATGGCCTGTTCTACTTCTTCTAACTGTGCTCCTGCAACAAGGATCCTCCTTTCAGCTTTCTTTATAATCTTTGCCGCCTGCTCTGGCGTCACTGCCATAGCCATCTTTATTCCGGGTACGTTTCCGGGAAAATATGGTTTTGCCATATTACCGCCTCCTTACCAGTCGTTCCAGTAGCGTAGGGTCGGGGATTTGCTTTTCTTCCCAGTTATTCTCCTTGAGTATTCTGTCAATAGTATCTTTTTCAGTAATAGGGATATCTGATCTCGTTCTTACATACAGGTGAATGTCATCAGGGTACTCCCCGAAATACCTCTTGTGCAGATCAATGTAGTGGGCCAGCTTAATCTGCCGTCCCTTGGAGGTGTCATTCGGCCGTATACATAATTTGGCAGCAGTGACAATAGCTTCTTCTTTCGACTCTGAAGCATAGATCAGATGTTCAGGTCCGGGCCCCACCTGTACTTTGGAGCCATCCCGTGCATTGTACACTATCCAGTCCTCAGGGATGTCTTTTCTTCCCAGGTACATCCTCCTGTACTTTGCACCCCGGGCCCCTACGATAACAGGAATACCCAGCCTGTTGACTCCTGTAGCAATGGACGCAGCCTTCTGTGACATGGCACCCCAGGCGATACCAACAGCGCCCACTCTGTTCAGTATGTAATCTGCAATCTCTTCGTAGTTGGCTCTTAAATCTCTATGTGCGAAAATGGAAGCAATCTTAATGGCAGCACCCGCAATGTGTGCATTGGACACACACGAACCCACATTTGCCAGGCATCCTGCATCAAATCGTCCCGGATACAGTTCGTACAGTCCTTTGCCTTCTTCATTTTTCCACATGGCCATATCCATAGCTGCACATCCTGTAGCTACCACAATATACCGCCGGTCCAGAAAGGTCTTGGCAATTTCCACCACTTCTTCCGGCCCTTCCTCGTAGTTGGGGCACCCCACCAGGGCGATTACACCGGGGATTTCGCCCATCACAATGGGCTGTCCAACGTTCCGGATCTCCGTATCCTGGATGGGACCTCTCCCCACCCTGATCTTGTATTTCTCATTCATTATTTTCTCTTTGGCTGCCTCAGTCATAACTCGAATAATATCAATGTTCTTGGAACATACCGGCAGACATCTTCCACACCCTATACATCTCATGAATATCTCTGAAAAGTAGGAGTAATTCCCTTCCTGTGCTTCTTTCATACCACGCGCTATATCAATGAAATTTTCACATGCCTTATTGCACTGCTTGCATTGAGAACAGGCGGAAGCTGCTTTCTTCACGTCAAACCGCTTTTTCTTTCTCTTTGGATGGAGCTTCATAGCTACTTCCACAGCTATCTCCCCTACCATTTCAGGTTCCAGAATGAGGGCACCGGGAAGCTTTCCTTCTACCAGCAGGTCAATGGTTTCCTGCGCGGGTTCATGGGTTCTATCTGGCAATCCATAGCAGATCTTGTCTGTTGTGGCGATGACCACCGTACCTGTCTCCTGGGCCAATTCTAGGGTATCTGTCCTGATGCACTGCTCATCAACAGTAATAACATCAGCAACACCAGTCTTCAGGTACTTGATCTGATGAGAGATGTGACCTGCAATCTTTGCCCTGGATTCATACCGTGTCATATCCAGTGCAGTGCAGCACACACCAGCCACTTCCACAGAGTCATATAACCCTTTGATGTTGGTGTAGTCCATCACAGAAGTGGCAGAGAGGGCGTTGTGGCCAAAACACATGACCACAGGTTTGGTCCTGTCAATAACACCCAACCCGATTTCCACAAGAGGTGCTTCAGGATCTCCCTTTGGAAGATCATACCGCACGATCTGAGCGATATCTGCAACTTCCATGAACATCTGGTCGATCATGGAGGCATGGAGTGCTTTGGATTCAAAGTCTATGACATTTCCTTCCTGCCCAGTATGGGCAGCTGACAGCAAGTGCAGAATTTCTCGTTCTCCATAGTCCAGAACATCAAGAAAATCACTCATCCGCCGGGGCCTGATCCCCGTCACCAGCCTGGTAACTGGCGCTTCAACCTGCACGTTATCTCCCATGTCGATGTCCATGTCACCTACTGTCTCCAGGAAATGATCCACCATGTGGCGTGCATGTGCGCCATGTGCTGTGGAACCAATCAAGCAGGCCAGCAAGATGATCCTGCCCTGCTGAGGTTCAATACCAAGGCCGCAGGCTCCCTTTTTCCCATCTGATAAATCACATTTTCCATATGTACAT
This sequence comes from Theionarchaea archaeon, assembly GCA_018992565.1. Classification (GTDB taxonomy): domain Archaea; phylum Methanobacteriota_B; class Thermococci; order Methanofastidiosales; family SZ-28-30; genus SZ-28-30. The sequence continues at coordinate 14,046 of JACVGW010000071.1, forward strand.
AAACAACAGCTATCACAAAAGGGCCCGTAAAAAGGTTTATACCGTTCCAGCAATCTAAAGTCCCATCCTCTCAAATCTGTTACTGAGGGCATGGGGGTGGGTCCCATTTTCTCATCCCATTCGTCGTCGATAATTTTCCCAATAGAAATCTCCAGTCCTTTGATGGTGGCAGTGGGCGTGTGAACCTCATCTGCTTTCATAGTAGCACGTTTCATGTAAATCCTCCCTCTGACTTATAATTCAGAGATATTTGTCTGATTTATCCTCTAATGATTTCCATTTAAGGTTTTCCATTTATGTTTGTATATGTTTACGTA